>DCUM01000078.1:4894-13431 GCA_002327255.1 bacterium UBA2214 | reverse complement strand
ACGATGCCATCGCCGCATCCGGAGCACCAGATCAACGGAAACTTGTTGAGGCGCAGATATTGATCATAATTGAACATGGATATTCTCTCCTTCTCTATCGCTTCACGCGGGCAGCGCTTGCAGGATTTCCAATGGACTGATGGGGTCGCCATCCACCTTGTTGACGCGCTNNCACCGGCGCCGCGCCGGCCAGTGCCCACTCCACTTCATGGGCCATCTGCCCGAGATTCATCTCCGCAACCACCCAGGTTTTGATCTGTTGCGAAAAAGCGCGTATTTCAACATCGGCAAAGGGCCATAAGGTCTTGAGCCGCAGGAGCCCGACTCTCTGGCCTTTTTCCCGCGCCAGGCGCACCGCATGACGCGCCGAACGCGCCGTGGAACCGTAGGCGATAATCGCGGTCTCTGCATCCGTCATCATGAAGGAATCGACCTCGACGATGTCATCGCGGTTCTGATCGATCTTGCGATGCAGCCGTGCCATGAGGCGGCCGATCTCTTTGGCGCTNNTTGGTGGGAAAACCGGTTTCATCATGGGCCAGTCCCGTCACATGGAAGCGGTAGCCCTGACCAAAGATCGCCATGGGCGGCACACCCGATTCGGTGTGTTGATAAGGCAGGTACTGGTCAGGCGGCACGGCGGGCGGCACCCGCTCCATAATCTCGAGCGCAGCGGCGTCGGGCATGTGCACTTTTTCATTGACATGTCCGATGATTTCATCGAGGAGCAGAATCACGGGCGTGCGGTACTTTTCGGAGAGATTGAAGGCACGCACCGTGAGGTCGAACGTCTCGGCGACACTGAAAGGCGCCAGCGCGATGATGGGATGATCACCGTGGGTNNCGCGCATGACATTGACGATGACGCACGGCACCTCCGCCATGGCGGCAAAGCCGATATTCTCCTGCATCAGGGAAAAGCCCGGACCGCTGGTGGCGGTCATGGATTTCACCCCGGCCAGGGAGCCACCGATGATGGCGCCGATGGAAGCAATTTCGTCCTCCATCTGTATGAACACGCCGCCTATTTTGGGCAATTCTGCAGCGAGCACTTCCGCCACTTCCGATGAAGGCGTGATCGGATACCCGGCATAAAAACGCAGCCCCGCCGCCAGTGCGCCTTCGGCGCAGGCCTCGTTACCGGTCAATACTCGAATGTTTTTTTCTTCTGGCATTTCTCACTCGCTCGATTGGTCCAGTTTGTTTTTATCGACAACCACAATGGCAAAATCCGGACAACGCAATTCACACAGACCGCAGGCCGTGCACTGCTCCAGATGGGCGACCCTGGCCTTGCCGTTCTGCATCACCAGAACCGATTCCGGACAAAGCTCCACGCAGATGACGCACCCCTTGCACCAGGCTTCGTTGATGGTGATGGAGACATCCTTTTTCCGTGCCTTTTGTTCTGACATGTCAACTGACTCCTGACTGGTGATAAATACTGCAACATGAGTGAACAGGATCGAACCGGGAATGCGACTCCGGCTTGCAGCGTTTCGCGGGCGCCGGGATCCGGGATCGACCCGGGGTTTACACCCCGGGTCGCAGTTCGCCACGCGACGAAACCCTGCAAGCGATGCCGTTTCGCCACACCGCGGTGAGGGGTCCACCCTCGCCGCGGTTCGGTTCCGGGGTCCCCACCCCGCTACGCTGCTCTCCAGAGGACTTTGCCCCTGCTGCCATCGCTATCATCAGGCGACGATCTCCGTGCCGGTTTTTCCTTGCAGCGCTTCGGTCATGCGTTCGACCGAAGTGATGATGACTTTTTTGCCGCCCTGTTCGATAAAGTTGATGGCCGCCTGGATTTTGGGCCCCATCGAACCTTTGGGGAAGTGACCCTGCGTCAGATATCTCCGCGCATCGGCAACCGACAAAACATCCAGAGACTGCTGCTGCGCCGTGCCAAAATGCAGGGCGACCTGATCCACTGCCGTGAGGATGTAGAGCTCATCCGCTTCAATTTCCCGCGCCAGCAGCGCGGAGGCCAAATCCTTGTCGATCACCGCATCGATGCCCTCGAGGCGGCCATCCTCCTCCAGATAGACCGGAATGCCGCCGCCGCCGCAGGTGATGACCACGGTTCCTTCATGGACCAGCTTGCGAATAATGGCCGCTTCCACTACCTTTTGCGGAACGGGAGAGGGCACCACGCGGCGATACCCGCGGCCCGCATCCTCCCTGATCAGATAGCCGCGCCTGGCCGTGAGTTCTGCCACCTCTTCTTTTTTGTAAAACGGACCGACGAATTTGCTGGGATTCTGAATCGAGGGATCATCGCGTTCCACCACCACCTGTGCCAGCAGCGTGACGACGTTGCGGCCGATGCCGCGCAGGAGCAGCTTATTGATCAGGGACTGTTCGATCATGTACCCCATGCCGCCTTCGAGATCGGCGACGATCACCCCCAGCGGCAAGGGCGGTACGAGATGGCGGGTTTCTTCGACACGGATCAGCGCATTGCCCACCTGCGGGCCATTGCCGTGGGTGATGGCGAGACGATAACCCCGTTCGATCAAATCCGCCACGCCCATCAGGGCGCGGCGGGTATTGGCGAACTGTTGATAGATATCACCCTCTTCGAATTCACGGGTGATGGCATTGCCGCCGAGTGCGACGACAGCAATTTTGTTGGTTTCGACCAATGCGGGCATGCGTCCTCTCTCAGAAACGGCTCAGGGCGTCTTCAAGATTGGGCCGGCCGATCTCCTGCAAATCGTAAAAAACGCGCGCCGTCGGCTTATTGATCTGAATGATGCGGCGCAAATCAATGGGGGTGCCGATGACCACGACATCGCAATCCGAGGCATTGATGGTGGCTTCGAGATCGCGCATCTGCTCGTCGCCATAGCCCATGGCGGGCAACAGCGTGCCGATGTCCGGATATTTCTCAAAGGTATCCACCAGAGAGCCTTTGAGAAAAGGCCGCGGATCGACCAGTTCAGAGGCACCGTAACGGTCGGCGGCAATGATGCCGGCGCCGAATGACATCTCGCCGTGCGTCAACGTCGGACCATCCTCCACCACCAGGGCGCGTTTGCCCAGCAGCGCCTCTGCGTTCTCGACGCGGATGGGCGAGGCGGCATCGATGATGCGGGCGGTGGGATTGAAAACACGAATGTTCCCGGCGACGGTGCGCAGATCGTCGAGGTCGGCTTCCACTTCCTTGTTGATGATGACATAGTCGGCCATGCGCAGATTGGTTTCGCCCGGATGATAGGTGATCTCGTGACCCGGCCGCAACGGATCCACCACGACAAAATGGACGTCGGGCTGGTAAAACGGCGTGTCGTTGTTGCCGCCGTCCCAGAGGATTACATCCGCCTCTTTTTCCGCCTGTTCGAGGATGGCGCCATAATCGACGCCGGCGTAGACGATGGATCCCTGCACCAGATGGGGTTCGTACTCTTCCATCTCTTCAATGGTGCATTTGTGTTTGACCAGATCATCGAGTCCGGCGAAGCGCTGCACTTTTTGGGCGACCAGATCGCCATAGGGCATCGGATGACGGATGGCGACGATGCGTTTGCCCTTGGCTTTCAGGATTTCCGCAACCCGGCGGGTGGTCTGGCTCTTGCCGCAGCCGGTGCGCACGGCGCACACCGCCACCACCGGCACTTTGGCTTTCAACATGGTATGACGCGGTCCCAGCAGCGAAAAAGTCGCGCCGAGGGCATTGACCTGAGAGCCCTTGTGCATGACATATTCGTGCGTGACATCGCTGTAGGCAAAAAAGACTTCATCCACCGTGTGCCGGCGAATGAGCTCGGGCAATCTATCTTCGGGCTCGATGGGGATGCCTTTGGGATAGAGTGCGCCAGCCAATTCAGCCGGATACTTGCGGTCATCGATGTTGGGGATCTGCGTGGCGGTGAAGGCCACCACCTCATACGCGTCGTTGTTGCGGAAATAGACGTTAAAGTTATGAAAATCTCTTCCTGCCGCCCCCATGATAATGGTTTTGCGCTTCGACATGCAACCTCCAATAACAAGTTCCTGGTTTGTTGGAATTAAAAAGGCAGGATATACTCCTGCCCATAAAAATTATCCGGTGATGCCGATCAGGGTGTGCTGTTGTTGAAACTGCACCAGGCTGGCACGCACCTGTTCGATATCGTTTTGACGAAAAAGCTGCTCGCGAAATTGTGTGACGCGTTCGCCGCCCTTGAGATAAAAAGAGATATGTTTACGCATATTGAAAACCGCCACACGGGCACCGTAGTAGCGTTCCTGTTCATCGAGATGGCGGATGCACAGGGAGAGACGCTCATCGAAAGAGGGTGGCGGAATGAGCGTGCCCTCCTCGAGATAGGCCGTGATCTGTCTGAATATCCAGGGATTTCCCCGGGCCGCGCGGCCGACCATCACCAGATCGCAGCCGGTCTCCTCCAGCATGCGTTTGGCATCTTCCGGCGTGTTGACATCGCCATTGCCGATGACCGGGATGGAGACGCCGTTTTTGACTTGCCCGATCAATCGCCAGTCCGCTTCGCCTTTGAAACCCATCTTTTGTGTGCGCGGATGGACAGTGACCGCCGCCACGCCGGCACCCTGCAGGCGTTGACACGCTTCGACCGCGACCGCCTCCTGCCAGCCGGCGCGCAATTTCGCGGTGACCGGAATCGGGGTGGCCTGAACAACCGCCGCCGCGATGGTCTGAATGGCGTCGAGGTCGCGCATCAGCGCGGAACCGCCGCCGCGGCGCACCACTTTTTTGGCCGGACAGCCAAAATTGATGTCGATGAAATCGGGTTCGAGTGCTGCCACGATTTCGGCGGCGCCCGCCATGATTTCGGCTTCCGCGCCGAAGAGCTGCACCCCGATGGGGCGCTCCTCGGGAGTGAAACGGCATATATCCAGGGTGCGTTGGCGATTGCGCACCAGCGCATCGGCGCTGGCCATCTCGGTGAAGATCAGCCCGACCCCGAATTCCTTGCAGATGCGTCTGAAAACCGTATCGGTCCAACCGGCCAATGGTGCGAGAACCACGGGATGGTCAATTTGTCTGCCCGCTAAAATCACCGGTTAATATAAAGGTTTAAATCTTGTTAAGCAAGGCTTTCTTTATCGCCCGGACGCATCAAGGCACGATTGCCTTCACCAGCGCCGCCCAGCCGCCGCCTGAGGCCAGCTGCAACGAGCGCATGGACTGCGCCGTCACATCCTCCTGCCCGTGGCGATAGTCCATGGCGCAGCGGCCGGCGTTGACACCATCCCCGAACCAGGTCATCTCATAGCGTCCCGACTTGAGAAAATCAAGGGAGATGGTCACTTCGCGTGCCGATTCATTGTTCATGGCGCCGATGTACCACGCCGCGCCGTGGCGGCGTGCCACCACGACGTATTCTCCGACGCTCCCCTGCAGGACGCGGGTCTCGTCCCACGTCACCGGCACAGCGGCGATGAAGGCGGTGCACACCGGTTCGGCCAGATAGCGGCTGGGACTGTCCGCCAGCATCTGCAGCGGACTCTCATAGACGATGTACATGGCCATCTGCTGGCAGCGCGTGGTTTGACTCATGGGCAGATCGAAAACAACCTGAAACTGGCGCGCATTGGCATTGACCATGGCGCCGGGGGTGTAATCCATCGGCCCCACCGCCATGCGCGTGAAGGGCAGAATCAGATTGTGCGCCGGCGTGATATCGGCGCTCCACTTGTTGTGCTCGAGGCCCTTGACGCCCTCGCGGGTGAGCACGTTGGGCCAGGCGCGATCCAGTCCGGCCGGCTTGTAGGCGCCATGAAAATCCACCAACAGCTTCCGCGCCGCCGCCTCCCGGGCGATCTGCCAGTAATAGTTCACCATATACTGGTCGTCGCGCTGCATGAAATCGACTTTGATGCCCTTCACCCCCCAGGCGGCAAATCGATCCAGGGCGGGCTCGAGCTGGTCCAGAAGCGTCTTCCAGGTCACCCAGAGGATGATGCCGACTTTTTTCTCCTGGCCATATCGGATCAGCTCCGCAACATCGATATCCGGATTGATCGCGAGCAGGTCGCCGAGCTGGTACCAGCCTTCATCGAGGATGATATATTCGATGCCGTACTGGCTGGCAAAATCGATGTAATGCTTGTAGGTGGCGGTGTTGAGACCGGACCGGAAGGGCACATTCCAGACATTGTTGGCATTCCACCAGTCCCAGGCCACCTTGCCCGGCTTGATCCACTCCGTTGACGCGCATTGCGTGGGCTGCGATAATTTAAAGACCATGGTATTTTCGATGAGCTGACCGTCCCTTTCGCTGATGAGGAGAAACCGCCACGGGAAGGAACGGGCGCCCCTGGTCTCCGCGATATAGGGCGCGCGCTGCAGCGGCTTGACGTCGCGATCGGAGGTGACGCTGTCGCGCAGCACCACCTGCGGGAAGCGGCCCTTGAGCTGGTAGAGCGCGCGACGGTCACCGCAGAGCCACAAGCCCGGGTAATCCTGCAAATCGGATTCGCTGATGAGAATTTTAATGCCGTCCGGCAGCGCGACCAGTGCCGGCGTATAAGCCTGGCGTCCTTCGTTCAGTTCGCCGAGGCGCAACTTTTTATATTCCTGCTCCTGATGGCTGTAAAAACTGGCTTCTTCGGCGAACCAGAGCGGATGATCGCCGCTGAAAGCAAAGGTGGCCTCTTCATTCGCGATGCGAATCAGACCCTTTTTCCGTGTTACGAAACGATAGGCGATGCCATCGTCATAGGCGCGAAAAACGACGCTGAAATCGCCGGAAAAATCGAGCGTCATTTCATTAAAATGATCGCGANNACCGGATTGAGGAAACGATCCACCTGGCGGCGCTGCACTTTTTTCAGTACGCTGCCAGGGCCCCATTTTTTGCCCTTTTCAAGCTCCATCGCGATGGGCGAGGGCAACAGAATGACGTTGCCGCCATAGCTGACCGAGTAGCATAATGCATCGCCCGGTTCGACGCGAACGAGGATTTTGCCATTCGGTGACGACAGATCTACGGCTTTGGTCTGACCCGGGGCGTTCAAAGTGCCCAGGACGAGGATGCCCGTTGCCAATAAGAGACGTTTGATCATGATAAATCTCCAGGTCTGTTAGGATGCATCATGCCTCAAAGACGGATGGCATCTCCAATGCCGCCGGCTTCATGGGGAGGCCACTCCCTTTTCATTTTCCGTCATCGCGGTTGCGAAAAATCGCCGCAGCGGCTCGATGGCCCATTCAGGGAGAGCGTGAGTGGCAGAAAATGATAATAATGCCCGGTGAATCGTCCAGGATCTCCCGGGATTAACTTTTCTGGACTGTGTACCCGCCCGGGCCGTGTCGACGCCATGGTTGAAGCGATTCTTTCGAGCGGCTGGATGGAAACCCAGCCGCCGCACAAATGGAACCGGTCAAATCCGGCCTGACTCATCCCCTGACAGCTCAGCGGGCGGAAAACTGGTAAATGGTCGTCTGTGAATAAGTCTCGCCCGGCCGCAGGACGACCGATGGGAAATCGGGCTTGTTGGGAGAATCGGGATAGTGCTGCGCCTCGAGGCAGAAGCCATAGCGGTGATTATAGCGTTTGCCGTCCTTGCCGACAAACGTCCCGTCGAGAAAATTGCCGCTGTAAAATTGCAGGCCCGGCTCGGTGGTATAGACTTCCATGAAACGGCCACTGCCGGCTTCGTAGACCGTGGCTGCCAGCCCCGGCGCGCCGCTCTCCTTCCTCAGCACCCAGTTATGATCGTACCCGCCGCCGTACTGCAACTGCTGATCGGATTGCTGGATGCGCGCGCCGATGGCCGTCGCCGTGGTGAAATCAAAGGGGGTTCCCTGGACGGGCTGCAGTTCTCCCGTGGGGATCAGCGTCTCATCAACCGCTGTGAAAAAGTCGGCAGCGATCATGAGTTCATGGCCGAGGATGTCGCCTTCTCCCTGACCGGCGAGATTGAAGTAACCATGATGGGTTGGGTTGACCAGCGTCGCCTGATCCGTGGTCGCTTCATAGTCAATGCGCAGCTGATTGAGATTGGTCAGCCAGTAGGTCACGTGCAGCGCCAGGTTACCGGGATAGCCCTCCTCCCCGTCCCTGCTGAGATAGGAGAGCTTGACGCCCACCGCCGAATCCGATTGCACCGGGGCGGCACTCCACAGGACCTTGTCATAGCCTGCAGGGCCACCGTGCAGATGGTTGGGACCGTTGTTGGTGGCCAATTGATGGGTCTTGCCATCCAGTGTGAAGCGGCCATGGGCGATGCGGTTGCCGTAGCGGCCGACGATGGCGCCGAAATAGGGCGGCTCTTTGAGATAATTATCGATAGTGTCGAAGCCGAGGACCATATCATCGTATTTGCCGTTGCGATCCGGCATGTAGAGACTGGTGACAATGGCGCCATAATTGATCAGGGTGGCCCTGGCGCCTTTTGCATTGACCAGCGTGAATTGTTCCACTTGCCGGCCATCCGGGAGTTTGGCGAACGGTGCGCGTTCGATTTTCATGAGAGAAGCCTCCTTGCCGCACGAAACCAGCATCAACAGGGTGATTGAGAAGAGCGTCGCATACGATTTAACCATGGGGAAATCCTCCTTACAATGAAAA
>DCUM01000078.1:2013-4876 GCA_002327255.1 bacterium UBA2214 | reverse complement strand
GGGGCTCATGATGCTTCACTACGCAGGCCGTTGCGAAATAAAATGGCCTGCAAACGGAATAAAATACGCAACCAGTAACAAAAAATCCACACATTTCAGCTTGTGGCGCAATTATTGTAATCAGGGGTGTGAGGTGCAAAACTCTATATGCTATAATTGTTTGTTATTTAATTCATTAAAAAGATTTAGCCGCCGTAGAATTGTATCTTATTCTTTACATCGGTATCGGGATAGAGTGACATTTTACCCCGATTTCAAGAGTCACCTTATGAGCAGGAACACGCCATGAAACATGCATACCGTATCAAGATAACAGGCCTCTGGAGTGCTGCGCTGCTGCTGATTCTGGCCCTGGCGCTCAGCGCCCAAACCTGGACCACGCCGTGCGAAAGCGGCGTCCGTGTCGAAATCCACGCCAAAGGCATGGGAACCCGGGATGCCCACATCAATCCCGTCCGGATCGACATTCCCGATCCGGGGACGGTCGACAGCATGCTGGTTCAACTCGTTCTCAAAGTGCCTGAAGATGTGCCGCCCCCCGCACAGATTCTCCTCACCACCGGCGCAGAGAGCGTGAGTATGACGCTTCCCACAATCATCGCAGAAGGGCTGGGGTACCATTATGAGACGCGCTTTCACAGTGGCGCCTATGTGCAGGCGGAGGTATCCGGCACCGGCACTCTCGAGTATCACACGCCGCGGGCGCTGGTGGTCTATCTGTTCAGACGCGCGTCGTATGGCGGGTACCACAGCGGTGAACTGCTCCACAAGGGCATCTGGTGGCAGGCCAGCGACCGGCCGCATTCCTACAGCCGCAGCTATTCGGTTCCGGCCACCCTTGGCGTCAAGACCATCCATGCCACCTTTGTGGTGACCGACAAGGATTCCGATACCAACCGGGACATCCGGCTCGCCGTGCAGGCAGGCCCGGTCACGAAAGAAATCACCTGTCTGGCCGCCTCCGCCGGTGACGAGGCGCTCCTGGAAACACTGATGCTGGAGAATGTCCCCGGAGAGGTCACTTCGGTGACCGTGACGGTAACCTCGCCGGACGAAAGCGGTGATTCCGTGTATTGGAGCGGTATCGATGTCAGCACGGCCTGTGAAATGGATTTGGGCGATGCGCCAGATCCGCCCTTCCCGACCCTTCTGGCGCAGGATGGCGCCCGCCACTTTTACCGGCCGGGATATTTTCTCGGCCATTACATCGACACCGAAAGTGATGGACAACCTCAGAGCGGCGCCGATGGGGATGATCTCGCCGGCATCGATGATGAAGATGGCGTTCAATTCCTGAGCGAATTCCGCCTCTCCGAGCCGGCCACGATCGTGGTTACGGCCTCCGCGCCGGGCTGGCTCAACGGCTGGATCGATTTCGACCATGACGGCCACTGGGACGAAATGCTCGAACATCCCATCAAGGATCACTGGTTGACTGCAGGCGTCAATGCCATCACCCTTTGGGTGCCGTCGAGCGCGCAAATCGATGTCGAGGCAGTCGCGCGTTTCCGCTTCAGTTCACAACCCGGACTGACGCCCTCGGGACTTGCCCGGGATGGTGAGGTTGAAGATTATCTCATTCCCATTTACCTGCCCGTAGAGTTGACGCTGTTCCAGGCATCGGCGGACAGACAGCGCGTCGTCTTGCAGTGGCAAACCGCTTCCGAGAGTGATAACCTCGGCTTTTATATCTACCGCTCGGAAAGCGAGGACGGCGTTTATACGCGTTTGAATTCCGAACTCGTCCCGGGCGCCGGCAGCAGTGCCGGCACCCATCTTTACCGCTATGCCGATCAGCAGGTGGTTTCGGGAAAGACCTATTTCTACCGGCTCGTCGATGTCTCCACACGCGGCCAGGAACAGTGGCACGGTCCGGTGAAGGTTGAAGTCGCCACACCCGGTTCCAACCGGCTGGAACAGAACGCACCCAACCCCTTCAATGCCCATACGCGCATCACCTATTCCATTAAAAAAGGCGGGGCCATCACACTGGCGATCTACAACCTGCAGGGTCAATGGGTGAGAAATCTGATTCAGGCGCAGCAGGGCGCGGGATCCTATTCGGTGATATGGGATGGCAGGGACAGCGAGGGACACGATATTCCCACAGGCACCTATCTCTACATCCTGAAAACGCCGCAAGGCGAGCTGAGTCACCGCATGACGCTGATCAAATAGGGAAAATTTTCCTGAACGAAAATAGCGCGCTTCAACGGCATGAGGCCGTTGGCGCGCCAGCGTGCGGAAAACGGATGGGACAGCACCCTGCTTTTGCCATTTGTGCGATGCAGCGTCAGAAAATGAAATCGACCCTCTGAGGCAAGGTGATCAGGTTGTCTGCTCCCGTGGCGGAATCGGTGCCATTCGTGCTGCCAACCTCCGCGTCTCTGCGCCTCAGCGCGAAACCTTTGTGGCAGATTCAAGCGCGTTCCTGCTCCCGCGAAGACGCAGGGCACGCACCGAGAAGAAAAAATCACAGGGCTTCATCCTTCAGTATCTCCCCCTGGAGGCCGACCTCGATCAGGCGCAGCGGTAGTTGCCGCTGCGCCTGATGCAACACGACCTGCACCAGACGCGACAAACTACCACCGCAGGGCCCCCCCCTTGCAGCGGGGGATGCACAATCCGCACCCCGTGCATTTTTCTTTATCGATTTTTATCACCGCACGTTTCATGACAACCTCTGATAGGCATTTTCTTGTCTGCTACACGAAGGCGAACACCGCTAACTGGCATCAGCCCGGCTCTGCCGTTTACCGTAGTCCCACAATGTGGAACGGCTGACGGAGCGGTGAAGCGCCAGCCCGCATCAGTCCCATCAGCTTTAACTGCTTCGGCAAATTACCTTCTTTTGGGATGAAAA
>DCUM01000078.1:1825-1980 GCA_002327255.1 bacterium UBA2214 | reverse complement strand
ATTTAAGGCTGATAAAAATCGGCTTTTAAAACCTTTAAACGAATGACAAGAAGATGAAAAACGTCAAAGAAAATGCTTTTCTGCGCAATATCGCCATCATCGCCCATGTCGATCACGGCAAGACCACCCTGGTGGACGCCATGATGCGGCAGTGC
>DCUM01000078.1:0-1792 GCA_002327255.1 bacterium UBA2214 | reverse complement strand
CGCGAGCGCGGCATCACCATCGTGGCCAAGAACATGTCGCTGACCTGGAAGGGGGTCAAGATCAACATCGTGGACACCCCCGGGCACTCCGACTTCGGCGGCGAGGTGGAGCGCGTGTTGCGCATGGTGGACGGCGTCCTCCTCCTCATCGACGCCGCGGAGGGGCCCAAGCCGCAGACCCGTTTCGTCCTCAAGAAGGCCCTCGAACTGGGCCTGCGGCCCATCGTGGTGGTGAACAAGATCGACCGCCAGGACGCCCGCGTCCAGGAGGTGGTCAACGAGACCTTCGACCTCTTCATCGAATTGGACGCGAGCGAGGACCAGCTGGACTTCCCCATCGTCTACGCCTCCGGGCGCGACGGGCAATCGTCCGTCGAACACGGCGCCCCCTTGCAGGACCTGACGCCCCTGTTCCAGACCATCCTCAGAAAGGTCCCCTCGCCGGCCGTGGACCCCGCCGCCGCCCTCTCGGCCCTCATCACCAACATCACCCACGACGACTACATCGGCCGGCTCGGCATCGGCCGCCTTTTCGCCGGGCACCTCCGCCCGGGCGACCCCGTGGTGGTCTTCACGCAGGGCGGGCTGGCGCGGGGCCAGGTGCAGCAGGTATTCGTCTTCGAGGGGCTGGAGCGCCGGGAGGTGGAGGCCGTGGAGGCGGGCGAGATCTTCGCCTGTTCGGGCCTCCCCGCCGTCACCATCGGCGACTCCCTCGCCGACCCCGAGCGCCCCGTCCGCCTCGACCTCCTCACCATCGAGCCCCCCACCGTCTCCATGGTCTTCATGGTCAACGACAGCCCCTTCCTGGGCAAGGAGGGGAAGTTCGTCACCTCCACCAAACTGCGCGAGCGCGTGGAGCGGGAACTGCGCACCAACGTCTCCATCGCCGTGGAGTGGGGCGACGCCTCCGACCGGTTCACCGTCGCCGGCCGCGGCGAACTGCAACTGGCCATCCTCATCGAACAGATGCGGCGCGACGGCTATGAGTTCCAGGTCTCCATGCCCCAGGTCATCACCCGCCGCGAGGACGGCCGCCTCCTGGAGCCCTACGAGACCCTGGTGCTGGACGTCCCCAAGGAAAACGCGGGGGCCGTCATCAGCATGCTCGGCGAGCGGCGCGGCCTGATGCAGAAGATGCTCGACCTGCCCGGGACCTATGTCCGCCTCACCTTCACCGTTCCCCTGCGCGGGCTCTTCGGGTTCCGCGCGGAGTTCCTCAGCCTGACGCGCGGCCTGGGGGTGATGGCCCACACCTTCCTGGGCTACCTGGAGTGGGCGGGGAGGATCGAGGGGCGCCGCAACGGCGTCCTGGTGGCCGACCGCGCCGGCACCGTCTCCGCCCACGCCCTCTCCAGCATCCAGGAGCGGGGGCGGATGTTCGTCTCGCCCGGCGACAAAGTGTACGGCGGCCAGGTGGTGGGCGAGACCCCGCGGGACAAGGACATCCCCGTGAACCCCACCAAGGAGAAGAAGCTCACCAACATGCGCTCCTCCACCGCCGACATCGCCGTCAAATTGGACGCCCCCGTCCTGATGGCCCTCGACCAGTTCCTGGACTACATCAACGAGGACGAACTGCTGGAGGTCACCCCCCGCTCCCTGCGCATGCGCAAGCGCATCCTGGACCCCAACGACCGCAAGCGCGCCGCCCGCATGACGGAGGACGGCTCCCCCGCCGGCCCTTAACCCGGATTTCTCACAACTTCTCTACTACAAGGCCGTATAGGGCCTCGTCTGCTGCGTTTTGCTCCGTCGGCCTTCCTCGACATAGGGCAAGGCTATGCCATCGTCG
>DCUM01000192.1 GCA_002327255.1 bacterium UBA2214 | reverse complement strand
TGCATCGACGCAGTCGATGCACTCCCCCAAAGCCTTCCTTTTTTCTTTATGGACAGCCCCGATCGAGTCCAAGGCCGGTGCGGCCTGTGCCGGGCTCTGCGGGCCGCCGGGCGCGCAGACTTTCTTCTTGACAATATGGGCAAAATCAGTTAACTTGCAGACGCAAAACAAGCGTGATCTGAACCCTTGTCGCCATCACCCTAATCCGGCACGGTCGGTAAAATGTCGTCGCCCTGGGGCGGAAGCCGCCCGCAAATCATCAATCCCTGTCTCCTTGCTGCAAGCTCTGTTCACAAGGCACCCCCCTGAAGCCATTCGTTGTGCTCTTCCCACCCTTGGACCCCAACAGACCGAAAAGTGGATTATAAAGAGTGAGGATTCAACATGATGTACCTGTTCAACAAACTCATCATCTGGTTCATGCCGCTGGTCCCCAAATTCATCGTCCGCATGGTCTCCAAACCGTATGTGGCCGGCTCCAAACTCGAAGACGGCATCCGCGTCGTCAAGGATCTCAACGGCCGCGGCATGTGCGCCACCATGGATGTGCTCGGCGAAAGCGCCATCCGGCTGGAAGAGTGCCAGGAAGCCATCGATGAGTATTTGCAAGTCCTTGATGCCATTGTCGCCGAAAAACTCGACGCCAACATCTCCGTCAAACTGACCCAGCTGGGATTGTGTCTGGACAAGGAGGCGTGCTACCAGAACATCCGCCAAATCGTCGCCAAAGCCGACAGCCTCAACATCTTTGTCCGCATCGATATGGAAGATTCCGCGGTCACGTCGGATACCATCGAGGTCTTTTTGCGCATCAACCAGGAATTCAAGCGTACCGGCATCGTATTGCAGGCCTACATGCGCCGCGCGCTCGACGATCTCGTCCGCCTCTCCGCCCTCAAAACCAATTACCGCCTCTGCAAGGGCATCTATGTCGAACCGCGCCAGGTCGCCTATAAGGATCCGCAGACCGTCAACGACAACTTTGGCCTGCTGATCGACACCGCCTTCGCCATGGGCAGTTATGTCGGCATCGCCACCCACGATGAGAAAGTGGTCTGGAAAGGCCTGGAACTGATCCACAGACATGGGCTGCAAAAAGATCAGTATGAATTTCAGATGCTGCTGGGCGTGGATGAAGAGCTGCGCCAGATCATCGTCGCTGCCGGCCATAAACTGCGCGTCTACGTCCCGTTCGGCAAAAACTGGTATGCCTACTGCCTGCGCCGTCTCAAGGAAAATCCGAAAATGGCGCTGTACATCATCAAAGCGATGTTTGGAATCAGGTAGGCCATGTCCCGGGATCCACAAAGCCGTCTTCAGGAGCTGCGCGATCTTTTGCACCATCATAACCACCGTTATTATGTGCTGGATGATCCGCTGATTTCCGATGCGGAATACGACCGCCTCATGCGCGAGTTGATCGAAATGGAGCGGCAATTCCCGGATCTGATCACGCCCGATTCGCCGAGCCAGCGCGTCGGCGGCGCGCCTCTGGACGCCTTTTCGCCCGCCTCCCATGCGGTTCCCATGCTCAGTCTGGACAACGCGCTCTCCGAAGAGGAGTTTCTCGCTTTTGACGAGCGCACGCGCCGCGCCCTGGGAACCCCGGAAGAGATGGAGTACATCTGCGAACCCAAACTCGACGGTCTGGCCGTGGAACTGGTCTATGAAAACGGCGCCCTGGTGCAGGGTTCCACCCGCGGCGATGGTTATGTGGGCGAAGATGTGACGCAAAATTTAAAGACCATCAAAAGCATCCCCCTCAAGCTGCTGCGTCTGCATCCGGAACTGCTGCAAGTGCGGGGCGAAGTGATTCTGGGCCACGAAGAGTTTGAACAACTCAACCGGCAGCGCGAGAAACAGGGAGAGCCGCTCTTTGCCAATCCGCGCAACGCCGCGGCCGGATCGTTGCGGCAGCTCGACCCGGCCGTCACCGCGGCGCGCCCCCTGAACATGTTCTGTTATGGCATAGGCGCCAGCCGGGGATTTTCGTTTCAGAGCCAGGCTGAACTGCTGCGGCAGTGTGCGGAAATGGGACTGCGCGTCAATCCCCATGTGCGCACCGTGCGCGGCGCGCAGGCGGTGCTCGCCTATCATCAGGAGATGTCGGCGCGGCGCGAATCCCTGCCCTATGATATCGATGGTATTGTCGTCAAGGTTAATGAGGTCGCGCTGCAGGAACAGCTCGGCGCCAAAACCAAAAGTCCGCGCTGGGCCATCGCGTTCAAATTTCCGGCCCGCCAGGAGATCACGCAAATTCTCGATATCACGGTTCAGGTGGGGCGGACCGGGACGCTGACGCCGGTGGCCATCATGGCGCCGGTATCCGTCGGTGGCGTGCTGGTCAGTCGCGCCACGTTGCATAATCAGGATGAGATCGACCGCAAGGAGATTCGCATCGGCGACTGGGTCGTCATCCAGCGCGCCGGCGACGTCATCCCCGAGGTGGTGGCGGTGGTGACGGGACGGCGCACGGGCGCGGAGCAGCCCTTCCGGCTGCCGCAAGCGTGTCCGGTCTGCGGCAGCCATACCGTGCGGCCGGAAGACGAGGCGGCGAGGCGCTGCATCAATCTGGCCTGCCCCGCGCAGATCAAGGAACGTATTTTCCACTTTGCCAGCAAACGCGCCATGGACATCGACGGCCTGGGTGAAAAACTGGTCGATCAGTTGGTCGAAAAAGGTCTGGTCAAAGACGTGGCCGATCTCTATTTTCTCGATCTCGATCGCCTGGCGGGATTGGAGCGCATGGCGGAAAAATCCGCGCGCAACCTGCTCGACGCCATCACGGCCAGCCGCCAGCGCTCTCTGGAACGGATTCTGTTCGCGCTCGGCATTCGTTTCGTGGGAGAACACGTGGCACGCGTGCTCATCGATGCGTTTCATTCCCTGGAGGCGCTCGGAAAAGCCTCCCGGGAAGCGTTGATGCAGGTGCATGAGATCGGTCCGCAGGTGGCCGGGAGCGTCTGCGATTTCTTTGCCACAGAAGAGAACCGGCAGATCATCGAGCGCCTGCGCCGGGGCGGCGTCGAAATGCAGCCGGCGCGGCACAGCAGCAGCGACCGGCTCAAGGGACTCACCTTTGTTTTCACCGGAGCATTGACTTCTTTCACGCGCGAGGAAGCCGAACGCCTGGTGATCGCATTGGGCGGCCGCGCGGCCTCTTCCGTGAGTGTCAAAACCAGCTATGTGGTCGCCGGGGAGGCCGCGGGCAGCAAGCTCGACAAAGCACGGCAATGGGGTGTGACTATTTTGAGTGAAGAAACATTTAAAAAGATGGCAGGATTATGACAGCATGCGTGAGTAGGATGGCGCGGCTTCTGTGGCTCGTGGCCAGCGCCAGTCTGTTTTTACAGTGCGCCGCTGTGCGCACCACAGGCCAGGTGACTTTTATAAGCCTCGAAGAAGAGATCGCGCTGGGCAAAGAAGTCTCGGTACAGGCCGGACAGATTTTGCGGCTGGTGCGCAATCAGGAGGTCAGCCAGTACTTTAAAGAAATGGCGAGCCGGATCGGCGCCGCATCGGACTGGAGCGGACTGGCCTATACCATCCATGTGGTCAATGAGCCCGACCTCAACCACTTCTCGCTACCCGGAGGACAGATATTTCTTTTCCGGGGACTTCTGGAAAGCGCGGAGACGCCGGATCAGGTCGCCGCCGTCATCGCCCATGAGATGGCCCACCTCGCCGCCCGCGATGGCACAGAACGCCTTGCGCTCAAGTACGGCGGCGCCATGGCGGCTCAAAGCGTGGTCGGTCAGAATCCCGAGATCGCCCGGCAAATCATCACCAATCTGTATTCAAAAGATACAATATTGGATTATCCCAAGCCAGCCGAACAGGAAGCTGACCGGAAATGCGTCAAATATGTATGGAAAGCGCTCTATCAGCCCCGAAGCGCCGTGGAAATGCTCGCCCTCCTCCGCCAGGCCGAAAAAAGCCATCCCCTGCTTGTCACCCTTCTGAACAGAACCCATCCTTCATTAAGCAGCCGATATAGAGCTGTTAAAAAAGAGGTTAAGATGTACTCTGCTCCCGATGAAACCGCTCCGGAAACAGAACCCTTCAACCACATCAAGGCTATTCTGGCGCGCATTCCGTACTAAAAAAGACGCTGATTTTGGCGATAACGCCATTTTCTGGCATGCGATTTGCTTATCTTTTGGTACAAGTATATGCATCATCAGACAGGCAACGTCGCAGGTTATTCCGGGCCGCACAGAAGCGGCTGCTACCGTATGTATGAGCGCCCTTTGGAGTGGGATCAAATATAAGCATCGGTTGCGGCCTGGAAAACGCCTGCCCCCATGGCCGGGCTTTCAATATTAACCTCTTTGTTTTTGGGTAAGTTCTGTACGATTCCGTGTTCTGAATGTATACAGTGTCCTTTTTGGGTTATGACCGGGCCGCAATGGCCGTCTGAACGTGGTGGACGAAATCAGGCCACTATCCTGGTTGGCCGCTCCGCCGCTGCTGTTTTATTGAAATCGAAAAATGTATGATTCCGAGAAAATGCCTCATCGGGGTACATTTTCAAGGAATTTTTTCCCAGAGTCCTCCCTCATCCTCCTCAGATGCCAAACGCTAAAAAGCCTCCGCCGAGCACACGGAGGCTTTTTAGTTTCCAGCCGCGACCGCAACGGGTGCATCGGGTTCCCCATTTGCCTGTTCCCGTGTATCCCTATTTCCCGATTCCCCGTGGCCATTGATTTTGCTTGTTTTTATCTGCAAGTTTTACTACCATCATTCATGATGAATGAACCGGCAATAAAGAGCAAAACCCGTCTCACGGGTTGCCGCCTGTTGATCCTGACCTTTCTGACGGCCACCTCCATGAAGGCGCAAACACTGCCGCCTGATTATATCGCCGCCGCCAAAACCCCGCATTGGCACGTATGCGTACAGCAGTTCGCCGCGGAACCCATCCGGCCTGGCTGTTACCTCTTTCTCGGCAATTCCATCACCGCTGCATTCGATCTGGCGCGCCACTTCCCCGGTTGGCCCGCCGTGAACCGCGGCATCGCCGCCGATCATATCGACGGGCTCCTCGATCGCCTCGAGGGCTCTGTTTTTGTGCAGCAGCCCGCCAGACTCTTCCTGCTGATCGGCATCAACGACATCGGCCGCGGCTGTCCACTGGAGCATATGCAGTTGCTCTATGCCGGTCTCGTGGACACGCTGCAGCTGCGTCTGCCCGAATGCCGGTTCTTCCTGCAGGCCATTCTCCCCACCACCGCCAAATGGAAAAATTGTCCGCCGCAGACCATTCGCAGCATGAACCACTTCATCGCGGCACTGGCACAGGAGAGGCGCATGACCTATGTAGACCTCCATGCGGCGATGGCCGATACCAGCGGCGATTACCTGAATCCGGAGCTGACCAGTGATGGCTTGCACCTGAATGAAACCGGCTACGACATCTGGCGCGAGGTGTTGCTGCGCGCCGTCCCGGCTGCGACGCGCACCCCGGAATCATCGCCTGAATGATCGTCGCCGCACAGCAGCATGCCGGGCCCTGGCGCACCCTTACGCTTCGTCTCGCAGGCGCATAGCCCCGAACAAATTCACTTGCTTTTAATACAAATCTTTGATACACTTCAGAAGGGGCGGCCAGGCAATTTTGTCAGCCCCCATAGTGCCTTATTGTGTGCTCCGCCTCCCGGCAATCCTGGCGGGGAATCGTTCAGGCTGAATGGTCAACCCGCTTCGTTGCCCTGGTTATTTTTGTATTTTACAGCGTAGGCAGTCCCATTTATTTGCCATGGTCCATTGACAGGAGGTTCGCCATGATGCAGGTATTCCCTGTGCTCTGCGCATGCCTCATCCTGATCACCTGCTCGCAACCCGACAAGATACGCGTCCTCACCCGTCATGATAACGGAAAACGCATAACCTGCCGCATCCATCAGGAATTTAAAATCAGGCTTGCCGCCAATCCCACCACGGGATTCTCCTGGCAAGTGTCCGGGGAAGATACGCAACTCGTTGAATTGCTGCGTTCTGAACTCGTGCCGATCGAAAACCGGTTGATGGGGGCGCCCTCGGAACAGGTATTCTCTTTTCGTCCCCGGCACAAGGGCAGCGCCCCCCTCCGGCTCCACTACCGCCGGCCGTGGGAAAAGGGCGTTGCGCCGGCCGAATCCTTCAGCGTAACCCTGGTGATAAGATAATCACCGCGATGTGGTGTTCACGCGTCACGACGCACAATTTGGGGAGGTGATGATGCCATTGAATCAAAAAGGGATTTGGATGCTGCTGCTGGTTTTCATCGCGTCAGCAGGGGGTCAAATACGGGACGAGTCTCAGGCGCCCATGGCCATTCAGAATCAGCTGCAGCAGATGCGTCAAAAAATCAGCACCGAAAAACGCTCGTTCACCGTCTCCTATAACAGCGCCATGCAATATACCATTCAGCAACTCTGCGGTGCACGGCCGCCGCGGGATTGGTGGGGAGAGGCGCGCAAAATCAATCTCGAAACGCATCCTCCGGCCGTACTGAAAGCCGCGATGACCGGACTGCCGGCTGCCTGGGATTGGCGAGATCACGCCGGTGTGACCGCCATTCGCGACCAGGGCGGCTGCGGCAGTTGCTGGGCCTTCGGCACCATGGGCGCGTTTGAATCGCTGCTGCTGATCAAACACGCCCTGACGATCGATCTCTCCGAGCAATATCTGGTCTCCTGCAACAGCAATGGCTGGGGTTGCAATGGCGGATGGTGGGCTTTCGACATGCTGTTATCCCCGGGCGCGGTTCTCGAAAGTGCGTTCCCCTATGCCGCCAGCGATCTGCCATGCCCGAGCGGATTCACCTACCCCTACCAGGCCACGGGATGGGCCTATGTGGACGGTGACAACAAGGTGGCGGACACGCAAAAAATCAAACAGGCCATTTACCAGATCGGCCCGGTGGCAGCCGCCGTCTATGTCGGCTCCTATTTTCAGGGGTATGGCAGTGGCATTTTTGACAAAAATGAAGTCTCGAGCTGCTGGCTCTGCTGTGAAAAAACGGCGGACGTCAACCATGCCATCCTCCTGGTCGGCTGGAATGACGCCGAAGGCGTCTGGATTTTGCGCAACAGCTGGGGAAGCGGCTGGGGCGAGAACGGGTACATGCGCATCAAATATGGCATCAACAATGTGGGTTTTGCCGCGACCAGTGTCTATTAATCAACCATGAGCGTTTTGGGGTTATTTTACCTTTTATCGGGAGGTACACCATGCCCGTCAAACGTCTCAAAGACCTGTTGGAGACTGAGCACATAAAATATGTGCAAATCAGCCATTCACCGGCCTACACCGCCCAGGAGATCGCTGCCACGGCACATATCCACGGCAAGGAGATGGCCAAAACCGTGATGGTGCGGATCGATGGCAAAATCGCCATGGCCGTTCTCGCAGCCTCCGCGCAAGTGGATTTCAACCGCTTGCTGCAAGCCCTCGGCGCCAGGCAGGTCGAACTCGCCAGCGAAGAAGAATTCAAGGGGATCTGCCCGGACTGTGAAGTGGGCGCCATGCCGCCCTTTGGACCGCTCTATGGCGTCGATCTCTACCTGGAACATGCCCTGACGCAGGACGAAGAAATCTATTTCAACGCGGGTTCACATCGCGAACTCTTAAAAATGGCCGTGAAAGATTACATGGCCCTGATGAAACCGCGCATCCTTTCGTTCGCCAGATAGGGTGCCACAAAACGTCCGCTGTGATGCGCGCGGGAGGAGGGCTGCGTAAACCCGACAGGCGCAAGGCGTTCAGATGATGGGCTAAAGCGCATCCCCCTCTTCCTGCTGCTGTGAAATGGAGAGGATTTCGCCAAAATAGATGCGGTGATAATCTTGTTTGGGATAATGGCGCTCGATCTCAGCGTCGAGAAAATGGGAGGCATCCAGATCCTGCCAGTAGATCTTGCGGCACTCCAGGACAAGCGAAGCTTCCGCAAAGGCGGGCGCGGCGACCTGTGCGGCGGCGATGGGGGTCAACCCGGAAGCGCGCATTTTGTCCATATCACGCCCCGAACGCGTCCCCAACACCTGCAGCGCCGGACGGTATTTCTCAGGAAAGGAACAGAGCGTAAAGGTATCGTACTGCTCCATAAATCCATAGGTATACCGCGTCGGGCGCACCACCACCTGCGCAAAAGGCTTGTTCCACATGACGCCGAGACTGCCCCAGGCGACGGTCATGCTGTTGAAATGATTTTCCTTGAAATCGCCACTGCTCAGAAGCAACCACTGATTGTTCCACAGGTTGAGACTTCTGATCGCCAAATCGTCGGGGTTAACCTTGTGCCAATTCACACCTGCTCCTTTGTTAACATCGTGCCTGAATGAGCCACCGCCCGCCCAGGCAATCCCCATGCGGCGGCTTGACATATAAATTAATCATTTTTCCAGGATATGCAATAAAAAAGCGGGGGGAGGTGATGCCTCCCGCCGCTTTTCACTCTTGCACCCGAACGTGGGTGATCCGTAAGCGCGATCGCTGTTGATCTGCGCTCTATTTCAAGAGTTCCATTTTTCTGCTTTCTTCGAATCCCGGACTGCGCAATTTATAGAGGTAGGTGCCGCTGGGCATCAACTGTCCGGCGTCATCTCTGCCATCCCACACCGAGGTGTAACTGCCCGGTGAAACGCTCCGGGAGAGCAGGGAGCGCACCTTCTGTCCGCGCACATTGTAAATCTCCAGTTGAACCTCCGCAGCCTCTTTGATTTGAAAACTGATGGTGGTCTGGGGATTGAAGGGATTCGGATAATTCTGATCCAGCCCATAACTCTTCGGCGCGGACTGCACACTGACCGGACCATGATAGGTGGTGTTGCCGTAAAAATCGATGTCGGCCAGTTTGTAGAAATAGGTCTTGCCTGGCTCGATGCTCCCATCGCTGTATTGATAGTGATGAACCTTCTCGCTGGTTCCCGCACCGGGGATGAGGGCAGAAGTTATGCGCGCATACTCACCCGCAGAATTTTCCGAGCGGTAAATATGGAAGCCGAGATTCTGGGTTTCCGACTGGGTCGTCCAGTTCAGGCGCACGGCGTTGTTTTCCAGGGCCGCCGTGAAGAGGGAGAGCTCCACCGGAACCAGAATGGTGACGCGGTAGTCCTCCACTTCGCCATCCGGCGCCGCGCCTGTGGGCAGCAGCAGGGCGTTGCGATCCGTGCTGAGCCGGAAACGCGCAAAGGACTGTCCGTTGGTGATGAGGGCGGAACCCGGTGGAACCACCGGGAAGGTGAGCGTCACCTGGCCGGAGCCGGAACCGCTCCAGGCCTGAATGGGCGCTTGTTCGGAGGCTTCCCATGCACCATTGCCGTCGTAATCAGCCCAGCCGGTGACATAGACGGTCATCGCCGCGGGTGTATGTACTTGCACAGCAATCGCTCGAGATTGATTTTCTGTGAAAATCAATTGAGCTGGATCGATGCCATCCTCATCGTCGCGGCCGTCCCCGACATCGTCTCCCTGGGCATCGAAACTGGGTGACCCATCGGTTTCACCGTCAATGTCATAACCCATATACAGACCCGTCATGATGACATGATGGGCGCCATTATGCACCGCCAGGGTGGGATAGAGCGGATCCGGCGCATCGCCCCAATCGGTCTCCTCCTCGAGATCGTTCACCGTGACCGGATGATCTTCCACTTCTCCATCATGGGCGACGCCGGTCGGGAACTGGACGGCGGTACGATCACTGGCCAGGCGGAAGCGCGCATAGGTGAGCGGAATCGGGGTGGCGGGGACGCCGCTGAACGCGAGCGTGGCGTTGACAGGGGTCAGCCCATTACCCAGGCCAATCGTGGTGGCAAATTCACCGGGATCACTCCAATCGCCGTCTCCATTCAAATCGATCCATCCGCTGAGATAATAAGTGACGCCGGAAGGCGCCAGAATCGGCAGGGTAATGACGGGGGCCTGACCCACGAGCAGCTGAAGGGTTGTGCTGACGCCGTCCTCATCATCGCCATCGCTATCCATGTCGTCCCCGGCGGCATTGAGCAGCGGCTGACCGTCCGCTTCCGGATCGATCAGCGTGCCGATGACCAAACCGGGGCTGATGTAATGGCGCGCACCGTCGCTGATCAGCAGGGTCGGATAATCCGTGGCCATCTGCGGATTGTCCGGCGCATCGCCAAAATCCATGCCGAGACACACCGTCTGGATTTCGATGCGATAATCGACCCGGCTGTTGGGGCCGACGATAAAATGAAAATGGATGCGCTCGCAGGGCGGCTGCGGCGTGATGCGATAGCTGAACTCATTGCCATGGTTAAAACCATGCAGGGGCGTCATCGCCATCTCATGGACCATGAAACCGGTGCCGAAATTGACCGCAGGAAAGGGATCGAGCGGAGAAGCCGGGCATCCGCCAGGTTCCAGGGACCACCACAACGGCACGCCGGTTGCACTCATATCGAAT
Organism: bacterium UBA2214; assembly: GCA_002327255.1. Classification (GTDB taxonomy): domain Bacteria; phylum Zhuqueibacterota; class Zhuqueibacteria; order Residuimicrobiales; family Residuimicrobiaceae; genus UBA2214. Next base: position 14,347 of record DCUM01000192.1, on the reverse strand, counting down.
GCACCGCTTCCCGTTATCGTCCACTCAACCTGAGCCCAAATATCCTTTGACAATGCCGGATCCTGCAGGTTGGGCACGTCGACAATCACCGTGACCAGCTGGGCCTGATGGGCTTCGCCGGGAGGATGGATCGTATTGTTGAAGGCCGATCCGGATTCGACGACGCGAAAGTGGTTGGTAATGTGCGTGGGATTGTTCCACCACCATGGCGTGTTGGCGGCAAAGGATGCACCCGCCGCAGCCAATGACAGTAAAACCAGTGTCAGATAATACAAAGAGCGCTTCATAGAACACCTCATGATCACGATGAAAAAGACGCCTTTCTTTCTGATATTCCAATTATGTGGCGTGGACGACACGATGCGACTCTCTTTTGAGGCAAGTGCGCCATGCTGTTTTTATCATTCGTAACTCAGGTATCGGCAGTTGCAATCTATCTCCTTAAATAACAGAATCACCTTCCGGGGTGTTTCTGCCATGGCTGTTTACATAAGAGTCCTTGTCAAAAAGTGTACCAAAAAGTCTCCTGGAGGATAAATTACCCGGCCGCCGCAATGATCGGTTGCTTTTATCATTGCGCTTTGGTAAATTGCATCTTGATGCGTTTGGTGCGCCTTGTGACAATGAAAAGTCCTGNNAGGCAGCGATACAGAATTATTTTTGTTTGACTTTTTGCAGGAAAAAAGCTATATTTTCAGGATATATTCTCAAATTCCCATCATTTCAGGAGGCTTTTCATTCATGCAACGCAAACTGATTTTTAAAGTTTTATTAATTTTGGTATTGTTGGTCGCTGCAATTGTCTCGCTCCTGCCCACATTTCGTCTGGGCGGATTGCAGAATGATGAAACATCTTTGATTCAGCGCTTGAGCACGCTGAGCGGCTTGACGCGCACAGAGATCGAAGTCGGTTTGACCAGTGCTGAGCTGGAAGGCCGCGTCCGCCGCAGCGCCGCGGAAAGCGACCGGGAGGAAAGCCTGCGCCTCGCCGATGAATTGATCAAGCTGAACGCCCGCATCAATACCACACAGGGCAAGGCAATCAAGCGCGGACTGGATCTGCAAGGCGGCACCTATCTGGTTTATGAAATTGACTTGCGAAAATTCCTGGACGAAGCAGGCAAAAACAAAGACGCGCGTCTCGAAGATATCCTCAATGCCACCCAGCGCGACTCTGAAGAGGGTTCCGATTTTTTCACCGCTTTGCAGGATAATTTTGCCAGCCGTGATATCAAATTGAACCGCTATTATGGTCGCCGCGGTCAAGCCGACGACGAAATTCTCGATGAATTGAAAAAACAGGCCGAAGATGCCGTCAATCGCACCCTGGAAGTGCTGCGCAACCGTATCGATCAGTTCGGCGTTTCCGAACCCACGATTCAACCCCAGGGCAACAGCCGCATCATCGTCGAACTCCCCGGCATTCAGAACATTCAACGCGCCAAGAGCGTCATCGGCACCACGGCCCTGCTCGAGTTCAAACTGGTGAAGGATCCGGAAATCGTCTGGTCGGTACTCAACGATGTCGACAAAGCGCTGCGCAGCAAACGTCAGGGAACAACACTACCCGCAGATGTCGCCGTGGATACGGCCGCCGTAACCGGTGACCAGGCGCAGGATCAACAGCTGAGTCTCAATGAACTCTTCGGGGATCAGACCGTCACCGAAGCGGACGAGGACACTTCGATTCTGGTGGATCAGCAAACCTTCCAGGAAAAACCCTTCACCTCGTTATTGCGCGGACTGCCCGGACGTTATTCCGATGTGGTTTCCGTTCCCGCACAAAATGTCCGCGCCGTTCAGCGTGCCCTGCAGCTTCCGGAGGTTCAGAACGTCATTCCCTCCGATGTGCAGTTCCTGTGGGCCACCAGGCCCGTGACCATGGGTGAGCAGTCCTTTCAACGTCTCTATCTGGTCAAAAAAGAAGCCGAGCTGCTCGGCTCGATGTTGAGCAATGCCGATGTGCAGATAGATGGTGGCTCCTCCAGCCTGCGCGCTGGTCAGGCGGAAGTGCACATGGAATTGAATTCCGATGGCACCAAGATTTTCGCCAAAGTGACCGGTATGAATGTCGGCAAACAACTGGCCATCGTTCTCGACGGACGGGTTGCCTCGGCGCCCAATATTAAAGAAAAAATCCCCTCCGGCAGCGCCCGCATCGACGGCATGGGCACCATGGAAGAGGCCAAAGACCTCGCCCTGATTCTGCGCGCAGGCGCCCTGCCGGCGCCCGTCAAAGTACTGGCCGAGGATACCGTAGGCCCCTCGATGGGACAAGATTCGATTCAAAAAGGACAGCGCTCCGCCATGCTCGGCTTGATGCTCGTCATGATCTTTGTGGTGATCTATTACCGCGCCGTCGGACTGATCGCCGATTTCGCCCTGATTCTCAACGGCATCTTTGTCATGGCCATCATGGCGGGATTCGGCTTCGTTCTCACCCTCCCCGGCATCGCGGGTTTCATCCTCTCGGTCGCCATGGCCATCGACTCCAACGTGCTCATCAACGAGCGCATCCGCGAAGAGTTGCGTAATGGCAAGACCATCCGCGCCGCCATCGATCAGGGCTACAGCAGGGCGTTCATCACCATTCTCGACTCCAACCTGACCACACTCATCGTCGCCGCGGTGTTGTACAGCTTTGGCACCGGCCCGGTGCGCGGTTTCGCGGTGACCCTGGCCATCGGTATCCTGGTGAGTATGTTCACCGCCATTTATGTAACCCGTATGATTCTCGATATCGCGACGACGCAGTTCAACGTCAAGAAACTTTATATCTAATCGGCTGCAAAGCCTTTTCGCAAGGAGACAGATTCGCTATGGAATTTTTCCGGCAAACGAATTTCAACTTTATTGGCGTGCGCAAGGCCACCTATGCGTTCTCCATCATCACCATGGTTTTGAGCATCATCTATTTGGTATTAAACGGTGGCCCCAACTACGGCATCGATTTCACCGGCGGCACCTCCATCCATCTCAAATTCAGCAATACTACTGAACCCGCGCAAATCCGCTCCGCCATCAGCGACGCCGGATTCGGCGACGCGGAAATCAAGCACATTGGCAACGCTGCGGAAAACACCTATATCATCCGCGTCGGTCTCACCAGTGTTGATACCGAGGCGGGTGACATCATTCAGCGCGAGCTCGACGCCAATCTGGCGGATCATCCGAACGAGATTCTCAGCGTCACCCAGATCGGCCCGAAAATCGGCGGTGAGCTGCGCATGGCGGCAATCTACTCGGTGCTGGTGGGCCTTCTCGGGATGCTCATCTATATCAGCTGGCGTTTCGAGTTCAAGTTCGCCATCGGCGCCGTGGTCGCACTCTTTCATGATGTGGTCTTTGTCCTCGGCATCTATACGCTGGCCGGTTTTGAATTTTCATTGACCGCTCTCGCGGCCTTTTTGACCATTGTCGGTTACTCCATCAACGACACCATCGTGGTCTACGACCGCATACGCGAAAACATCAAAATCATGCGCCGCGAGCCATTGGACAAGATCATGAACATCAGCGTCAATCAGACGCTGAGCCGCACGTTGCTCACCGGTGTGTCGACCCTGGTCGTACTCTTCGTTCTCTTCTTCATGGGCGGCGAGGTCATTCATGGATTCGCCTTCGCGCTCTTTGTCGGCACCCTGATCGGAACCTATTCCTCGGTTTACGTCGCCAGCGTGCTGGCACTGGATTGGCAGAACTATCTCGACGCCCAGAAGCAGAAAAAGACGGCAGCAAGATTGGCACGATAGGCAATGGCCGGGTTACCGGTTTTAAAAAGGAGACCTGTATGGAGATCACGCAAAAAACGCAGGAAAATGTGACGGTACTCGCCCTCAACGGCAATATCGTCGGCGCTTCCGAGTCGGGTATCCTGATCGACACGCTGCACGAGTTGCTCGAAAAAGGCCAAACCAGAGTCGTCATCGATCTCACCCAGGTCAGTTGGATGAACAGTTCCGGCCTCGGCACCCTGATCAGTGGCCTCAATACCATGCGCCAGGCGGGCGGCAATCTCAAGCTTTGCGGCATGTCGCCAAAGATCAAAAACCTGCTCACCATCACCAAACTGGTGACGGTGTTTGAGTCCTTCCCGGCCGAGGCGGATGCCGTTAAGAGCTATCAAGACTGATACATCCCTGTTTCGTGCAATTTGGCCAAACTCCGGATTCACCAGAATTCGGAGTTTTTTACTTGTATAAGGATTTTTATGGCGGTTACCATTATTGTCGGCGCCCAATGGGGTGATGAAGGAAAAGGCAAAATTGTCGATCTGTTGAGCGCCAAAGCCGGTGTGGTCGCGCGCTATCAGGGTGGCCCCAATGCCGGCCATACGGTGGTTGTCGACGAAGAGGAAATTGTCCTTCACCAGATACCCTCCGGCATCCTGCATCCGCATACCCGTTGCATCATCGGCAATGGGGTGGTCATCGATCCGGTGATTTTAATGGAAGAGGTGGCCTTCCTGGAGTCCAGGGGGATCACGGTGGCAGGCCGCCTGTTTATCAGTCACCGCGCCCATTTGATCATGCCGTATCATAAAAAACTGGACACAGCCCGGGAAGCGGCCCAGGGAGCCGCAAAAATCGGCACCACCGGGCGTGGCATCGGCCCCTCCTATGTGGATAAATACGATCGGTGCGGCATCCGCATCGTCGACTTGCTGGACCGCAACGGATTGCGGGAAAAACTGATCGCCAATATCGAAAGCAAAAACAAGGTGCTCGAGCGCATATACGATGGAGAGAGCCTCGATGCCGATCAAATCATCCAGGATTATGTCGCCTTCGACCAGCGCATCGATGCCTTTGTCAAAGACACCACCGTCTATTTGAATCGCGCCATCGATGCCGGCGAAGAGGTACTCATCGAAGGGGCGCAGGGCACGATGCTGGATGTCGATTTTGGCACCTATCCCTATGTCACCTCCTCCAATCCCATCGCCGGCGGCGCCTGCACCGGACTGGGAGTCGGACCGACGCGCATCGACAAGGTGCTGGGCGTGGTGAAAGCCTATACCACCCGTGTCGGCATGGGGCCCTTTCCCACAGAGTTCGGCGTGGAATTCGGCGACAAAATGCGCCAACTCGGCGGAGAATATGGCGCCACCACGGGCCGTCCCCGCCGCTGCGGGTGGTTCGACGCCGTGATCGTGCGCCTGGCCGCCATGGTCAACGGTCTCACCCATCTCGCCATCACCAAAATGGATGTGCTGGACACGCTCCCCGAGATCCAGATTTGTACCGGCTACCGCTACCAGGGGCGCACCCTGGAGCACTATCCGGCGGAATTATGGATTCAGGAACACCTCGAGCCCGTCTATGAAACCCATCCCGGCTGGCTATGCAGCACCCGGGAAGCGCGTCATTTCTCCGATCTGCCCAAAGCCGCACAGCGCTATTTGCGCCGCATCGAGGAACTGACCAGGGTACCCATCGCCATTGTTTCCATCGGTTCCAAACGCAACCAGACCCTGTTCATGGAAACTGATTAGCGGCCATCTCATTCTCTTGTCATGTTGCCATTCACGCGAGCGGCCCACAAGAGGGAGACCGCTCTTTTTTTGAGTGGCGATCTTTACCCCCTGCGGACAAGAGTTTTTCTTGACTTTGAAACCATTTGTGCGTATACTTTTTCCGGTTCCACTCAAACGGAGGCAGGATTGAAATCATGGCGCGAGACCCGGAATCGTCTGACCGTCCGGGCAAAATATGTCATCCATGATCTCTGGCGCAAGGAACATCAGAAACTCTCCAAAACCCGCAACATCATCTCCCAAAATCTCATTCTGACCTATCTGGTGCTCCGCTCTTTTTTTCGCAACAAGCTGTTTGACAGCGCCGGCGCTCTGGTGTATACCACGCTCTTTTCTCTGGTGCCGTTTCTGGCGGTCCTTTTTGCCATCATGAAAGGATTTGCCTGGCAAGAGCACATCGCCACGATCCTCTCCCTGGCTCTGCATCCTTTGGGCGAGCAAGCCGTGCAGATACTGGTGCCCCAGATCATGGGTTTCGTCATGAACACGAACATCGAAACCCTCGGTTATATCGGCTTTGTCCTGCTTTTAGGCTCCCTGCTCTTCATCATCTCAACCATCGAGAGTTCCTTCAACGCCATCTGGCGCGTGCGCAGGATGCGCGCGATACACCGCCTGGTGATCGAATATATCGGATTCCTTTTCATTGGACCGGTCATCGGCATCGCCGTCCTCGGGTGGAGCCTGGGCCTGAATATGCTGAAGTGGAGCGAAAGCACCCCGTTCAACGGCGTCGCGGCCTTGTTGCTCAAAGACGTCGCCCCGTTTCTCGTAACCCTTTTCATCTTTTATTATCTGGCTCATTTCATCCCGAACACGCGCGTCAAGGTAAAATCGGCATTTGTGGGCGCGCTGGTGGGCGCCACCCTGTGGACCTTCAGCAATTGGCTCTTCAGCGCGTTTCTCAGCACAGTCTATGTCGAGGGCTATCAAGCCGCCATCTATGCGCGCCTCGCGGTGCTGCCGCTGCTTCTCATCTGGCTCTACGTCGGCTGGACCATCCTGCTCTTTGCCGCCCAGGTCGCCTATGCCCATCAGAACATCGACAAGATCATCTGGGATGAAAAACACCCCTATCTCTCACCGCTCTATTATGAGAATCTCTCGCTCAAGATACTGCTGCGTACCTATCAATTGCATGCCCTCAATGGGGCGTTGGTTTCCGAAGAAGAACTGTCCGACTATTTTCGCATCCCCGAGGATGTCATTCATACGGTGGTGGAGGAATTGGCCGCGGCGCGCTACCTGGTGATTCTCGACGGCGATGTGTTGCGCTTTGTTCCGGCCAAGCCAGCGGACCAGGTCAGCGCCGCGGATGTGATGCTGCAGCTGCGCCACATCGCCGATGCCTCGCCACCGGTCACCAAAATCGACCGCATCGCCGCCAAGATGTCTTTAAAGACGGAAGCCACCATTAAAAAGAGCTGGAGCCATATCACCCTGCGCCATTTGCTCGATCATCTCGACCCCTCCTGACCAGGCCGCCAAGTGGATTTCCAGCGAAACGGACAACCTCTGCCCCATCGCCCGGCAGACGCGCGAACCTTGTGGAGCAGCCATGCAGCACTCCTTCAATGGCCTTCCCCTTGTGATCCTCGTGTGGATGACGCAGAGCGCCTCCGCGCAGATGGTCCTCTCCGAGATCATGTTCAATCCGGCGGGCAATGAGCGCCATGACGAATTCATCGAACTCTGCAATCTTTCACCGACCGACAGCATCGACCTCCACGACTGGATACTCTGCGACGGCGACGGCTGCAACCGCATCCGCGCGAACGGCATGGGGACCCGGCTGGCGCCGCGGCAATACGCCATCCTCCTCGTCCCCGGCTACACCGCCAACAGCACGCTCTATGAAGGACGCATACCCGCCACAGCCCTGCGGCTGACGATCGATGCCACGCAGTTCGGCCTTAATGGTCTGCATAACAGCCGCAGCGAGACCGTCTCCCTGATGACCCCGGATTCTGTCCTCGCGGGACAATGGGCCTACACCGTGCCCAACGCCGAGGGAATTTCGGAAGAAAAAATCAGCCTCGCCGCGGGAGATGATCCAGGCAACTGGACGCACAGCAAGGAAGTGCATGGCACCCCGGGCGCTTCTAACAGCGTCAGTCCACTCCCTGTGGATGCCGCCTTGATTCCCGGATCACTGAGAATAGACCCTCCCTGCCCCCAGGAAAACCAATCCGCACAGATTCTCTGCCAGATCGAAAACGTCGGTCTGGCTGATTTGCTGGACGTCCGCGTGACTGCCTTTTTAGATGCAGAAAATGACTCGACCTGGATCGCTGCCCAAACCATCGACTTTCTTGCCTCCGGCGCGACCGCGTCCGTACGGCTGCAGTGGCCACGCGTGCCGGCGGGGGCGTGCACACTCTGCACCGGCATCGAGGCGGCGGGCGACGCCTGCACGGACAACAACCGCCTGTGCATCTCCCTTGTCGGCGGCTATGAAAAAGCAGACGTCATCGTCAATGAAATCATGATTTTGCCAGGCGCCGGCGATCCCGAATGGGCAGAATTATACAATCGTGGCGAAAGAACCATCGACCTCACCGCGTGGTATTTTTGCGATGCGGAGAGCAGCCACACGACGGCCCTGATGCCAGCCGGTTCGCTCTTGCCGCCGGGCGGCTACCTGGTTGTCTGCCCGGACAGCGCCTGGTTGAAAGCCCATGTGATGGCTACGGCCATAACGGCACAGATCGGGAAATGGCCTTCCCTGAGCTCCACACAGGATGCCTTCCGGCTCTTCGATGGCAGCCGGCGCTGCGTCGAAGCCGTGACGTGGAACGAAAAGTGGCAAATCGAGCGGGGAAAATCACTGGAGCGGATATCACCCAGGGTCCCGACGCAGGAACGCAGCAATTGGGGCGCCTGCACAGAAGCATCGGGCCACACCGCCGGTAGAAAAAACAGTCTGTTTCTCGATGGACTGCCGCTGCAAGCCGCTTTCGATGCAGCGCCCAACCCCTTCTCCCCGGACGGCGATGGCCGGGAGGATCATTTGGCGATCCAGTATCACCTGCCGCTGAAAACAGCGCGCATCAATTTGCGGATATTTGATACATTGGGGCGGCAGGTGCGTTTCCTCTGCAACCATGAGGCCAGCGGCAGTCAGCGCACCCTGTTCTGGGATGGCTGCGATGACACGGGACGGCGCTGCCGCATCGGCCCCTATATTCTCTTTCTCGAAGCGTTCGATGCGGAAAGCGGCCGATCCCTTCAGCTGAAAAAAGTCTGTATCCTCGCCGGCAAGCTGTAGACGCAGCCGCCGCAATCCCTTCTCCTGGGGGCTGACAATTCAGAACTTTCTGCCTGGTTGCATGGAAAGAAAAGAGCAAGTGCCTCTTCGAGCATGGATGGACGCAAAGGCCGCTTCTCGCCAAGGGATAAGGAGGGATAGGGAATTTTATTTTGCCGGAGGACAAAAAAATCGGGAAAATCATCTTCTGGCAGGCGCCTGATACCCGGCCATTCCCCCATTTTCAGTGCGCCAGGCCATGTCTTGCCTATTCAACTGCCGGGAAATTGAAAATTGCGCGACACCCCTTCCCTGAGCCGCTCATCCCCAGGCTGCGGAAACCGCACGCATTCGCTTTTGCCGGCCCGGTAGATTACCCGGCCTCCTTCCGTGACCTTGATCATCCGCGCCAACGAAAAGGGGCGACTACAAAAAATCAGAAAGGAAGAGTCGGGATTAACTCGGAAAGGCTTGGCTGATGCCATTGGCGTCAACCTCAGGGCCTTGCAAGATTGGGAAATTGGCCGCTCTGCGATGCCCAAGAGTGTTGAAATTCTCATGAATTTGATGCGGGAAATGCCAGAGGTTAAGGAAAAACTTTTAGAGTCTGTGAATTGAAATGAAAATTACTTTGCAATCCGCTAACCAATTGGCCAACCATCGACATGTCGTCATAGTTACCTCTCTCTAATGCATCTATTGCAACCTCGGCATTGGATGAAGCGTTTCTATCCGCCGACTGCCGGTAGGGCGGACATTCCTGTCAGCCAGTCAATTGGGACTCGGAAAGTTGCGGCAGATTTCGCCGAATTGACTCAATGCAAACCCATATAAACAAACGGGTGCGCCACCCCACAACCTGCAGCGCACCCGTCTCTTGAAGCTTGACCCGACACTTATTTCATCATCACCATCCGATGTACCTTGGTCCCTGTTTCCGTCTGCACTCTTAGCAGGTACAGGCCGCTCGGAGCCATCTGGCCCAACCTGTCGCGTCCATCCCAGCGAACTTGATGCACACCGATTTCACAGTTGCCCTCAAACAGGGTGCGTATCTGTTGACCGAGAAGATTATAAACCGCGACGTTCACCCTGCCACTTTGCGGCAGTGCATACTCCACGATCGTCTCGGGATTGAATGGATTGGGAAAATTGCTCGAAGTCAATTCATTGACCGCTATCACCGCCGGCTGGTTGCTTTGCGGTTTTGCGGCGAATTGCGCGGCGGCAACGCCATCGGAAGCGTACACTTCGATTTCGCCGATCTGGCACCAGTCTCTGGCCGGCTCATCAACAACAAATTTGATGTATTTTGCTGGAGCCGATGTCATTGAATGTCCGTGCCAATCGCCTGTATTTTGCTGGCCCTTGTAGATGGTGACAAAATCCGCGGCAGCCGTTGTCGCCGTCGACACCATGATGTGAAATTTCTTCACCCAGCGCGCATCGTACCCCACTCCGGTATCAACCAGCAGATTCAGTTTTTGCAATGACTTTGTCGCGCCATCGGCAAAGGCAAAAACAGCCCACGCCGGATTGCCTTTGGCCGTCACTGTGCCGTCCCAATCGGCAAAATCACCATCGATCGCGTTATCCCATCCTTCCCCATGATAACTGTCCGACGCTTCCACCAGCACCAACTTGGCAAATTTCGCCACTGGCGCGACAAATTCCGTCTGCACCGCTCCGAGGAAAATGCCGTTGACGTAGCAATCGATTTTTTTGACTCCAACAAAAGTCGAAGTAAAAGTCGCCGTGTAAACACCTGGCGTCTTGGTCTCGGTCACCTGACTCCACTTTAACGAAGATGACCAGTCGATCAGCCTAAAGTCGTCGAACGTTAAACCGGAAATCGGCGTCCCATCCGCCGCGACCGGCGCCATGGTCACCATCCCCTGATCCAGGCCATTGGCCGTGTGTGGTGAACTCACACTCAGCGACGACAGCGCGGCGTCAGCATAGATCCTCACCGGGCAGACCTGGAACTCACCGATCTGCCGCCAACCGAAGGCCGGTTCATGAATCACCAGTTTGATGTATTTAGCGGCAACAGGAGTAAAGCTGTAATCCTCCCATCCGCCGCCCGCCCTGACGGCCTGCAACACGCTGGTAAAATTACCAGCATCCGGGCCTGTCGTCGAAACCAGCACTTCAAACCGCTGCGCCCAGCGCTCGGCAAATCCGACATGGGTGTCGGTCAACATGCTCACCGACTCGATCTGCTTCGTCGTGCCATCCTTGAATTTAAAAATGGCATAAGGCGGATCACCCTTGACCGTCGCCATGGCATTGATGCCGCTGACGTCATCATCGATGGCATGGTCCCACATTTCTTTCACACACGCATCGCTGCCCTCAACCAGTTCCAGCGTGGCGCGGCAGAGCGGTGAATTGCCATAAACAACAATCAGCCCTTTCTCAGTATAGGTATAGATCGTCGCGCCGACGGTGATGGAGAGTGTCACATCATAAGCGCCGGGTTTGGTGAACATGATCACGGGATTTTTCAGAATGGATGTCTGTCCATCGCCGAATTGCCAGAACCAGGCAGATGGATTGCCGGAGGAAAAGTCTTCAAACTGCACTACCATTCCAGGCCAGCCGTGGGTGGGGGTGGCGTAGAACAGCGGTGCCAATGTGCCGGTCGCGCCATCCTGCGTCACGGTAAAAGTCTGGTAAGCGATGGTGATGGTGCCGGTGCGAAGACCCAATCCGAGATTTGGCGCAACTGTGTAATTAACCGTGCCATTGCCGTTGCCTGGCGTTCCAGCGGTGACCGTGATCCAGAGATCGTTACTCACAGCTGTCCAGGCATATCCGGGCGGCGCAGCGACACCGACAGAGTTGCTGCCACCCCCTGAAGCGAAATGCTGACTGGTTGGAGTCAAAACCGCCGGGCTGCCGAGCCAGGGGAAATAGTCGACGTTGTTGTTGGTGACACTTGCGCCCAGCAATCCCGCCGGTTGGGCATTGAGCAGAGCGAGAACGCCTGGATCGGGATCGCCCAGCGCCACCTCGGTGGTACCCGCCCCGTCGTTCGGGCCGTGCATACTGTTCCAATAGTTAAATTCGGCATCCATAGCCACTGCATTGGCATTTGAAACGCCCCAGTTATTGGCCATAAAGTAATTATGACGCAATACCGGCGCGGAGCCAAAAACACCGAGATCGCCGACGTATACAGCGGCCCAGGGACCGCCGTAGAAAATGTTGCTGTTAAAGTTCGATGCACCCGTCACAGTGAAGGCGCCAAACCAGCCGCCGCTGAGATCGAAATGCTCCCAACCATTGTTTTGGAACGTACAACTGTTGACCGTCAGATTGCCCGCAGTCGACCCGCCGCCAAGCAAAACACCGCTCTCTCCGTTGCTGGTGACGACGATGCCATCCAGTAAAAGGCTGGTGAGCGTTGAGACCTGCTGGTTCACCGACAGGCCCATGCCCTTGTTTCCCGATAGCTGTCCGCCCGTCATGGAGAAAGCGCCGATCGCGGCGCGTTGAATGAAAATACCGCCGAAATTGACCTGATTGGTGAAATTGCAATTCTCGATGGACACATTTGTGAGGGTTGCCGTCACGCCGTTGTTGATATACAAACCGTGGTCGCGGTTGGCCGAAACCGTTGAATTGGTTATATCCAGATCCTCAATGGTAGTGCCGTTGGAGATGCTGATTCCGCTGCCGCCCGTGGTGTTGTTGATTAGACAGTCACTGATCCCGACGACATTGAAAGTATCGAAAACCAGCTGGATGCCCACGGTCAGGTTGTGATGAATGTTGTTCCTTAAGAGATTTAAATTGACATAATTGGCCGGTCCACCAAAAGAGCGGATGCCGATGCTGAAATTGGTGATTTCGAAGTCACTGATGTAAATGTTGGGCGCCTGGATGAGAAAGCCGTTGCCAGCGCCGGCGCCTTGCAGGATGGCACCAGGGTTGCCGAGCAAGCTAACCGTTTTGTTGACTGTTACATTTTCTGGATAGCTGCCGGCCGCCACAATAACTGTTCCGCCTAGATCAACCACCCCGATACCGGCCTGAATGGTCTGCTTTGGTCCATGTGTGCCATCCCAGACCGCCGCCTGACCATCATAGGCATTACTGCCATTTGTAGCGTCGACATAGATCGGCGTCGCACCCTGTACTGCGAAAGGTAATACGCCAGCCATCACCATGAACAATAAAATCATCCATTGTTTCATTTTGTCTCTCCTTGCTAAAGTCAATTCATGGAATCCATACCCCCGTGCAATTCGTTCTCATCCATCTCAGGATAGATGACGAGCCCCTGGCACTTTTTTGTTTTCCTTACCTCCTTTTTTTAATTGACTCACACATTGATCAAAAAGGCGATCCCTGTATTGAATTTCCGGGTATCAACGACCCATCTATTTGAAATTATTGAAATTCAAGAACAAAATCAATCGCTCCAAAGGATGAAAAAGGAACTAATTCTTTTGAACTAAAATGCGAATTCCATATGCAGAAAAATTTGTCTTTGGCAATGTGACAAAGATATTAAGCGGATATTGTCTGATAATGGCCTGGCTGCAATATGACACATTTTCATTCTCAAAGACAAGATCCCGATTTTCCGTTTTGGCAGTCAAGCAGAACTGGCAGCAGCAGAAAAGCGATCAAAACCGGATAGATTCTTCCGTTTGTCCCGATAGAATGAATAAAAAGGGGTTACCGTTCACACAATGAAACAACAGATTTTAACGGCGAGGCTTCACGCCACATTGCCCGATCAGCGATGCAAACAATGGATGCAAATAATCAAACGTTGTTTTGCTATTCCCTGGTAGGCACAGAATGAAGAGGGAGGGTGTGTTTGTGCAAGATACTGGGTTGCTGTGTGTAACATCCCCTGGTACTGTGTCAACTCACCGGAAATCCCGGTGAGCCCAAACGTCTGCCCATATTATGCCACTATAATAGTAAATACAAGAAAAACGGACGCCCGTCATGTTTTTTAACTAACTACTATAAAGTCAATAGTGTAGAGTCCGCCCTCAGAGGCTGGCATTGCCGCAGAAAAGTCATTATGGGGTCTGGGAGGCGCGCGTTTATTGATAATCAGGATATAAAAATCATGCACAATCTCAAATAAAGCATGTAAAGTATGTAACGAGGCGATAGCGTTGCGGTGAGAATTGGGGCAGCAACACGAAGCGACTCCAAAAGGCGTGAATCAAGCTATAAATTGTAAAATGGAGTCTCGCTCAAAATAGCCGTACTCATGACCCGGCTCAAGTTCTGCAACCCTACTTTCCACTGGCGGCGGCCGCGCGGCCGCCTCTTTCCATAATCCGCAGTGCCGCAGCATCTTTTCTCCCACCTCCCCCCGACCTTTCCCGATCAAACGGATGATCTTCATCTCTCCCCCCACAATCCGGACAGCGCATGCTCTTATTTCGGTAGTATTATCGATAAAATTGAGCTATATTAATCTCACGAACCCTTTTGGGGCAACAATCACCTTTATTCTGCATTTCGGGTTAACAATGACGGCATGAATTTTTTTGAGACAACCTTTAACCAACCCGGTGAGATATATCTTG
>DCUM01000003.1 GCA_002327255.1 bacterium UBA2214 | reverse complement strand
TCAGGCTCGATATTTTGCAGGCCTGTGGCCTCTCCCGGGCCCGCAGGTCACCATCGCGGCAAGGGCCTGATTGAATAGCAGTTGTTGGAGTCTCGTGATGAAGACATTCTTCTTTTTATGGCTGTTTCTGGCCGGATGGCTCTTCTTTTCCCCGCACACGCCGGCGCAGGCGCAGGTGATCGACGATTTTGAGTCGCTGCACACCTGGCGCGTTATCGAATCCGATGGCGTGGAACTCGGCGTCAGCCTGGCGCCGGGGCAAAGCGGCCAGGCCTTCCGCCTCGATTTCCATTTTGTCGCCGGCGCCGGCTACTGCGGCATCCAGATAACCTATCCCGTGGTGCTGCCGGAAAATTATCGCTTCACCTTTGCGATCCGCGGCGAGGGCCCCGCCAATAACCTCGAATTCAAACTGCTCGATGCCGGCGGCGATAACGTCTGGTGGAATATTCGCCGCAACTATTCTTTCCCCGACGCGTGGTCGCGCATCATCATCAAGAAGCGCCATCTCGGGTTCGCCTGGGGACCCACAACAGATCAAACGCTGCGTCAATTCGACAAGATTGAGTTCATGATCTCTTCGGCGAGCGGCGGCCGGGGATCCGTCTACCTGGATGATTTCCGCTTTGAGCCCCTCCCGCCCGCCTCCGATGCCCTGCCGGTTCCGCAAATTACTGCGAGCTCAGCCGCGTCACAGGTCATGCACCTCAGCGACGGCGATGAATCGACACTGTGGAAGAGCGCGCCGGAATCCGAAGCTCAGCAGATCACCCTGGATTACGGCCAGCCGGTCGAACTGGGCGGACTGGTCATCGACTGGGATGCCCGGGATTATGCGCAACGCTACCGGGTGCTCGGTTCGATGGACGGGAAAAGCTGGGAGACCCTTTATTCGGTCAACAGCGGAAAACCGGGACGGGCCTGGCTGTATATCCCCGAAGCGGATGCCCGCTGCTTGCGCCTCGAACTGCAGGAGAGCAGCCGGCGCCAGGGTTACGCCATCGCCGAGATCGCCCTGAAAAACATCAGCTTCAGCGCAACCCCGGAAGCCTTTTACACCGCCATCGCAGCGGATCGACCCCGGGGTTCCTTTCCGCGTTACTGGTCGCAGCAGCAGAGCTACTGGACGGTGGTGGGTGCGAACAACGATACCCGCGAGGCGCTCATCAACACCGATGGCATGGTGGAAGTGGACAAGAGCCAGTTTTCCATCGAACCCATGATCTATTGCCGGGAACAGCTGTTCACATGGCACGATGCGCACACCACGCAAGCTTTGCAGCAAGGCCATCTGCCGCTGGCCCGCGTGCAGTGGCGCTCCCTGCCCGTCGATCTGGATATCGAAGCCTTCGCCGCCGGCCCGGCCGGCGCCTCCTGGCTGGCGCTGGCCTACACCGTGACCAATCCGGGGGCGACGGCGCAAAAAGTGGATTTCTATCTCGCGATACGGCCCTTTCAGGTCAATCCGCCCTGGCAATTTCTCAATTGGCCGGGCGGGACGGCGCGGATAGACGATATCGCCTATGCCTCCCCGGTTGCATCTGTGAACGATGCCAGGCACCTTCATTTCATGCCAGCGCCGCAAGCCTTCGGCGCAGCGGTTTTTGACGAAGGTGACATCGCCGACTTTATCCGGGACAACCGGTTGCCTGCAGCGCAATCGGTGCATGATGCGATCGGCTTTGCCTCCGCCGCGGCGCGCTATGCCCTGGAACTGGCGCCCGGTGCCTCCCAAACCATCCGCCTGCTGGTACCTTTCCATCAGGCCGCGATTCCCCTGCTGCCGGCCGACGCGCTGGCGTTCAACCGGACCAGGGAGCAAACCGCCGCATTCTGGCGCGAAAAGATCGACACGTTTGACATCCGCGTACCAGCCATGGCGCAGGATATCATCGAGACCGTGCGCGCCAATCTCGCCTGGGTGCTCATCAACCGCGACGGCCCGGGCATCCAGCCCGGCTCGCGCTCCTACGAGCGCTCCTGGATTCGCGACGGCGCCCTGACCTCAGCGACCCTGCTGCGCTTCGGCATCCGCGACGAAGTGAAGGAGTACCTGACCTGGTACTCGCAATTTGTCTACCCCAACGGCAAGGTCCCCTGCGTCGTCGACCACCGCGGCGCCGATCCGGTGCCCGAAAACGACAGCAACGGCGAATACCTCTTCGCCATGCTGCAGTATTTCCGTTTCACCGCCGACAGCGCTTTTCTGCGCACGCACTACCCGGTCATCCGCCGCGCCGCGGCCTGGCTCGACACCCTGGTGAGCCAGCGCACCGTGCCGCGATTTTTGAACAGCGGCAGCGATTCCCTGGATGCTTTTTATGGCCTGGTGCCGGAATCGATCTCCCATGAAGGCTATTCCGCCAAGCCGATGCACTCCTATTGGGACAATTTTTTCACCCTGCGCGGCTACCACGATGCGGTGGAAATCGCCAGGATACTCGGCCAAAGAGAAGATGAAAATTGGCTGACACGCTCGCGGGATACCTTTGAAAAAAACCTCTACGCTTCGCTGCAGCGCGCCATGCGCTACAAAAAGATCGATTACATCCCCGGCTGCGTCGAACTGGGCGACTTTGACGCCACTTCCACGGCCATCGCCATCTATCCGGGGAACCAGTGGCAGCATCTGCCGCAACCGCAGGGGCAGAATACCTTTGACCGTTACTATGAGTTTTTTGAAAAACGGCGCGACGGCCGTGTAGAGTGGCGGGATTACACCCCTTATGAAACCCGGCTGATCGGCGCCTTTGTCCGCATCGGCCAGCCCGAACGGGCGCACGCCCTGCTCGATTTCTTCATGGCCGACCGCCGCCCGGAGGGGTGGCGCCACTGGGCCGAGGTGGTGTGGCGACATCCGGAAACACCGCGCTTCATCGGCGACATGCCGCACACCTGGGTCGGCAGCGATTTCATCCATTCCATCCGGACGCTGTTTCTCTATGAAGACGAGGCGCGTGAAACCCTGGTGCTCGGAGCGGGCCTGCGACCGCAGTGGCTGGAGGATGCGCAGGGCGTCTCCGTCACCGCCATGCCGACCTGCTACGGCGCCATCGATTACATATACAGAAAGAAAACAAAAGGAACTGTCATCGAGGTGGGCGGTGCCGTCCGGGTGCCCAAAGGCGGCGTCGTGGTGCACCTGCCCGCCGGGAAAGAAGTCAGGGTGAACGGCAAAAAGCATCGGTTGGAGAACAATCGGCAGATCACCCTCCATACCCTGCCGGCCACGATTGAAATAAAGTGATGACCTTCTTCACACGATTGCCTGAATGAGTCGCCTCCGGGAAGGCCGGGAGATGCAGAGCATATTTTAATAACTTTGTAAAGACGTCACGCCCGCATGGGTGCTTCTCTTGTCGCATTACCCCCCCACCCCATTTCACCTCACCAGTACTATTTTCTGAGACGCACGATGCACCCCGGCGGCGACGCGCAACAGATAAATCCCGCTGGCGTGCTCTCCCAGCTCGATGGTTGCCGTCTGCCAGCCGGCCCCGAGGCGCTCCGCCATCACGTTTTTAATCAGCACCCCCCTCAAATCAAAGAGATCGGCGACCACCTTTTCTTCTTTTGGCAAATAAAAATGGGTGCGCGTCGAGGCGTTGCAGGGATTGGGATAATTGGGCAGCAAACGGAAGGCGCCCGGAGATTGTTTCTGGTGCACCCCGATAGCCGTGGCCATCTCCTGCACTTCCCAGACATGCACCACCAGGGCGCCGTCGTGCGCCGCATCGAATTCGAGCGCATATAACAGCCGGTTTTGTGCATCATAGCTGATGGTGCGGATTTCACACGCCGCGCCGTAAAAGAGCCCGGGATCGAAGCGGATCGCGGCGTAGGGCTGTGGCTGGTGCGAGGCCAGGGTGCCGTTGGCGACTTGCGCCAACTCCCCGGGATCGAAAAAAATGGCCACGGGGATGAAATTGTGCGCCTTCCAGCCCTTGCCATCCGGATCGGTGTCATAAAATTCCGGATAGGGGATATCGGCAATGACCCAGTCGTGCGCCATGCGCTCCCCCATATACCCATACCAGTTCGCGCCGCGCGCCTTGTTCCCCATCATGATGACGCTGTGCTGCGCACCCGCTGTCAACCAGGCGGCATCGCGCCAGGCATCGCTGAGCAGATAGCCGTCGATGGCATCGGGAAAATGATAATAATCGGAAGCCGAGACCGGGCCATATTCCAGCAGGGTCGTGACCGGCCGCACCGTATTGGCGGCCGGCGGCGCGGCACCGGCCGGCGCCACGGCATAGAGCGTGGGCCCCAAACCACTCAGTCCCCCATCGCGGCAGCGGCCCGTAATGAGACTCCTGCCGGAAGTGTTGGCAGCCGCCCACGCCGCCGGCGCAGTGAAGAGATAATCTCCCAGCATGGCGTCAAGGGGCGGCGCCGCGGGATCGCCGACGTACCAGGCGCCAGACTTGACGCTGCCCGCGGGATTCGCCGCACTGCAGCAGCTCAGACAGGCGTGTTTCTCACCGGTGACCGTGTAATGGACACTCCAGACGCTGTACAAACGGTTCTCCCCGGCCTGATACGTCAGGCCCGTGCGCCAGATATCGACATAATCTCCCCAGCCATTGACATTGGCGGGACGGATATCGACCGGCGGGCGCAGCACCTGCGCCAGCGGCAGTTCCTCCCGGTTTTTGCTGATGGAAATCAACGGCGCGGGAATCGATACCTCTCCGACAAAGCCATGTTCGCGCTGATTCACATCGGTGACGAACAAAGAGCCCGGAAAGCCGTCGGCGGCGCCGCTGCCGTTTGGACCGCCATCGCCGGGGGGATGAAACGCCATGGCTTCGCCGCCCCATAAAAAGGCATCCGGCAGCCGGAAAGCGCCGCGATATGCGAAACCACCTGGAGACACCAGATCACCGGCTTGCGCATAGGGCAGAGTACCACAGCTCACGGTGGCCGCAAGGGCGCTCTCGTTCCCGGCCGCATCGAGGGCCGAGACGGCGAAGGCATAGGTTGTTCCCGGCTGGAGAAAGACCGCTGTATAGCCGGTCTCGCGGCTATAACCTTCGACCTCGCCATTCAGATAGATGAGATATTCGACGACGCCGACATGGTCCGCCGGCGCCTGCCACTGCAATTCTATCTTCGAGTCGGAGAGCGCCTGCGCCGTCAAACCGGCCGGCACAGCGGGAGCCGTGATATCCGCATCGGACAAGAGTTCGATCCTGTCGCAGAGAATGTATTGCTTGGGCCAGGCTTCGAACCATTCGATGTGCAGATTGACATTGATCAGGGCATGGAGACCATCCGATTTGTGCACGCCTGCGTCAGTGATGTTAAAAACCGTTTGCGCCGTTGCCAGGGGCGCGATGGTCTGATAGGTGGAGCGGTAATCGGCCAGACTGCGCATGGTGAACCAGGTTCCCGCCACGGCGCCTCCCGACGGCGCATCGGGATCGTTGAAACTGATGCGGGATGAAAAAACAAAATGCTGATTCGAGGTATTATACCAGGTGACAACGATGCGATCGCCGGGATTGAAAGAACGCGCCGTGCCGCGCACACCCCTATAATCGCTGAATTCATCGAGATGAGAGGGATTCAAGACCACGCCATCCGGTCCGGCGGATGAATAGAGCATGTTGGGACTGAGCAGGAGCGTATTCCAGCCGGAGAGTGCAAAGGTCGTGGCGGCTTTGCTGGCGCCGAAATCGACCAGGGTGATGCCTTGCGGGTGCAGGGACGGGATGGCCCAGCAAAAAAGAAACAGAATCAGGAGCTTTGGCACGATTTTACCGGTCAGCAGGGCAGGACGCATAAGGCCTCCTTGGGTGGAAAACCAGGGTTTGACGCGAGTGCGGGCATGAGTGATCCTGGAGCTTTTATCACCGCGAAACAGGGGGGTGATACGATAAAATACCAAGAAAGAGGGCGTTACGCAAGCGAAAAGATATAATGATACCAAATATCAGGAAAGGCGGGCATGGATGGGAACAGGGACGTTCACGAACCCTTGAGAAGGGGCAGATGTTTGCACATCACCACGCGGTTGCCGATATCGGCGAGGTTTTCATAACGTACTTCATCCATGACGCTGCGAATGATGTAGACGCCGAGGCCGCCGGGCCGGATATCGTGCAGCGGCCGCGACTTGATGGAGCGCAAATCGGCCGGCTCGCCGAGATCGACAATGGTGATGACGAGATTTTCGGTTTGAATCTCACAGGTGATGAATATGGGCTTGCCGGTCTGACTGTTATAGGCGTGACGGATGACGTTGGTACACGCCTCATCCACCGCGAGCACGATCTTGCTGCTGTCGCGGCGGCAAAAGCCCGCCAACGCACACAAAGACGCGATCGTGTTGCGCAACAGGCGCAAAAACGCCGGATCACTGGGTATGCGCAGCTCGATGCCGCGACTCGTCACCGCCACCGGCTTGCTCCGGCGCAG
>DCUM01000124.1:1409-13810 GCA_002327255.1 bacterium UBA2214 | reverse complement strand
GCTTCCCACAGAGACCGTGGGAAGCCGTTGCAGAGTCCCCGGACGATCAGGCGAAGCAGTGCTTCACGAAATGCCCTGAAATCCCGGCCACACCCCTCTTTACCCTATTTTGCCCCTTGACATTTTTTCGAAAATTACGTATTTTATTGCTTGTAATTTATTTTAATGAGCTAATCAACAGCTTCCCCTTTGCATACTCTCAAGGAGACCGTCATGGCCATCAAATTAGGTATCAATGGATTCGGGCGCATTGGCCGCCTGGTTTTCAGAATAGCCGCGCTGCGCAAGGACATCGACATCGTCCACGTCAATGACATCACCGATGCGCCGACCCTGGCTCATCTGCTGAAATATGATTCGGTTCATGGCGTTTTGAAGAATGATATTCGTGCCGAAGGCGACTCGATCATCTTTGACGGCAAAAAGATCAAAGTCTCCGCGGAAAAAGACCCCGCCACGCTGCCGTGGGGACAGGCCGGTGCCGACATTGTCGTCGAATCGACGGGTGTCTTCCGCAAACGCTCTGAAGTGGCCAAGCACCTCGAGGCCGGTGCCAAGAAGGTCATCCTCACCGTTCCGGCCAAGGATGAAATCGACGCCACCATCGTCCTCGGCGTCAATGACAGCGTCTTGAAG
This sequence comes from bacterium UBA2214, assembly GCA_002327255.1. Lineage (GTDB taxonomy): Bacteria > Zhuqueibacterota > Zhuqueibacteria > Residuimicrobiales > Residuimicrobiaceae > UBA2214. Next base: position 13,174 of record DCUM01000124.1, on the reverse strand, counting down.
CCAGAGCACAGGATCGTATCGAATGCCTCTTGTACGACCAACTGCCTGGCGCCGGTCGCCAAAGTGCTGCATGATACTTTTGGCATCAAACGCGGCTACATGACGACGGTGCACGCCTACACCAACGATCAGCGCATCCTCGATCTGCCCCACAAGGATCTGCGCCGCGCCCGTTCCGCCGCCATGGCGATCATCCCCACCACCACCGGCGCTGCCAAGGCCGTGGGAAAGGTCATTCCTGAACTGAAAGGCAAGTTGGACGGTATTTCGCTGCGCGTTCCGGTCCCCGATGGTTCCGTGGTCGATCTCGTGGCCGAGTTGAACAAAGATGTCACGGCAGAAGAAATCAATGCGGCCATGAAAGCCGCTGCCGAAGGCCGCATGAAGGGCATTCTGCAATATACCGAAGATCCCATCGTATCGGTGGACATCGTCGGCAACGACCACTCTGCGGTCTTTGATGCCCTCTCCACCATGGTGCTGGAAGGCAAGAGCAATTTCATCAAGGTCATTGCCTGGTATGACAACGAGTGGGCTTATTCCTGCCGTGTCGTGGATTTGGTCGAAAAAATGGCAAACCTGAAATAATTTACTGGTCTTTTTCATTTATTTTTCATACATTAGCGGTCGAGAGGGCTGGTAAAGCCCTCTCGTCGCCTGAACAGGTATGGTTTTCATGCGCAAACGCATCATCGCCGGCAACTGGAAGATGAACAAGACGGTTGCCGAGGCCAAAGAGTTGGCCCAGGCTATTGTTCAAGGCTTCACCAGGACGGATTCTTGTGAAGTCGTTCTTTGTCCGCCCTTCACCGCACTGGCGGCGCTCCGCGAAGTGATTGCGGAGACTCCCGTCAAGTTGGGCGCCCAGAACATGTTCTGGGAAGAACAAGGTGCCTTCACCGGAGAAATTTCAGCCGCGATGTTGAAATCGGCCGGCTGCACTTATGTGATTCTCGGCCATTCCGAACGCCGTCAATATTTTCAGGAAAGCGACGAGACGGTCAACAAAAAAATTCTGCGTGCTTTCGAGCACGGTCTGATTCCCATTGTCTGTGTCGGTGAAACGCTGGCCGAGCGCCAGAATGGCCTGACCCATCAGGTGGTCGAGAAACAGGTGCGCGGTTGTCTGGCTGATCTGACATCAGACCAGGTCGCCGCGCTGGTCATCGCCTATGAGCCGGTCTGGGCCATCGGCACCGGTGTGGTGGCGACCACGGAGCAGGCCCAGGAAGTGCACGCGATGATTCGTGCGCTGGCCGGCAAGATGTATTCGACGAGAGTGGCTGAATCGCTGCGCCTGCAATACGGCGGCAGCATGAAACCGGACAATGCGGCGCAGTTGCTGTCACAGGACGATATCGACGGCGGTTTGATCGGCGGCGCCAGTCTGGACGTAAAATCATTTTTGCAAATTGTATACGCATAGATAGCCTGGAGTGATCATGTACACGGTTCTGATTTTCCTGTTTGTCGTTGTTTGTTTTCTGTTGACTTTTGTCATCCTGATCCAGTCCAGCAAAGGCGGCGGTTTGGCCGGCACCTTTGGCGGCGATACCATGGGCACGCTCTTTGGCAGCGGCCGGGGCGCTTCGCCCTTTCTGACCAAAGTGACGGCCATCCTGGCGACGGCGTTTCTTCTCATCGCCCTGGTCATGGGCCTGATAACCCGTGGCGGCCACAGCCAGCAATCCCTGGTGCAGCAGGAACGCGAACGGCTGAATTCATCCCCGGCGCGCACACTGCCGCAAATTCCGGATCAACAGCCGGCGCAACTGCCTGGCAACTGATATCTTTCAGAGACTCCTGTTTTTGGCCGAAGTGGTGGAATTGGCAGACNNGCGGGTTCAAATCCCGCCTTCGGCACCAGATGTATCCTGAAATATTAGCCTCGCCTTGCAACAGCCCATCTCAAGAGGTGGGCTGTTTTTGCATGCAGGCAACAGCCCCGCCGGAGTGATGAATGCCATCGGACGGTGCATGATTGTTTCGCTCTCCTCTTTCCGTCCACCCTTTCATCTCCGCGGATTCATCGCAAGAACTCACAGGGAGGTTTCTTCCATGCAAGATATCGATCGGCGTGATTTTCTGCGCAAGAGTCTGGTCGCCGGCGCCGTCCTGACGACGTGCCCAACCTGGCTGGATGCGGCCCTGCCCGATTCCGATCTGGTGGTGGCGCGCAACGGCGCCCCCGCAGAGATGGTGCGTCAGGCTGTCGCTGCGCTGGGCGGCATGAGCCAATTTGTGAAAAAGGGAGATTCCGTTCTGCTCAAACCGAACATTGGCTGGGACCGGCTGCCCGAACAGGCGGCCAATACCAACCCCGAGGCGGTCGCTGAAGTGGTGAAGCTCTGTCTCGAAGCGGGCGCCGGCAAGGTGCGCGTGCTCGACCGCACCTGCAATGAACCGCGGCGCTGTTACATGCGCAGCGGCATCGAGGCGGCCGCCAAAGCCGCGGGCGCCGAAGTCCGCCATATCGTCGAAAGCCGTTTCCAGGATGTCGCCATTCCCGATGGCGAATTGATCAAATCCTGGCCCGTCTACCGCGACGCCATCGAGAGTGACGTCATCATCAACATACCCATCGCCAAGGATCACAATATCTCCCGCGTCACCCTGGGTTTTAAAAACATGATGGGCGTGCTCGGCGGCGACCGCGGCGCCCTGCATGACAAGTTCATGACCAAAATCGTCGACATCAACCTGGCGTTCAAACCGTCCCTGACCATCATCGACGGCTATCGCACCCTGATGCGCAACGGCCCGACCGGCGGTAACCTCGCGGATGTGGCGCAAAAAAAGACCATCATCATCTCGGCGGATCGCGTCGCCGCGGACGCCTTTGCCATGCAGCTTTTCGATATCAATCCGGCCGAGGTCGAATATCTGCGCATCGCCGAACGGCGCGGACTCGGCCACCTCGACCTCAAACGGGTGAAGGTGAAAGAGATCAATTTCGGCGCCTGACCATGTCCGCTCAGACCCAACAGGCGCCAATGCCCGGTTGGGCGATTCCTTTTTTGATCCTGATTGTGTCGGCGCGGGCAGTGACCTGCATGCACAAACCCACCGCATGCAACTGGAAGCGACTTTTTTTCGCGCCTCTCTAAACTATTACCACTGCCTCGATGCTATCCATCGGGCGGGCGTGGAGATGGGGGCCGGGATTGGGAGCGCATCGTACTTAACCAGGAAGCATCCTTGATGATCACCTTGCGCCGCATTTCGCAGATTCTTTTCTTCGCCCTCTTTGTCCTGCTTTTTCTTCAGGCGCGATACCCCTATGAAACCGGATTGCCCTCCGATCTCTTCCTGCGCGCCAGTCCACTCATCGCCCTCACCACCATGCTGGCAAGCCGTGCTTTCATCACCACCACGATCCTCGCGCTGGTCATCCTGGCCCTCACCATTCCGTTGGGGCGTTTCTTTTGCGGGTGGATATGTCCCCTCGGCACCGTGATCGATGCCAGCGACCATTTCATCCAGCGCAAGCGCCGGCCGGCGCGGCAACGCGAATCGCTGCGCTTGCGCTCGTGGAAATTCGCCCTGCTCATCCTCCTGCTGGTTGCGGCGCTCTTTTCGCTCCAGTTAACCTGGTTTCTCGATCCCATCGCCCTGCTGACGCGCACCTTCACCACCGTGCTCTATCCCATGTTCACCTATGCGCTGACGGGTCTGTTCAATTTTGCCTTCAAACTGCAGATTGCCGAGGATCAGGTCTATGCGCTCTATGACGCCGCACAACGCGCCGCCCTGCTGCCCTTCCAGCAGCCGAAATTCCTCGAAACCCTGCCGATGGTTGTCATCTTCATCGTCATCCTCGGCCTCGGCATGGTGACGCGGCGTTTCTGGTGCCGCAATCTCTGTCCGCTGGGTGCACTGCTGGGCCTCTTTTCCAAATACCGGCTGACCCGGCGCTTTGTCAGTCCGGCGTGCACGCAGTGCAGTATCTGTCAACGCGACTGCAAGATGAACGCCATCGAGGACGATTATTCCATCAACAACACAGTCGAGTGCATCGAGTGCGCCGAGTGCGTCTCGGTGTGCAAGCCGCAGGCCATTTCGTATCGCTGGGGCGTCAACCCGGGCGCCAATGAGATCGATCTCAGCCGCCGCCGCTTGCTGCAGGCGGCGGCCGCGGGCATCGCCGCTGTGGCACTGGTCAAAACAGCCGCCGCCAGCCGCAACCGCACGGGACTCGCCATGCGTCCACCGGGCTCCCTGAACGAAGATCAATTTCTGGATCGCTGCATCCGCTGCCAGGCCTGCAGTAAAATCTGCGCCAGCACCGGCGCCTGTTTGCAGCCCGCGTTCGGCGAAGCGGGACTGGAGGGCGTGTGGACGCCCATCGCCGTGCCACGGCTGGGCTATTGTGAATACAGCTGCAACCTCTGCGGCCAGGTCTGCCCGACCGGCGCCATTCAGCCCCTGGCGCTCGAAGAGAAAAACAAAATCAAAATGGGGCTGGCTTTTTTCGACAAAAGCCGCTGCATCCCCTGGTACCGCCAGGACGATTGCCTGGTGTGCGAGGAACACTGTCCCCTCTCCGACAAGGCGATCAAATTCGACATCCGCGAAGCGCGCGCTCCGGACGGGAGCATGCGCACCGTTAAATTCCCTTATGTGGTGGAGGATTTGTGCATCGGCTGCGGCATCTGCGAAAACAAGTGTCCCGTCGTCGGCGCGCCGGGGATTTTCGTCACCGCGGCGCAGCAAAAACGCATCACTTTGTAATCCGCGATGACAAGCGAACGAATGGTCCTCTGGCAGTAGTGTCCCAACGCAAGAACATGAATTCTTGTCATCCCGGTCAGGCATCGAAAACGCCGAAACCCGCCGGGTTGCCGGTTTGATCGGATAACACCGAATCCGACAAGAAAAGATCAGGTCTCCTGTTGCATTAATATAAAATATCTCAGAAGCCATAACGGTTGGGGGTCCATTTCAACGTTTATACTCTATTTTTTGAGGGCAACTTAATAAATTGATATCGTCTTCTCTTCGATACCGGGACAGAAGTGATCCCTTGTGAAAATCAAGAGAGAAATATTTGCGCTGCCCAGGATGGCGCGGGATGGTTTTCTGCAGTCTGATCACCCGCTTCGCCATCGGCCTGCCCTGGCCCGACACCGCAGCGCGCATGGTCGATATGCGGCCGCGGTGGTCGCCATGGCGGATGGGTACTGCGGTGAAGTCGCAAGCGGCTTTGTGGTGCTCGCACCAGGACAAGCGGCGCCCGCAGAGGATGCACTGATCGGTTATTGTAAAAGCAGGCTGGCAAAATATAAAATCCCGCGACGCATCGGATTTGTGCACGAATTGCCGAAGAATATGCTCGAAAAAGTACTGAAAAGGGAATTAATCGCAACCCTCTCCGCAAACAGGGAGTAACGACAAACGTGGTTGTCTATGGATCATGATCAGGTAAAAATCGAGTTCCTGCCCGCAGGCGTGGTGCGCATCACCCCTTCAGGCAGCATGGAGGATATTTCGCTGCTTCCAGCGGTTCTCTCCCTCTTTGAAAAAGAACTGCGCAAGCAGCATACCTGCTTCATTTTTGACGCGCACCACTTGCCGTTGTTACCCCCGAGCTGGATCGTGCTGATCTATGAGATGACAGCGCGGGCGCGCCGACGCGGCGGCAACCTCTGCATAGTCAACCTGCAGGAGCGCGCCGTGAACGATCTCTACAATTTCCGCGCCGACGACTATCTCTGCTTCGAGGAGAGCGAACTGACCCTTGGCATGCAGGATGCGCTGCCGCCGCTCGAGCCACACGCCCTGCAAGCCAGGCTCGCCGGCACCCCGCGAAAAAGTTCCAAAGAAAAGGAAAACACCGGCCATGTGGAGATACCCAGCCGCGTCGATATGCTCTATCGCGCCTGCGATTTTGTGCTCGAAACAGCGCAAAGAATGGGATTTCCGGAATCAGAACTCTCCAAGATCAAGATTTCGGTCTATGAAGGATGTCTGAATGCCATCGAACATGCCTACCATTCGGATTCCACCAGACAAGTCAAGGTGGAAGTAACGCAGTCGAACGACCGGCTCATCATCCGCATCATCGACCACGGCGACGGCTTTGAAGTAAAATCCGATGAGGATTTTGACGCCGCCGCTGCCGCTGCCGCACGCAAGACCGGCGGCATGGGCTTGCATATCATCCGGCGCTCGATGGACTCGGTGCGCTATGTGCGTAACCGGGAAAATGGCAACATGCTCATCATGGAAAAACGCCTGGTTTCATCAGAGATTTCACCCCCCGTTGCCAGGAACGGGGTGAGATGATATGGCGCGCGTCATCCGGCTGCAAGAGAATATTTTTATGCGCCTGGCCGCGGCGGCCCTGGCCATCTGGCTCCTCGCCAGTCTGATAGAATGGCTGCGGCCGGAAGCACGGGTCGTTCTGATGGCCCCGGAGGCAGTGGATCTGTACACAATCGGCGACTCGACGCTGGCGGAAGCAGCGACACCGGCAGGCAGGGTGCAGTTGAAGCGGGCGCTGTTCTGTCTGGATATGCATGAGAACAAACCGGTGCTGGTCAAATCCTCCTTCAAACGCAATGTGGACTATCTCTACTGTTATACCATCCTTTCGACCACCGCCGACTCCGTCCCGATCCGGCACCGCTGGATCATCGATGGCCAGGCTGTTTTCGAGCGGCGCCTCACCGTAAAAGGAGAAAACTGCCGCTTGTGGAGCCGCCGCCACATCCTCGCCAAACAGTCCGGGGATGGCCGCGTCGAGATCGTGCTGGAGAATGGGAATATTTTAGGGTCGGCTGTGTTTAAGCTGTTGTAACCATTGCAAAGAAAGACCATGCGGGCAAAAAAACTGCGCGAAGATATTCGCCGCTTCCAGCGAAGAAAAAAATACGTGGCGATCCCGTTGATCATCATCGGCGCCATCCTCTCCCTGCCGCTTGTGCCGGGACCGGGACTCGCCATTGCATTTCTCGGCGTCCTGCTGCTCTTTCCACGCCAGGGTGAAAAAATGCTCACCTGGATGAAAAAACGCTGGAATCAGTGGCGCGGCAAGGTGGATCAGACAGAAAATAACAATGCATGATCCCCGAAATTGGAACTTTTTCGCTGGAATGGAATCTAATCAGTACCAAGGAATGGATGGTTTTTAGCCTGAATGATTCGTACATTCGGGTATTAATACGTCTATTATATTAATTATTATCTGTTTGTAGGAGCTGCCTCCTGGCGGCGATTTTCGGCGGCAGGAGCCGCCTCTTGCCAGCAAATTTAAATGGCATGAATTGATCAGGTTAGGGAGGAATTTTGATATGTTTTTCAGCATGACAGATATCCTGTTACTGGCACCGGCGCTCATTCTCACGCTCTATGCCCAATATAAAGTCAAAAGCACATTCGCCAAGATGAGCCAGGTGCGCGCGGCGTCGGGCATGACCGGCGCCAAAGTGGCGCAAAACCTCTTGCTGCGCAATAATATCACCGATGTCAAGGTGGAAGCGGTCGAGGGTAACCTCACCGACCATTACGATCCGGTTCACAAAGTGCTGCGACTCTCCAGCAACGTCTATGCCTCCAATTCGCTGGCAGCCATCGGCGTCGCAGCCCATGAAACCGGCCACGCCATCCAGCATAAAATCGCCTATGGCCCGCTCAAATTGCGCCAGACCATGTATCCGCTGGCCAATATCGGCTCCACCCTGGCCATGCCCCTTTTCATCATCGGTCTGGTGGTGTCGTTCAAACCACTGCTCGATATCGGCATCATCCTCTTCGCCGCGGCGGTGTTCTTCACGCTCGTCACCCTGCCGGTCGAATTCGATGCCAGCAAACGCGCCCTGGCCCAGCTCGCCAGCAACGGCTATGTCAGCAGCGAAGAGATCGGCGGCGCCAAAAGAGTCCTCAACGCCGCCGCCCTGACCTATGTCGCCGCCGCGGCCATGGCGGTGCTGCAACTGGTCCGGCTGCTGCTCATTCGCGGACGCGATTGACCTCTTGTACGCCACAAGGGCTGTCGGTCTACCCCACAGCCCTTTTTTTGTGCCAGAAACGCGCGCATTCATTTGGCAGTCAGCCATCTCTGTCAAAATGGCAGACGCAATAAAAGTATCAGATTAATATAAAAATATAAAAAACAATAGCCCCATTCCACGCAGGTCTGGCACGAGAGTTGCATAAAAACAGGGCATCTTGCAGGACGATTATCAGCCCTGTAAAATCTTTCCGGAACCTTGACGGGGGATGGAGGTTAAAGAAACGTAAGTGCGAGCGGAGTTGCGGAAAAAACACATCCGGTTCATGTGCTGTAGTTGGAAATGAGGCGAAAGGAAAAAATATGAAAAACAAACAACGCTCTGTGTTATTATTTGCCGGTATCTTTATCGGCATTGTCGTCGGGTTGATCATTTCGAGCAATTTTGACTGGATGATGAACAGTATCGCGGCGGATCGCAGCGCTGCCGCCGTGCCGCTCGGTTCCAGCGAGCCGGTGCCACAGGAGCTGCTCGTGCTGCAGGATTTCAGCAAAGCCTTCGTCGCTGTGGCCAAAATCGCCAGTCCGGCGGTAGTGACCATCAGCAGCAGCACGACGGTCAAGCAGCGTTTCTCACACCCCTTGATGGATGATCCTCTTTTCCGCCAGTTTTTCGGCGTCCCCGAGCGCGAACAGGTCATGCGCGGCCTCGGTTCCGGCGTCATCGTCAACCCGGAGGGCTATATTCTCACCAACAATCACGTCATCAGTGAAGCCGATGCGATCACGGTGACCATCGACAAGGTCGAACACACCGCCAGGGTCATCGGCAAGGACCCGGCCAGCGATATTGCGGTCATTAAAATCGATAAAAATAATCTGCCGACCATCAAACTGGGCGACTCGGACAAACTGGAAGTCGGCGAATGGGTCATCGCCATCGGCAACCCCTTCTCCGATATCCTCGAAAAAACGGTGACAGCGGGCATTGTCAGCGCCAAGGGACGCTCTCTCGGCAGCGGTTTGGGCGATGGACAGCTGCGCTATCAGGATTTCATCCAGACCGATGCGGCCATCAATCCCGGCAACAGCGGCGGCGCCATGGTGAACCTGCGCGGTGAACTGGTCGGCATCAATACCGCCATTGTCGGCCGCTCCAATGTGGGGGTCGGCTTCGCCATCCCCATCAACATGGCGCGCTCGATCATGGAGCAGCTCATCAGCAGCGGCAAGGTACGGCGCGGCTGGATGGGCGTGCAACTGGGGGAAGTCGATGAAGAAAAAGCGGAATACTTTGGGCTCGAGAAGCCGCGCGGCGCGCAAGTCGCCGAGGTGCTCAAGGAGAGCCCGGCCGAAAGCGCGGGGCTGAAACAGGACGATATCATCCTGAAAATTAATAATTTGGAAATTACGTCACGCGACCAGCTCATCGCCTTCGTGGCTTCGCAGGCGCCGAACAGCAAGTTGACGCTGACCATATGGCGCAACAAAGCCAGCAGGAACATCACCGTAACCCTGGGTGAGCGGCCCGCCGATGAAGGGTTGAGCAGCAGCGGCGAACCCGGCGAACAATCCGGCAAAATGGGTCTGGATGTGCGCGAATTGACGGAGCAACTGGCACGCCAGTATGGTTATAGCGGACAAAGCGGCGTCGTCATCAGTTCGGTTACGCCCAATTCCGTGGCGGACCGCAAAGGGTTGCGCCAGGGCGATCTCATCCTCTCCGTGAATGACCGCGGCGTCACCTCGGTGCGGGAGTTCCGCGCCGCATTGCGCGACATCAAGGCCGGCGGCATCGTCTATCTGCGCATCATGCGCGACAAAAACGTCTACTCGGTGGCACTGCGCACCCCGCGCGAATAAGCCCCCGGAACCCGTCGGCCGCTGCGGCCCGTCATGACGCAGGCCTCTCAATGGTGCGTCAAATTTGTTGTCATTTTGTCATTTATTCAGCCATTACGGCAGATATTTCAAATTCAGTTTTTGGGCAAGCGCAGGGTCTCTCTGAAACCTGCGCTTGTTTTATTTATACATACGTCAAAAAGGACGGCACGTGCGTATCTGGCATGTCCTTTGCAATGAATGACGCGATAATAAAGACAACTCTCTCTTACATAAAAGCATTAACAGGAGAAAATGTAGCATGGGTAAAATTATTGGAATAGATTTGGGCACGACCAACTCGTGTGTCGCCGTCATGGAAGGCGGCGAGCCGGTCGTCATTCCGAACGCCGAAGGCAATCGCACAACGCCGTCGGTGGTGGCTTTCAGCAAGAGCGGCGAGCGTCTGGTCGGACAGGTGGCCAAACGCCAGGCGGTGACCAATCCGACCAAGACGGTCTACTCGATCAAACGCTTCATGGGGCGCCGTTTCGCGGAAGTCAACCGTGAGCGCGAAGAGGTCCCCTATACGGTCATCTCCAGCACCAATGATCTCGCCAAAGTCAAGATCGACGACAAGGAATATTCGCCCCAGGAAATTTCCGCCATGATCCTGCAAAAGATGAAGCAGACGGCGGAGGACTATCTCGGCGAAAAAGTCACCGATGCCGTCGTCACGGTGCCGGCCTACTTCAACGACAGTCAGCGCCAGGCCACCAAGGAGGCCGGAGAGATCGCCGGACTGAACGTCCGCCGCATCATCAACGAGCCCACCGCCGCTTCGCTGGCGTATGGCCTGGATAAAAAAGCCAATGAAAAAATCGCGGTCTTTGACCTCGGCGGCGGCACTTTCGATATCTCCATCCTCGAAATCGGCGAGGGGGTTTTCGAGGTCAAGTCGACCAATGGCGACACCCATCTCGGCGGCGACGATTTCGATCAGCGCGTCATCGACTGGATTGTCGACGAGTTTGTCAAACAGGAGGGCGTCGATCTCTCCAAGGATCCGATGGCGCTGCAGCGCCTCAAGGAAGCCTCTGAAAAGGCCAAATGCGAACTGTCGACCGTGGCGCAGACCGAGATCAATCTGCCTTTCATCACCGCCACCGATACCGGGCCCAAGCATTTGAGCATGACCCTGACGCGCGCCAAATTCGAACAATTGTGCGATGATCTGTTTCAACGCACGCTGGAACCCTGCCGCACCGCCTTGCGCGATGCCAGTATGAGCGCGTCGCAGATCGATGAGGTGGTGCTGGTGGGCGGATCGACGCGCATGCCCAAGGTTCAGGAATTGGTCAAAGAGCTCTTCGGCAAGGAACCGCATCGCGGTGTCAATCCCGATGAAGTCGTGGCCATCGGCGCGGCGATTCAGGGCGGCGTCCTCGCCGGCGAGGTCAAGGATGTCCTGCTGCTGGATGTCACCCCCCTCTCGCTCGGCATCGAGACCCTCGGCGGCGTCATGACGCGCATCATCGACAAGAACACCACCATCCCGACGCGCCGTTCCGAGGTCTTTTCGACCGCGGCGGACAGCCAGACGACCGTGGAAATCCACATCCTCCAGGGTGAACGCGAGATGGCCATTGACAACCGCACCCTCGGACGCTTCCATCTCGACGGCATCCCCCCCGCGCCGCGCGGCGTGCCGCAGGTCGAAGTCACTTTTGACATGGACGCCAACGGCATTCTCAATGTGGCGGCCAAAGACAAGGCCACCGCCAAGGAGCAGACCATCCGCATCGAAGCCTCCACCGGCTTGAGCAAGGAAGAGGTCGAGAAAATGGTCACTGATGCCAAATCGCATGCGGCCGAAGACAAGAAACGGCGTGAACTCATCGATGCCCGCAACGCCGCGGATCAGCTGGCTTATCAGACGGAGAAGAACATCAAGGAGAACGCCGACAAAATCGACGCCGCGCTGAAAAATCAG
>DCUM01000124.1:0-1404 GCA_002327255.1 bacterium UBA2214 | reverse complement strand
GCCACCGAAGCGCTCAATCAGGTCTGGCATCAGGCCGCCACCAAGATGTACGAAGCCGCGACCGCCGCACAGCAACAACAAGATCCGGCTGCTTCCGAAGCGGGTCCCCAGGCGGAGAGCAAGCAGCCCGAAGCCGAAGACGCGGATTTCGAAGTGGTGGATGACAAGAAATAACCGTAAACCGCCAGCACGTTCGATCGTCACTACGTGAACACGTCACAAGCCCTTTCTTGATTCCCTTGTCGCAAAGGGCGAGGAAGGGCTTTTTTTCAGCCTCGGCAGAGGCCCGCAGTGGCGCATGGTAACTGTTCGTCGCCCTCTCCCGAGGGCGACCTCCACAGGGCGACTGATCGGGCTCGGAGAGCCCTCCTACAGGAAAATCGTGCAAACCATTTGCAGGAGATTTTTCCTGAAGTGCTCCTTGTGTGAAAAATTGATGTTTGACGAATTAAAATTATTAGCTTGAGGTAGAGATCCTATGATTTCCATGGATAAATTGACCCTGAAAGCCCAGGAGAGCATCGCGCGCGGACAGCAGATCGCCGCGGACAAGGGCCAGCAGCAGATCGAGCCGTTGCATCTCCTCATGGCCTTGCTGGAGCCCAAAGAGGGCCTGACGCGCGTCCTTTTGAAGAAAATCGGCGAGAATCCCGATCTCCTCTTCAGCCGTTGCGAAGAAGCCCTGGGCAAGCTGCCGCGGGTCAGCGGCGGCGGCCTGGGTCAGGCCTATCTCGCGCCGGCCAGCGGCGAATTGCTGGAACGCGCCCACAAAGAATCGCAACGCCTGCAGGATGAATTCATCAGCATCGAACACCTGCTGCTCGGCCTCTGCGAGGATAAATCATCCGCCGGACAGCTCCTGCGCGACAACGGCGTCACCTATGACAAACTCCTGCAGGTGCTCAGGGAAGTACGCGGCTCACAACGCGTCACCGATCAGGCGCCGGAAGATAAATACCAGGCTTTGGCGCGTTATGCCCGCGATCTCAATGACCTCGCCCGCAACGGCAAACTGGATCCGGTGATCGGCCGCGAGGACGAAATGCGCCGTGTCCTCCAGGTCCTCAGCCGCCGCACCAAGAACAATCCCGTCCTCATCGGCGAACCCGGCGTTGGCAAGACCGCCATCGCCGAGGGCATCGCCCATCGCATCGTCCTCGGCGACGTGCCCGAAAATCTCAAAAGCAAACGCCTCATGGCCCTGGACATGGGCGCCCTGATCGCCGGCGCCAAATACCGCGGCGAGTTCGAAGAACGCCTCAAGGCGGTGCTCAGGGAGGTCTCTGAAGCGGACGGCGAATATATCCTCTTCATCGATGAACTGCATACCCTGGTGGGCACCGGAGCGGCCGAAGGCGCCATGGATGCCTCGAGCATGCTCAAGCCCGCCCTGGCGCGCGGCGA
>DCUM01000024.1 GCA_002327255.1 bacterium UBA2214 | reverse complement strand
CGGTGTACCAGGTCCAGCCGCCGCGACCGAACTGCGGCGATTCCGGTCCGTCGACATTGCCGGGGGTTACATAAGGTTCAACATGATAGAGGTCGGGTTCCATTCCCCGCTCGATGGGATTGAATTTTTTATACAGGGCATAGGCCCGGTCTCCGCGTCCCATCATCGTTTCCGCCCACAGCGCCCAGGTGGCGGCGTGGGTGTAGACGCCGCCGTTTTCGCGCCGGCCGGGTGCATAGCGCGAGAGATAACCGATATCCGGATCGACGCTGCTGTAGGCCGGTGAGAAAAGGATCGGGCCATATTGCTGATCAAGATATTTTTCGACGCCGGCCATGGCCTGCGCGGCGCGCTGCGGGGTGGCGGTACCTCCAATGACCGACCATACCTGTGCGTTGAGATAGATTTTGCCCTCTGTGCAGGCGGCGCTGCCGATCTTTTCGCCATTGTCCCTGGTGGCGCGCCAGTACCAGGCGCCATCCCAGCCGTGACGATTGACCGCGTCCCTGATTTTATCGGCCTCCGGGGCACAGAAAGCGAACGCCTCCGCGAGAGCCGCTTTGGCGGAGATGGTTTCCCATTCCTTGAGGATTTTGTGCAAAAAATGTCCCATCCAGATAGATTCGCCTTTCATCTCCGTGCCCAGGGCATTGAGACCATCGTTCCAGTCGTGGGCGCCGATGAGGGGGAGGCCGCGTTCACTGCGCCAGCTCAGGGAGCGCTGCAGGGCGCGGCGGCAGTGCTCCCACAGCGGCGCCGGCCGGGGATCATCGACAAAAGGGATCGTTTCGTGGATAAAGTTCCAGTCCGCCGTCTCTTTGAGATACTCGGCGATGAGATAGGGCATCCACAGCAGGTTGTCGCTGACCGCATTGTGCAGGCCTGTTTCGGTGTAGGGATGCCACCAATGATAGACCGAGCCATCCTGGAATTGATGCGCCGCATGAAGCCGGATTTGTTTCGCCGTCCACTCGGGGTTCAAGGGCAGGAAGATTTGACAGTCCTGCAACTGATCGCGAAAGCCGTAGGCGCCGCTCTGCTGGTAATAGGCGGCGCGGCCCCACAAACGGCACGAGATGGTCTGATATTTCAGCCAGATGTTGGTGAGGAGATCGAAGGAGGGATCGGGCGTCTCGACCCGGAGCGGCTTGAGACGCTCTCGCCACGACTGTTGAACCCGCTCCAGTTCGTACTGAGACGTCGTCGCAGGGCGATATTTTTCGATCAGGCTTTCGGCGTGGCCGCGGTTATCAGCGGCGCCGAGGATGAATATGATCTCGGTTTCATCGCCTGCGGCCAGGGACACCTTCAGGTGCAGCCCCGCCATGCCGTCGCCCCATTTTCCCTGGCTGTTGTTGCAGCCGCCCTGGCGCACGGCGCAAGGCAGCGCCAGGTCTCCATAGCTGCCGACAAAAGTTTCCTTGTCGCCGTCAAAGGAATGGACCGGAGCATTGGCCGCGAAAAATGCGGTGTGGGGCCATTCGACGTTCCAGTGACGCCCTTTTTCATCAGGCATTTCCCACAGCCGTTTTCGGGCATAGAGAATCCGGGCATCGGCATCGAATTCGGTTTCGATAAAGGTCTTGTGAAATTCGCGATGATTGTCCGGCGCAAAGCCGAGGCACCACTCCAGATAGGTGAAGAGGTCGAGATCTCTGGCTCTGGCAGTCAGGTTACGCAGGCGCAGCATCCACACCTCCGCAGGGTCTGTCAATGTGGCAAACTGCGTCCATTCGCTCTCGATATCGTGACAGCGCGTCGTAAAGATGGAGTAGCCGAGTCCGTGGCGGCACAGGTACGTTCCCTTGGGATTTTTGACCGGCTGGTAGGCCGCGGACCACACGGCATGAGTGGCTTGATCGCGCAGGTAGATGAATCGCCCCCAGGGGTCGGTCACCATATCCTGGTTCCAGCGCGTCAGGCGATTAAAGTTGCTGTGCTTGAGCCAGCTGAATCCGCCGCCCGCCTGGGAGAGGATGAGCCCGTATTCACCGTTTGAGATGACATTGACCCAGGGTTTGGGTGTATCGGGCCGGGTGATGACGTATTCATATCCGTCTTGACTGAAATGGCCGTATTTCGTCGAAAAATGCATGGATGCTGCATGCTCCTCGTGGTGGTGCCGGGTAAATGATCAGGCAATTAATTGCGGGGCGAGCAGTGTGCTCGCCCCGCAAGGGGTTCCGGTTTATCCGGATTGAGGGTTATACGCGTCATCGCTCGAGCAGGATGCCATCCGGATGAACGGAATCCGCATCGGGCGGGCGCCGGTGAAATCAGGGAGACCGGCGCGGATTTAAAACTGCAACCCCAGCGTGAAGCGCTGTGCGTTCTCGAGCCGTCCATAGTCGGCCCAGCCGTAGTCCAGCCGGAATTCAGAGCCGCCCACTTCAAAGGCCACGCCGGTGCCCAATGTCAATCCCGTCTCCGATTCGTTCCTATAGCGTTTGTGCAACGACAGGTTCTGATAGCCGGCGCGCAGCGCCAGTGTCTTCATGATCACCCATTCCGCGCCAAGGCTGAGGCTCTCCTCGTTGTCGCTGGGATGAAAGGCATTGACCGCGAGATGGATTTCGTGGCGATGACCCAGGCGCATCGGCCAATCGATGCCGACGCGGAAGAGCACCGGCAGGGGATAGGCTTCGCTGTAGACCATTCCGGGAAGATTGCTGTTATCGCCATATTTTTCCGCGTCTTTGTCATAGACGATGCGCAAATCGCGTCCGGAGTAACGTGCGGGAAGACCAAAATTGACGATCGCCGCGCCCAGCCGCGGACCCTGGGGGGAAAGGCGATAGATGGTACCGACGTTGAGCGCCACCGTCGCCAGGCTGCTGTGCCAGATGGTCTCCTGAATGTAATTGATCTGGAGGCCGACGGCGAAGCGGTCTGTCAGTTGCCGGCCATACCCCAGTCCCAGTGAAAAATTGCTGACCGAGAAATGCTCACCGGTCCCCAGGGGATGCTCGACGGTGCGCACGGCGATTTCGCCTGAATTGAGCATGGTGGCGTTGAGGAGCAGATTGCCCGCATTGCCCATGTGCAGTGCGCCGGCGATGCAGTCGTAGGTGATGTCGGCGAGCCAGAGACTGTGGGTGAACTGGACGCTGTGCCGGGTGAAGGTTCCCAGGGCGCCCGGATTATACCAGGTCGACAGCACCTCTTCGGTGGAAGCGACCGCCGCGTTGCCCATGGCGGCGCCGCGCGCGCTGGGTTCGATGAGCAGAAATTGCCCGATGGTAGTCCCTGTTTTACTTTGCGCCAAGGGCGCACTGTTCCAGCTCAGAGACAGGATGAAAACAGCAGTCACCAGGAGAAGAAATCCCGGCCGCTGGAAAAACAACGAGTGTAGTTTCTTCATGGTCCACCTGCCGGTTATTTGATGATGGCGAATTTGCCCATTTTATCGCCCAGACCCTGCGCTTCTACATGGAAGATATAAAGTCCGGGTGCGACATCGAGATTATCCCTGGTGCGCAAATCCCAGGCGACATAGCCGCCGACACCGCCGTCATGCTGCAGGGTTTGCACCAGTTCTCCGCGGATGGTATAGATGCGAATGGTGCAATGACCGGGCAAGTCGCGGAATTCAATGCGCCGCTCACCGCGGCCCGAGACGGCATAGCGTTCGGGCTCGAAACTGGCGGATCCGACGTAGGGGTTGGGCACCACATAGGGGTCCCCGGTGTAGGCCCTTTTGGCGCTGTCGGCATCGATGACCTGCGCCCGGGTGGTGAAGGCGAAGAGATCGCCCACCTCGAGGGGATAGACGAGGCGCAGGTGATAGACATCGCCCGCTTTGGGCGGAACGATGGCGCCGCGGCCGGCCTGTCCGGTCGTGTCGGGCTCGATGCGCCAGGTGACCTGGGGCGTGGTCGGCTTTTCTTCGACATAGGTAACCACATCGATGAATTCATCGGGCCGGCTCAGGGTGCCATCGCGATCCATGTCGCGAAAACGGAATTTGAGCCTCAGCGCTTCGCCCTGATCCGTCACGGCATGGATGCGGAATTTTCCCGGACGCGCCGGCAGGCCGATGGCGAGCAGCGACGTGTCCATGGGGGTATCATAGAAGGTGATGCGCAGGTCGCTGGGGAATCCCGGACGGCGGCGGTTGATGGATTGCTGGGGCTGATAGGTGCCCTTGAGTCTGAGGTTGGTGTGGCTCGTCTCCGAGAAGCCGCTTTGCGGGCTCACCGTCACCGTCTTCGGGGTGGAGACGATGGGCAGCAATCCCGCACCGGTCTGGCCGATCCCCTGGCCATCCATGTCATAGCCATTGGTGAAAATCATCTTGTTCAGGGTGCTGTCTTTGAGATCATAGTACACGGCGCGGACGCAGTCCGGCGCGGGCGTCCTGAACGAGAGCACGAAGAGATGATCATCCGGCACCAGTTCCGAATTGACGACCTCGATGTCAACGTTGCCTGTGCCTTTGCCCCTGATCTGCGTCCCCGCGCTGGCGGTGGCGCGGGTGAAGCCCATGGTGCGCGGGTTTGGCCGCACTTCCACCACGTTTTTGGGCAGGATGGCGCCGCCGCGCGGCGTCCGCGAGATATCGTACTTGTTCTCCGATGGGTAGTAATCGAAAGCCTCACTGCCGTGGTCATAGGCGCAGACCGCGTAATAATAGAGCTGCCCGTTGACGGCGGTGGAGTCGGTCCAGGTGTGCGTCAAGCCCGAATTGTTGCCCAGATAATAGGCGACGCCATCGACCACCTGGGTCGAGAAGCCCTGTTTGTCGTTGACGAGGTCGAATTGGGCGATGGGTTTGCCGTTCCCCATGGCGCCGGTGCCGCGTCCGGTGGAGATGACCTTGACATCGCGCCAGTCGGGGTCGGTGGAGCGGTAGATGCGGTAGCCCTCAAAGTCATTTTCCAGGGTGACCGGATCGATGCCGCGTTCGGCGAGATCGTCCCAGGAGAGGCGCACCCAGCCGTCGCCGCTTTCGGCGGTGACCGTCGGGACGGGCGGAGGCACGGCGAATTGATAGTTGGCATTGTAGATTTGCTGTACCGTTTTCACCGTGGAGCGCAGTTCATAGAGGTCGGCGCCATAGGTCAGGGCGAGACTGAAGCGTTCGGTTCGGCCCGCCGGCAGGATAAAGGGGCCGGAGGCGAAGAGGAAGCCGATGTTGTAGTTGAGGGCCACCGCCGAGTCGAAGCGTGCGGCCTCATTGGGGTTGGTGAAGCGCTCGAAAAGGCGTCGCGGCCACTCCTTGCCGTCGTCGAAAAAGACAATATTTTCCACCTCGGTGTTGGGATTGCCCTGGCCGGCTTTGATGCGGTTCATCTGAAATCCCGTCAATCCGATCTGATCCGATTCCTGCAGGTCGGTGCGGTCGAAATTGGGTTCGCCGTTGGTGGGGATGCCGTCGAGTTCGCCGCTGTCGTTGGTGCCAAAGACGCCATCGGCGCCGGTGTCGCAGAGTTCCGGAATCCAGTCCATGTCTTCATCGCCGGTCCACCAGCGCCCGGCGCGCCAGGCGGGACGGCTGGCGATGGTGCCGATGGCCTGTTCGAACTTTGCGATGTCGTAATGGGCCTGGAGCCAGGCGAGGATTTCCTCCTGCGAGGTGAGCAGTATTCCGGGGCCGCCATCGCGTTTTTCATCGACAATGCCGTCGTCATCGTTATCGATGCCATCGAATTGATTGCCCGGGGTTTCCAGATAGGCGTAGCCGAGGTAGCCGGTGCGGCCGCAGTTGCTGGTCAGGTTGCGGCCATGGCCGAATTTATCCCAGGTGTAAACGAGATTGAGGCCGAAGGACTTGTCAAAGTAGGCGTTGTCGTCATCCGATTCATAGATGCCGTCACAGGAGAGGGCCGAGCCGCCGACGCCGGAATCCATGTAGAGTCCAAAGATGATATTGTCGCGATAATCGGTCGTGCCTTCATTGGTGATGTCGTAGTGCCAAAAGATGACGTTGCCGGCCTGGGGATTGGACCACTGGAAGCCGCGTACTTCGATGCGCAGGCCCAAACCGCGGCGGGTGGAGTCGCGGCTGTCGGGATAGAAATCCCAGGCATCGTAAAAATCATCATCCATGACTGTGTAGCTCTCCTGGTCGGCGTTGGGTCGTTTGCCGAAATAGCCGTTCCAGCTCCCCGGCCAGCCCGGATCGTCGCGATCGTTCAGTTTATCGGGCCAGATATCGGGCCAGGTGCGGGGATCGCTGCTGATGGCCGGGGAGCGGCCCTTGTTGATGGCGGGATCGGCTTGAAAGAAACCCGGCCGTGGCTCGAAGCGCATGACGCGGTTGCGTTTGGGACTGGTGGCCTGCCGTTCGCGGAAGCCGGTCTCCATGATGTGGATGGTGCGGTTTTTGCGATCCTGGACCCTGGCCAGCACAAAGGGCGTGATCCCGTCGGTGTAATTCATGCCCGAGCCTTTGGGCGCCTCGGCGGAGTGAAAGACGCTGAGGTCGACATTTCCGGGATCCGGGGGATAATCGCCCACCATGCCATAATTATAAAAAATCGTGCGGATATTGGCGGCATCATGGATACCGGAACGTTCCGCATCGACGCGACCGCGCTGTTCCGCTGGCACTACCGGCAGATATTGCGCCGAAGCCGAAACGGTGATCAGCACGATGACGAGTAGTTTCATCCAACGCATAGATAGGGTCTCCACTGTTTCATAACGAACCGATGGTGAAGCCGAGTTCCAGGCGGCGCGGCGGATAAAAGCGGCCCGGATTGGCCAGCGTGACGCGATCTCCGACCGGATTGAGGGAATAATCGGGACTGCCCGTATCTGCGAAAACAAAGCCATTGACGAAACGGGTATCAAAGAGATTCAATACCCGCGCGAACAAGCTCATGCGCAGACCGGAGAATTTGAGGTATTTTTCCGCGCGCAGGTCGACGCGCACGCCGTTGGGCTTGCGGCCGGAATTGGTCTCCAGTCCGCCGCCGAAGCCGGCGGAGAGGGCCGGTGTGTAGGGCTGGCCGCTGCCATAGCGAATGATGGTGCTGAACGCAAAACTGTTGGGTTTATCGATGGTCACCGTGGCATTGAGGGTGTGGCGCTGATCCCAGTTGAGGGGAACCTGGCGCGGCCGCGGGTCTTCGCCCGCCGCGGCGCGGGTCGCCGTCTCGCGCGGATCGCTGGCGTTGCCCTGTGCCCGCTGCCAGGTATAATCAAGCATGGTGCTGACCAGACCGATGCGGCGCTGATCCAGCGCGATGGTGAATCCCAATACATTGCCGAAATCGACATTGGTGAGTCGCGCATATTCGGCCGCGGTATAGGTCGCGATGAACTCGACGCCGAGAAGATCGCGTATGTCTTTGTAAAAAATGCTGAAATCCAGGCCGATGAGATTGTTGATGGCCTGCTTGTAACCGAATTCGTATTGTACGGTTCGTTCCGGTTTGATGTCGGGATTTCCCATGACGCCGTAGCTGATGCCGCCCGCCTGGAGCTCGTCGAGGATTTGATAGTCCGAATTGGCGAAAATCTGTCCCAGTGCCGGCATCTGATAAAAATGGCCGTAGGCGAAAAAGAGCGAGGCGTTCTCGGTGATGGGATAGCTGACGCCGATGCGCGGTGACAGGGTGACTTTTTTGCTGGTTTTCTGCGGATACGAGTCCGGCGCCCCTTGAATGGCGTTGGCGGGATTGGCAAGATCGCCGGGAATGGTGGAACGGGAATCGAAATACTCCTGCCGCAGGCCGGCGCGCACGACGAGATCGCGCCATTCCATTTGATCCTGGAGGTACACGACATAGTTGACGGGATCATAGGTGGCGATATCGGGATAGTCCGGGGGTTCGTTTTCATGGCGCACGATCAGCGTCCCGCCGGGTGAAACCAGATATCCCGGAGAGCCGAATTGGACGGTGGATTTTTGCAGTTCGACGCCGATTTTGAGCTGATGGGAACGGTTGACCTGGCTGGTCAAGGCGCCTTTGAATACCCAGGCATCGGTTTTCTGTTTGAAGCGGCCCAAATCCACGCCCTGGACGATGGCGCCGTCTTCATAATTGACATCGCCGATGGCCGGTCCGGCGGAATCGTAACGGGCATCGTAAAGGTCGGAATACTTGTAATCGCGATAATCGTAATAGTTCTGGCGCAGGTTGAGATTGTAAAAGGTCGTGGGTGACAGCGTGTGGCTATAGTCCACGCCATGAACGAGGGAGAGGGTCTTTTGCTCGCCGCGTCCGTCCGGATTGAGACGAAAACCAAAATTGTACCGCTGCGCGTGGAGGATATTGTAAATGGCCTGATATTCCAGGGTGATATTTTTCAGGGAGCGGTTGCTCAGTTTGGCGAGGCCGGACCACTCGCGCGAGTAGTCGAGCGGGACTTGTGCGCCGTCTCCGCCGGGTGCAAAAATCTTTTTCTCAAAATCGGCGCGGTCGAAGGGTTGAAAGCGGCGCTGTGCAAAGATATAGCCGTCATGGACATAGCGGCGGCCGCTGAAGATGAAGTAGGTTTTGGGCACAAAGGTGGGCCCGCTGAGGCTGAACTGGTAATTCTGGATCGAGAGGGGCCGGAATTTGTCCGGCGCATTGCGGCGCTCGCCGCTGCTGTAGAGATAATCGCTGGCGTAGGCTTCGCCATTCCACGCGAAACGGTCGGCGCCGCTCTTGAGTACGACATTGACGACGCCGCTCATGGCTTGACCATACTCCGCATCGAACGTGCCGCTGATCACCTGCACTTCCTGCAGCAATGAGCGATCGATGCGCAGGGTGGAACTGTTATCGTAGCTGTTGTTGACCGTGACGCCGTTGATCTGGTATTGCACTTCGCCGAGACGGCCGCCGCGAAAATGACCGTCCACCACCCCCGCCTGCAGATTGACCACTTCCTGCAAATCCTGCACCGGCATGATGGCGATCTCCTCGCTGGTCACCGTGGCCATGGAACTGGTGAGATTGGTCTCGACAATGGGACGCTTGGCCACGATTTGCACACTCTCGCCTTCGATGACGCTCTCTTCGAGCTGGATATCCTGGGTCGTGGTTTGCCCGGAGGTGATCAGAACACTGTTGACCGTGGTGGTCTTGTGGCCAATGTAGGTGTAGCGCACCTGATATAACCCCGGCGGGATGTTGAGAATGGCATAATAACCATCCAGGTCGCTGACAGCGCCGAGTGTGGTGCCTGCCAGGAAGACATTGGTGCCCGGCAGGGGTTGTCTGGTTTTATTGGTGATCCGGCCGGTCAGTTTTCCGGTGGTGGCGGCGAAAAGCGGCGCGCACACCAGCAACGCCAGCAGGGCGATCCACCAGGCGCGATGGATCGATCCGGACGAATGCGGAAAGAATCTTTTATCAAAACACCGCATAGCCTTCCTTTCCTGTAAAAAAAACTGGACCCTTTTCAGCGAATCATTCATTAACCACAAAGTCCACGAAGCGCACAAAGAAAAAATGATCGTTACTGAAATATCAAAATAATTACCGTCACAGCTTTGTGCTTTTTGTGGTTTATTCATACTTCTATTGGTTGTCATAAAATAGGGTTATTAATAAATTTATATTATGAATACAACGTGTCCATGAATAATCAAGGCAGCCCTGAATCATTCAAGGGTTGAGCTGGGCTGCGATGACCATTGAGATGATGAGATCTTTTTGCAGATTACCGGACACCCGGATAATCGCTGTGATAAAAAATGGGAGGGATGGGTACCCGGTGCTGCCGGATACCCACCCCCCGGACCGTTTGCGTCCGTTCAGATACGGGCTATTTGATCACCAGCATCTTGTGAACACGGGTTTTACTGACCTGACGCGTTTCGGCGGCGGTCATTTCGATTTGATAGAAATAGACGCCCGAGCTGATCTGCCCGGCGTCAAACACCGCCTGGTGAATCCCGGCGCTTTGCATGCCGAGGCGTTGTTCATGCACCATTCGCCCCAGCAGATCGTAGACCTTCAGCTTGATGGTACCATTCTCCGGCATGGCGTAGCGGATCGTCGTCAGCGGATTGAAGGGGTTGGGATAATTGCCGAGAAGTTCGAACGATTTGGGCAGACCGGTTTTTTCCGCGATTTTGACACCTGTCGGGACTTTGGTATTCACATCCATCACCGCCCAGGCGGGGCCTGCGTTCCAGGCGCCCTCGCGCATCCACCAGACGCGGTTGCCATAGTTGTCGGCGGCATTGGGGAAATTATCGCCGTCGAAGAGGGTGGCGCTGATGAAGAGGACGCCATCACCGAGTCCGGCGGGATATCCCAGACCCTTGAGATCGATGCCCAGCTCAAAGTGGTAGCCGGTATCGATGTCATTATAGTCGTCGATGGTGGAACCTGGCTTCAGCATGAAGGCCGCATAGGCGTGTCCGGCCTCCACCAGGGTAGCGAGATAATCCTGGACAATGACGCCGCTCTGATCGAAGCGCAGCGTCAATTCGCGGCGCAGGAGGGTATGCTCCCACTCGTCGCGGGCGGCGCGGTCGTTGATGATGAAGCGGATGCCATCCCACTGGTCATAATTGGGCAGCGCCCAGACCGCCTGGTCGCGGACATCGACGCCGATGTAGAGCATGTCTCCCTGGAAGAACCATTTCAGGGTGGCGTCAGCCGGATCGACTACGGGGGCGCGGACGCCGTCTATTTCGGGCTGCCATTGGCCGGAGCGCCAGGGGCCGATGCCGGGATAGGAGGCGCGCAGGACATCGTCACCGAAACGGAGGTCCATACCCGCCATGTTCGCCCATACCGCTTCATCGAGATTGCCGTCGATGGTGGGGGCGGGATGATCGGCGCCATTGGGGATGACGAGATCGGGTCCGATCGCGGGCAGCGGTGCCTCTTCGGTCACATCGGGACGCGCGTAGATGCGCGCTATGGCATAGGCTGAGCCGTTGCCCCAGGGTCCCTGCCACCAGGTGCGGTTGCCGCTGAATCTTTCTTCGTCGTAAGGCCACTGCCAGTCGGCATCGTAGATCGACACGTTGAATTCGATGATATCGCCCGACTTGGAGGTGACATCGTAGCCGCGCGCGGCGAGATCAAAGACGAATTCGACGGTGTAGCCCTGATCCGGCGTGGCATCATCGTTGCTGACGCCGTTGACGACGGTGACGGCATCCCAGACGCTACGGTCGCCGGCCGCCCAGCCGAAGAAGCCGGGTGAAGCGCCGACATTGCCGGTGTTGGGATCGGCCCAGCCTTCGGTGACCCAGCCGTAAAAGTACTCGAAATTCGGCACGGGACGATCGGGCTTGGAACGGTCGCGCAGGTTCATCAAAAAGCCGTCGAATTTATTGAACAGACCGCCGCCCACCGAGGCATCTTTCACCATGGCGCCCATGTAGAGCTTGTTGCCGTGGACGAGGAATTTGAGGGTGGCGTCCGTCGGGTCGGAGGGTTCGACGCCGCCTTCGCTTCGCGCACCGCTGCCGGGGATCAGGACGCCGGCATTGTTATAACGCAAGCGCACCGATTCGGCTTTGGCCCAGGCGGCTTCATCGAGCACCCCGTCGAGGGTGATGGGTGTGGCCGTTGTGCGCGCCCACAGGGCGTCGGGCCGTTCCATCTGACTCAGGGTGCCGCCGGGAAGGGTGGTGTAGGGATCGAGATAGCCCCAGGCCGGTGCGGCGTTCCAGGGACCTTCGCGCATGAACCAGACGCGGTTGCCATAGTCGTCGGCGGAATTGGGGAAAGCATCGCCGTCGAAGAGGGTGGCGCTGATGAAGAGGTCGCCGGCGCCGAGGCCTGCGGGATATCCCAGCGCTTTCAGATCGATGACCAGCTCAAAATTATAGCCGGCATCGATATCGTTGACATCGCCGATGGTGGTGCCGGGTTTCATGCTGCAGGCGGCCTGCCCCATGCCGAGGCTGTCGATGATCATGGTCAGGTATTCCTGCCAGATCACCTGGCCGATGGCATCGAAGCGCAGCGTCAGTTCGCGGCGCAGCAAATTGTCTTCAAAATCATCGCGGGCGGCGAGGTCGTTGATGATGAAGCGGATGCCGTCCCACTGGTCATAATTTGGCAGGGCCATGACCGACTGGTCGCGAACGTCGACGCCGAGATAGAGGAGGTCCTCTTTGAAGAACCATTTGACGGTGGCGTCGGCGGGGTCGAGAATGGGCGCCCGGGCGCCGTTGATTTCAGGCTGCCATTGGCCGGACATCAGCGGGGCGACGCCGGGATAGGTTGCGCGCAGGGCATCATCGCCGAAGCGCAAATCGATGCCGGGCGCGTTGGCCCAGACCGCTTCATCGAGCACGCCGTCGATGACCGGATCCGGATGGTTGTCCGCATTGGGGATGATCACATCGGCGGTGGAAGCGGGTACCTTGGGCAAGGCCACGGTCACATCCGGGCGGGCATGAATGCGCAGCACGTTATAGGCGGAGCCGTTGCCCCAGGGCCCCTGAATCCAGGTGCGGTTGCCGCTGAATTTGGCCTCGTCATAGGGCCACTGCCAGTCGGCATCATAAATGGACATGTTGAAGGGGATGATGACGCCGTCGGGTTGGGTGGCATCGTAGCCGCGCGCGGCGAGATTGAAGCGGATTTCGACGGTGTACCCTTCATCCGCGGTGGTGTCGCTGTTGGAAAGGCCGTGCACCACGGTGGCGGCATCCCAGACGCTTCGGTCGCCGGCTGCCCAGCCGAAAAAGCCGGGGAGTGCGCCGACGTTACCGGTGTTGGGGTCCGCCCAGCCTTCGGTGACCCAGCCGTAAAAATACTCAAAGGAGCCGACCGGACGGTTGGGGGAGGCGGCGTCGCGCAGGTTCATGAGAAACCCATCGAATTTATTGAAAAGACCGCCGCCGACGGAAGAGTCCTTCACGGTGATCGCGAGGTAGAGGTCGGCATTGTGAATCAGGAATTTGACCGTGGCGTCGAGCGGATCGCCGGGTTCGACGCCCGATTCCAGACGCTGCCCGCTGCCGGGGATCTGGGCGCCCATGAGGCCGTACTGGACGCGAATGGATTCAGCCTTGGCCCAGCCCGGCTCGTCAAGGACCCCGTCGAGGGTGATCGCTGTGTCGCAATAACGGGCCCAAATGACATCGGGACGGTGCGAAGGTTGACCCTGCGTAGCGGCAGAAAAAGCCAGGATCAGCACGATGAGCATGAGCCATGCAGTAGATTTCTGATGCATGATGTTCCTCCTGCGTTTGATGAAATGCAAAATTGAGTCACTGACAAAAAACCAGACAGCCGATACGTTTTTTTGGGGAAACACCTCCTTTGTTTAAATCAGGTCAGCTGGTATATCTTTTTTACATTGTGTACTGCGATACAATTTGAACCACTATGAAGTTGATTAAAGGGTGACGACAGGGGAGGTGCGGATGGTGCCCGGTGTGTTGGCATGTAAAACGGCCTGACGGTCGCGTGAGCAGGCGCCGGTTCGGAAGAGTGTGTGAACGTGGCTTTTTTGGGGCTGAAGAGTCGCAAAAAAGGTCCCGTCTTGTGGGTGAGAAGACCTGAGAGGGCGCTGACGTTACCTGGGCGCCCTCTGAATTCGTCACTATATGGAAAGGAATGTAAACGATTACAGTATAATAAAAATTATAACATGTGTCAAGTAAAATCGATGAAAAATGGAAAAATGTGAGAGATTTACGAAAGTTGGCGGTGGGCGGTAGCTGCGCGGTGTTCATCTGTGCCTGGAAGTGGCATGGATTTGCAGCATGCCTCGGCATGCCCGGAAGAAGCGGCATTGTATCGGCCCGGCGTGATGGTTTGGTGCTGTTATGGCGCGCGCCAGTGTCGTTTGGCAGGCGAGATGCAGGGTCAAGAGGCAGGTATAAAAAAAAGCCGTCCCGGCAGGAGCGGAACGGCTTGAGAAGTTGCGGTGATGCTATTGTTTGGTGACCAGCGAGGCCGCCATTTTTTCAAAGACCGGCAAAAAGTCCGAGCGCATGGGTGCATAGTAATTGACGATCATGCGGTAGAGTTTGTCGTTTTTGACGAAGAAATAGACGCGGCTCTGGATGTCTTTCATCGGTGAATAGTTCAAATAGACGGACGGGACGCCATCGATGGTGGCTTGACCGCGCGATGTCTCTTTGAAAAATTTGGCGTTTTGTTCGACGACTTTTTCCAGGGTCAGTCCCTGCGCCGGACGCACGTCGATGGCGACATAGCTGTCCTTGCGATACCCCATGAGATTGACGGCAAATTCGACCGGCGCCTTGATGGTTGCCGGGCTGGCGTTAAAGTTGGCCGGGTAGGCGATCTTTATAAAGTTATTTTCAAAGAGATCCATCTCTTCGGAGGGCAGGGAAGGATCCATGTCCGCGGCGACGATTTTGGGTCCGGGCAGATGCAGGCTGGCGAGAACGGTGTCCAGCACGACCCTGTAGGCGTCGTACATTTTATTGAACGCCTCATAGTTGACCACATAGACCATGGAGTCACGCATGGCGACAACCTGATCGCCGCTGATTCTGTTTTTGGCATCCAGGGCGCCGTTGTAGTGAATCATCTTGCCGGGGAGGTCGGTGATCTTATGCGGCGTCGCGGCGGCGACATCAAAGCCCGAAGAGGTCAGGTCGTTGCTGAGATTGCGGACGTACTCATCCAGGGTGCGCAAGGTATCCATTTTGTCGATGTTGATGATGATGCGCGCGGCGGCTGGACCCTCTGCCGTGTAGGGATTGAATTTTACCACGGCTTCCGCTGTCGAGTAAAAAGAGATTTTGGTGCCGTCCTGCTGCAACAGCCACTCCTGCGGGTGTGAAAAGGCGATTCTCAGAAAAGGCTCTTGATATTTTATCCAACCGGCCACTTTGGCCGTTTCCTGCTTGCCGCCACAACCGCTGAACACGATGAGGCCGAGGATCAGGATGAAAGCTTTTCTCATAAGGGTCCCTTTCAAATTGGGTTAAGGGATGACTGAATTTTGTGCACCCGTTTCATTCGTACGATCCGTGCTGACATCAGTTGTAGAGCTGGAGTATATCCAATCCTTTTTGGGCATCGGCATTTTTGGGGTCGAGCCGCAAGACTTTTTCGTATTGTGTCTTGGCTTCATCGCGGCGATCCAGGGCGTGAAGGATTTGGGCGCGCCACAGCTGCAGTTCCATATCCTGAGGCCGGAACTCCAGGGCTTTGGTGACCGCTGCCAGTGCCGGCTGATTCGCTTTTTCAGAGAGATGGGCGATGCTGATATAGCGGTAGGCTTCGCCCAGTTCAGTTTTGTACTGATCCTTGACCGAATCGGCCAAAGTTGCGGCTGTCTCGTAGGATGTGCGCGCCGCTCTGGAGGAATCCATCGAGGCGAGGGTCCGGGCCAGATAGAGGTGGCCGTAAATGTAAGTGGGGCGCAATTCGATGGCTTTATAGAGCGCCACCCGGGCGGGCTCAAAATTCCTGTTCGCCATATTGCAGAGCGCATAATTGACATAGGCCGCTGCAAAGGTGGAATCGGATTGGAATTTCTTCTGGAACATCATCGCGGCCTTTTCCCACTGTTTCAGGCGCATGTAGGAAGAGCCCATTTCGTTGTACAGATCCGCTTGCGTCGAATCTTTGGCGTAGGATTGTTCCATATAAAAGATCGCCAGCGAATCATTCCGTTGCGTATAGTAGTAGTAGGCCTTGCCGAAGCGTTTCGATTCCTCGGCGCTCAGGGTGTCCACCGCGGTCAGCTTGGTATAGTAATCGATGGATTGGTCATACTGTCGCATCATGAAGTGGGCTTTGGCGGAGAGCCGCAGGGCCAACGGATCATTGGGGTCGGCCGCGAGGAGATGGTTGGCGGCTTCGAGGGCGGATTCGTACTGCCGGCTTTTATCCAATGCCTCCATATACATCGACCAGGTTTTCTGGTCATCGCCATGACGGGTGACGTATTTGCTCAGGTAATGGGTGGCATTGGCATACTGTTTGGCGAGCATGTAAATTTTGCCCACTTCGAGAGCCGCCTGGTCGTTGTCCGGTTCGTGGCGCAGCACACTGATGTACATCTTGGCGGCTTCGTTGTAGCGGCGATCCTGGAGATAGAGGTTCGCCATCTTGAAACGCAGATCGACCTGCACGCTGTCGCGTTTGATGGACTCTTCGTACTGCATCAGCGCCACGGGTTCGGCGCCCATTTTGAGATAGGCATCTCCGAGGCCGCGGTAGGCCTCCGCACTTTTCGGGAAGGCCTGTTTGGCCTGAGAAAAGGCGACTTCAGCCTGCGCGGTGGAATCGTTGGCGAGAT
This sequence comes from bacterium UBA2214, assembly GCA_002327255.1. Classification (GTDB taxonomy): domain Bacteria; phylum Zhuqueibacterota; class Zhuqueibacteria; order Residuimicrobiales; family Residuimicrobiaceae; genus UBA2214. The sequence goes on along the minus strand of DCUM01000024.1, from coordinate 8,195 downwards.
GCAGCCATCCCAGGGGCAGGAGCAGAGCCGGGTTTTTCTTGGTCTGCTTGGTGCCTCTGCGCAATGTGGCATAAGCCTCCGCATAGCGTTTTGCAGCGACCTGGGTTTCTGTGAGCAGCTGGTAGGCCTGCACATTTTTGTCATCAAAAAGGAGCAGATTTTTGGCGGCAATTTCAGCCGAATCGAGCTTGCCCATTTTCAGGTAGGCCTTGCTGAGCCCCATCAGGGCCTCGGCGTTGCGTGGATTGACGTCAACGACCATTTTGAACATCGCGGCCGCCTCGGCATATTGCCCCTGCGTCATGTAAGTCTTTCCCAGAGTGACTTTATCCTGCGCCTGAGCAGGCAACGAAAGGAACAATAGTATCAGGGTGATCACTGCGGTGAATTCTTTCATGAGATGATTACTCCTATCTGGTCTGTAGCTGAACAAAACGAACGGGCATGGTAGCAGGCACCAATCCCCAATTCAGGATGATTTTTTGTCCGGGGGCACTGGCTATAAAGGCACTGAAGCCGGCCGCGAGTCTCGAACGCGCATTAAAGTATACATATAACGGATAGTGCAACGGATATTCACCACTATGAAGATAGTATGGATGCAAAGTGACCCGTGCGGGTGTCCCTGATGAGTCGGTTATCATGAATGCGAGGGGGCGCACTTTGCCATCGTCCTTCCCTGTCAGTGTGGCCAGGGTATCTTCCTTAAAACAGGCCAGGGAGACGACACCCAGCGCCTGTGGGTCTTTCGCGACATATTCCAGGACCTGTGCCTGGCTGTTGAGAATGATGGAAGGGGAGAGTTCCTTGTCACGCTTCAGAAAATGATTTTTGAGCAATTCGTAGGCCCCTGAATTTTTTCCGGTGGTTGCCAGATGGATCGGACCTTTGAAGCGACGATTGCCCGGTTGATTCCAGTCTGTTGTTTTGCCATCAAGGATATCGACAAGTCCGGCCATGGTCAGGTTGTCGCTGTCATTCAAATGGTTGACCAGGAGGGCGAGCGCATCGATGGCCACCTTGACCTCTTCGATTTTCAGGTTTTCTTTTTGAATGACCTGACGTTCTTCATCATTGAGCGCGCGGTCGGTAAAAACCATGCGCACGCTGTCGTTGAGCAGATGAACCAGGCACTCGCGTGTCGATGCAGTCAGCAAAGAGATATGGGCGTCCGCGTAGAGACTGTTGAATACATCGGCCTCTCTCTGCACCAGGGGCAGATGAGAGTCGGAGACATATACGTTCAGTTTGCCGCTGGTGGGCGTCTCACGTGGTTTTTGCTGACAATTTGCGAGAGAGAGGACAAAAATGATCGAAATCGTGAGGAGGATGCTATTCTTCTTCGTCTTCCACATTGGTCAGGCGCCTCCATTTTGATGGCTTTGGCTTCCAGTACGTGATGAGAAAACGGTAAATGCTCATCAGGATCAGGACAATGCCAAAGATATAGCGCACCCGAGCGGGCACATCAAATTCGAGTAATCCCGTGACGAGCGCCATGCCGGCGCAGAAAGTGACGCCGGCAATGGCGTACGCTGGTATTTTCATGGGATCAAGGCGTCGCATCGTCACGAAAAACTAATTGAGTTTGAAATTGAACGATAGAGAAATCCAAACTGAAACCGGACCGGTTTTCATCATCGCGGGTGTGAACAGCCACAGTTTCGCCGCATCGATGGCCGGTTGATTGAAAATCTCCGAGGCGCTCTTGAGAATGACCACATCCTTGACTTTGCCTTCCTTGTCGACCCACAGTTTCACCCAAACCGTGCCTTCGAGGCCGGCTTTACGCGCCAATTCCGGATAGACCGGTTCGATGCGTTTGATGACCTGGGGTTCTTTTTCAAAGGGGACAAAATCCGGAGGTGGAGCTTCCTCCTCCTCAATATTATCCACTTGAACATCCTGCTCGATTACCTGGCCGCCGCCTTCACCAATGCCGTCGCCAACGGGACCGGTAACGGACATTTCCTGTTGTGAAGCGAACGACTGTTCAGGGCTCACTTCCGCATCCGGCACGGGCACCGGAATGCCCACGCTGGGTTTGGCGGTCGGTGCGGCGGCCGAAACGGACGGCGCGACAGCGGCACTGGCGCCCTGAATGGAGGGGGGCGGTCCCAGTTCACTGTACTTGATAATACGAACGGTGCGTACCGGTTCTTCTTCCTTGGCGAGATACAGACTCGCCCAGTAGGCACCTACCAAAGATAAGTGGATGATTGAGGCAATTGCTAAGGCCCAGCTGGTGTATTTTTGGGCCACGGCCTTGAGCTCGGAAGCGCCATAACTCGGTCTTGCTTTGGCCGCTATTTCCGTCATGATACTCTCCTTAAAATTAGGAAGCAATTGCTTTGGCAACTAACTGTTTGTCGATCTCCTTGAACGCGGCAATGCTGAACCGGGTGATATTCGCCAGGTTCAATTCGTCCATGATATCGACCATTTGGGTATAGGTCCCTTCCCGTTCGATTTTGATCAGGCAGATCAGCTTCGGGATCGAGCGGTTGCGCTCGACCAGGAGAGAACGCAATTCATTGAATGCAATTTTTTCAGGGGTTTCAATACCCATATTGACATAAATAGAACCATCAGCCGTTGCGCGTATGGTCAACAGACTGGTTTCCGCAACTTCAACCCTGACATCGGAGTCCGGTGGGAGGTTGATTTCCATGGTCTGCGGCGTGTTGAATACGGTCGTCAACATGAAGAAGGTGATCAATAACATCATAACGTCCACCATCGGTGTCATGTCGATGCGTATGGCTACGCGCTTTTTGGCTTTATGCTTTTTGCCACCCTTGCCAGTTTTCTGTTGAGGAGTGGCAACATCGCCTCCTGCCATAATTTAACTCCATCAAGATTTTTCAAGTTCCGTTACGAGATTAAACCTCGTGATTTTGATCTTTTGCAGGATGTTCATCACATCCTCGATCGGCCCATAAGGTGCGTTTTTGTCGCCTTTGATCACCGTCCGCAGTTTCGGATTGGCAATGCGTGCCTGGATCAACAACTCGGCCAGGGTTTGCTTGTCTTCCAGTTCGATGCCTGACTTTAAGGCGTTTTCTTCACCAAAAAGCCGGGCGCGCAGGCGCTGGGAGTCGAGGCCGAGAAAATAGCGGTTGTCGGCGGTCACGGTGATGGTCATGACATCCGACTCCGGCAGCTTGAACTCCGAGTGCGATGATGGCAGTTGAACCTCTGCTTCTGCGGCTGGCTTGAAATGCGTTGTCAACATGAAAAAGGTCAACAACAACATGATCACATCCACCATGGGCGTCATATCTATGAAAACACTGACTCGCCCTTTTTTATGTTTCATGGTTGATCACCTCGCTCGTTATTTGCTGCTGTCTTTTTCTGCCAGGGTGGTTACCATGGTATAGGTGGCTTCATCGATCATGTAGGTGAAATTATCGATGCGCGTGGCGAAATAGTTATAAAAGACGATGCCCATGATGGCGGTGAAGAGACCACCGGCGGTGTTAACCAGCGCTTCCGAGATACCCAGAGAGAGGGCCACGGCATCGGGGGCGCCCGATTTGGCCAGCGCGTTGAAGGCGCGGATCATGCCCAGAGTGGTGCCCAGGAGACCGGTCAGGGTGGCGATGGAGGCCAGGGTCGAGAGAAAAACCAGATTCTTTTCAAGCAGGGGGACTTCCAGCATCATCGATTCTTCGATGGCGCGCTGCATTTCTTCCATGGTCTCCTTGGCGGATTTGGTGGCGCCGGAGGCCTTCAATACTTTATATTTCTCGAGACCGGCGCGGAGAACATTGGCCGGCGTGCCGCGCTGTTTGTCACAGGTGGCAATGGCGGCATCGATGTTGCCGGAATTGATTTCCTGCTGCACTTTGCGCAGGAACACAGTCACGGAACCACGCCCCTTGGCTGTGTTGAGTGCAAACATACGCTCGATGGTGAACGTGATGACCATGACGGAAAAGGCAATCAGTACGATTACCAGCGGACCACCCGCTTTGATGTAATCGGGCAAAAAGAATTCAAAAATGATCCAACCGATCACAAATGCGAGGACCAATACGAGGGCGATGAACAAACCTTGTTTCATGGTTTTTTCTCCTTTGAGTGTTGTGAATTAATGGTTTATGGGTTCCGTGGCCTGAAAACTCAGCACAGCTTCTTCCCGGCTTTCCTCCACCTCGAATACGCTGATGAGTTTGGTGATGACAAAAACGTTCTGTATCCCCCGGCCCATGGCGCACAATTTGATCAGGCCGGTGCCACGACTGTACATGGTGTGGAGTCCCACCAGCGCGCCGATGCCGAGGCTGTTGAAATAGGTGGCATTGCCCAGGTCGATGACGAGTTTGCGATTCCCCTGTTCATATAAATCAGCGGCCTCGGCCTTGAGTTCGTCGGTCTCTTCTCCCCCCATGAATGAACCGCGAAGCTCAAGTATGGCAATGTCCAAATTATTAATGGTAGAGACTCTAACAGACATCGCAGCGCACTCCTCACCGGGTCATTTTTCATTTCATCTCATCGAGTCCTCTACAAGATTCATGCCATAAATGGCATGAATAAAAACCATTAATAAACAAGGAGCGATTGCGCAAAGGGCCCAGCCGGTTTTGCCGTTATATTGCAATTTGCAAGGCGATTTTGCCGCAACGCCCCAAAACGTCCCCTAAGTTACTGAAATCGATTTTTATGGCCCTGTCATGCAAAATGCAATACGCGGCCCGGCCTGGTGAGCTTCTCATCCTGAAGAGACGGCAGACGAGCGCTCTAATCCGTATTTTTTGCGTTTGCGCCACAAGGTCGCCGGATCGATGCCCAGCGTTCTGGCCGCATGTTCGAGATCATCGCATTGCTGCAGGACATCGATGATATGCTGTTTTTCCACTTCCTCCAGCGTCAGAGCCGCAGGCGATTCGGAGGTGCGCGGCCGCACCTCCTCGGGCAGGTGCGTGATTTCGATCACGCCCTTTTGCGCCAGCAGTACAGCCCGTTCCATGGCGTTCTCCAGTTCACGCACATTGCCGGACCAGCGATAAGCGCGCAGGGCTTTCATGGCCTCCGCCGAGATATCCATTGCGGCATCGGGAGAAAATTTTCTCGTGAAATGGTGCGTCAGCAGCGGGATATCCTCGGGACGTTCGCGCAGTGGATTTAATTTGAGCCGCACGGCATTGAGCCGATAAAAGAGATCATCCCGGAAGCTTCCTTCCCGCAAGGCGGCATCGAGATCGCGGTTGGTGGCGGCGATGATGCGCACATCCACTTTGCGGCTGATGCTTTCTCCGACGCGTTCAAATTCCTTGCTCTGGATGACGCGCAGCAGTTTGGCCTGTATGGCCGGGGGGATTTCCGCGATTTCGTCCAGAAAGATGGTGCCCCCATCCGCCAGTTCAAAACGGCCCTGACGATCCCGCATGGCCCCGGTGAAAGCGCCTTTGATATGGCCAAAGAGTTCGCTCTCGAGCAGCTCTTCCGGGAGGGCGGCGCAGTTGATCTTCACAAACGGTTGGGCGTTGCGCGTACTGTGCTCATGGATAAAGTGCGCGATCAATTCCTTGCCGGTTCCGCTCTCACCCTCGATGAGTACACTGATGTTGCTCTCGGCGATGCGGCTGGCCAGTTCCATCAGATTGAGCATCTCCTGGTTGCGGGTGATGAATTGGCCGGTGTCCGGAAGCGTTGCCACCTGGCGCCGCAATTCCGTCACTTCGCTCATCAGCTGGTGATATTCCCACGCTTTCTGGGCAAATATTTGCAGTTCCTTGAAATCGAACGGTTTCTGCAGATAATGATAGGCACCTTTTTTGATCGCTTCCACGGCGCTGTCGATGGAGCCGTGCGCGGTGATGATGATCACCGTCATCTCCGGCGTCTTTTCCTGCAGCCGCTGCAACATTTCCATGCCGTCGATGGGCTGCATGCGCAAATCCACGAATGCCAGATCATACCTGTTTTTTTGCGCCAGTTCCAGGCCTTCCTGGGGTTCGGGCGTGAGCGTGACGGAAAATCCAATCGATTCGAGGCAGATGCCGATGGTCTTGAGGATGTGTACCTCATCATCCACGACCAGGACGTGCGGTTTTCGCGGCTCTGTCATGAAGACCTCGTGGTCGGGATGGTGAAATAAAAGGTGCTGCCCGCGCCGTTCTCGCTCTCCACCCTGATGCGACCGCCATGGGACTCCACCGCCTGCCGGGCGATGGCGAGCCCCAGGCCCACACTTCCCGGTGTGGTTTCGCCCTCTTTTTTGATCTGCATGAATTTATCGAAAATGATCTGTTGCAGCTCTTTGGGGATGCCAGGACCTGTGTCTGCGATGGAGACCAGAATCTCGTGCCGTTTTTTACGAACCCGCAGGGTCACGGTTCCGCCGCGGGGGGTGTGGCGCAGCGCGTTGTTGAGCAGATTGCTGAAAATCCAGTTCATCTGTTGGGCATCACCCGCAAAATGGAGCCCATCGCCCGCTTCGATGCGCAGGTCGATGCCTTTATCATGAAAGAGCAGCCGCAAGGGTTTGACCGCCTCATCGATGATTTGATCGAGGCGCAGCGGCGCGATTTTCATCTGATAGCTCCCCGATTGCATGCGCGAGATGTCGAGCAGTTCCTTGACCAGTTTGGTCAGCCGCTCGCAATCATCCTTGGCATTGTGGAGCAGCTCCTCTTGCTGCGGCGTGATGGGTCCGAGTATCTGTTGCGAGAGAATATCCATGGTCATGTTGATGGAGGTCAGTGGCGTCCGGAATTCATGGGAAACCGTGGCGATGAAATCTGTTTTGAGCCGATCCAGGTCTTTGAAGCGCGTGACGTCCTCAAAGAGGGTGACGATGCCCTGGGGTAGTCCACTTTCATCGATGATGACGGTCTGTTTGGGGCGGTAATAGAGCGTGCCCTGGCTGGTCTCGTGACGGAAGAGAAAATCGCTCTGCGCCAGCTCGCGGCGCTGCCGGGCATCGGCGCGCAGCAGCTGCAACAAGCGCCGCTGTTGCACCACTTCCTCGACCGGCTTGCCGATGATGTTCTGCTGAGGTATGTTCAGCATCTGCGCCGCGGCTTCATTGACCAGCAGAATCATATGACCGACATCGGTGACGATCAGCGGTTCGGCAATGCTGGTGACGATGGTTTCCGATTTCTTTTTCTCGGCAATGAGCTGATGGACATTCATCTCTTCATAGGTGCGCAACCGTTCGGTCATTTTGTTGAATTCGCTGGAGATTTCCGCGAATTCGTCATTGCTGGTAATGTCGATTTTCTGGTTGAGCTGACCGCGGCTGATGAGGCGGATCGAATGGGCGAGTTTGATGGCCGGGCGCACCACATTGCGCGAAACCTGCGCATTGGCCCAAAGGGCAAAAAAGATCGACAACCCCGCCGCCAGCGCCAGCATGACCATGGTGCGATCCGCGGTGCGTTTGGCCAGTATCGTGGTTTGGGTGATCAGGTGTTGATTGTTCTCGATGACGCGCAGGCACTGGCGTCGCAGCCGCTGCTCCATGGGCACCAGGCTTTCCATATGAAAAGGCCGCGCCAGGGGACTCTCGGTACGGCAGAGCCGGTAAAAGGCTTCCGAGTTGGTGAGATAGGCTTTGTAGGTGACGATGATGCTGTCCAGCACCATGCCTTCCGGCGCCGGCAGTCGGGCGCTCAGAGCGCGCTGGTACCAGTTGAGAAAACGGTCGCGGCTGCTGCGGTAACCGGCATAGGCGAGATCGACATCACCCTGAAGCATGAGGATCTGGTACTGCACCTGGTCATCCAGCGCCTTGAGCATGTTTTGCGCCGCCTCGGCGGTGGGCCCGTTTTTTTCCAAAATGGGCGTGATGCTCCTGTTGAGCCGCAAAAAGCTGAAAGCGACGAACACACTCAGGACGATGATGATGGCTGCGAGGCTGAAATGGCCGAAGCCGATTTTGTAGCGAATGCTCTGCATAAGAGTTTAATATAGTTTATTTAAACGCCTAAAGCAAGATTTTTGCACGGCATCGACCGCGACCGGCTGCTGATCGTGCCACTGAAGATCGTAACACGGCCTGATCGCCTGGCGAATCCCTGTCCCGGATGGTAAATCTGCTCGTGGTTGTCTAAAAAGCAGTTAAACTGGTATGACGTTTTCAATATGGCATGCATCCTAATTGCAAGTGCCATGCCTGATTTATTATTAATTAATTAAATACAGTTTTGTATGGAGTGCAGCGTCTGTGACGCTGCATG
>DCUM01000048.1 GCA_002327255.1 bacterium UBA2214 | reverse complement strand
CAGGGGATGGATGTCCGCTTGACGCTTTTTGTCGACATAGAGAAAAGCCGCTCCCTTGGGGGCGCAAATCCATTTATGACAGTTACCCGTATAATAGGTCGCACCGAGTGCACGCAGATTCAAGGGAATCATCCCCGGGGCGTGCGCACCATCGACCAGGGTCTCGATACCGCGTTGCGCAAAGGCGCGCACCAGTTCCTCAACCGGAAAAATGAGGCCCGTCGGGCTGGTGACATGGTCGATGAGCACCAGGCGCGTGCGTTCCGTCGCCGCCGCCAGCATCGCGTCAATGATTTCGCGGGAATTTTGCAGCGGAAACGGCACATGGGCAATTTTCACCTCCGCGCCGTTGCGCCGCGCGGTGAACGCGAGCGCATTGCGGCAGGCGAAATAGTCGTGATCACAGGTGAGCAGCTCATCACCGGGATGAAACTTCAACGAGCGCAATACCGTGTTGACCCCATGGGTGGCATTGGGGACGAACACCACCTCCTCAAAATCGGCACCGACAAAGGCCGCCAGCCTGGCGAGGGATTCGTGATAGAGCTTGGTCATTTCCAGCACCTGATAACGCCACGGACTCGCCTCCAGCCGCCGCCGGAATTCCGTCTGCATCGCCAGTACGGCCTTTGGACAAGCGCCGAAGGAACCGTGATTCAGATAGGCGACGTCTTCGCGCAACCCCCACAAGCCGGCCAATGCCGACCCCCCTCCTGCCGCCTCGCGCTCATCCACCGCAACCTCCTTCAAGTCGTACATTACCGTGTTTTTCATGGGGCCAGCAGCGTTTTCATGTTTCTGCCGAACCACTGTTCCATCTCCTTATACGCCGTTTCCAGACCCGAGCGCTGACAGCGCAAGACATAAAATTGCTGCAATAAGCTCCTCTTGGCCTGCAAATCCCGATCGGTTACTTCCCAGGCGCTGCTAAAGTCGAGATGGACGCGGCTGCGCGGCAGCCGTTCGAGAGCTGTCGAGAGTTCATCGGGATCGTCGGCTGGTGCGACACGGATGACCGCCAGACTCTTATCGCGCTCGAGCCACTCGGCCAGCGGCGCTGTATAATACGGCGCCGCGGCGAGATCCAGTGACCAGATCATGCGACCGGAGAAGGCGCGGCGCAACGCGCCCCATCGCGTGCTGTCCGGGATCGATACGATCAGTACGGCCGCTGTCTCCTGCAGGGAGTGCAGCAGCGAGCGTCCGAAGGCGCTGATCCCCTCTCCGTTAAAAACGGGATCGTCCACGGCATTGATTTCGATAAAGTGGACGCCGAGCTGCACCAACTGCCTGGCCAGGAAGGGCGTCTCCGCCACGGCGCTACTCCCCAGCAGCAGGGGTGCGATGGCGATTTTCCCGTCCGCCGCCGCCCGGTCCAGAGACCCTCCATTCTCGAAGCGCAGACAGACGGCCGATGCTTCCCGGATGCGGGCGCTGAGGCTGTCGAGCCGTTGCAGCAGCGCCAGGGGTGTGGCGCCGCCGGCATTGAGCGGCACAGCGACGACGCGGATGGCGTGTTGCTGCAGCGGGAGTATATCCGCATCCCGTGACAGCGCCGTGTACGATGTAACACCGTGCGATTTCGGCCACTGCCATTGATCGCCGTGGCGCAGGAAAAAGAGGCCCGGCGGTACCCCGAGGGGATTGGGATCATTGGCCATCTCGTTGATCATCTCCGCGGCGCGATCACCGACCGATTGCAGGGAGGCCACGTTGATGGTTCCGGGCAAATCCTCAAATTCATGATAAAAGGGATGATCGCCGCTGGAACTGAAACCGAAGGCCGGGATGCCCTGTTCGACGAAATGGGCGTGATCCAATCCGCCCATGCCCCAGCCGCGTCCGGTTCTGGTGTTGGCCTTGATGGAATCGGAATAGCCCGAAACAAGGCGTTCGAGGACTTCGGGCAGATAATTTCTGCCGCCCCAGCGCGCGCCGCCGTTGCCATGTCCCTCCATGTCGAAATTGAGCATGGCGACGATGTTCTCGAGCGGCACCGCCGGTCGACGGGAAAAATATTTGGAACCGTACAGACCCTGCTCCTCCCCTCCGAAGGCGATGAACAGCAGCGAGCGCTTGGGCCGCACCGGGGCGCCGGCAAAGAGCCGCGCCAATTCCATCACCACCGCCGTGCCGGAGGCGTTATCATCCGCGCCGGCGTAAAGGTGTCCATCCCGGCCCACGCCGTTATGATCCATATGGCCGCCGATGACGAGGTATTCGTGCCGCAAATCCGGATCACTGCCCGGCAGCAGCGCGACGACATTTTCGCCCAGCCCCTTTTCAAGGCGTCTGACCGCAACCTTGACCTGCATCTCTTTGCCGAGGGCGAAGGATTGCGGTTTTTTGGCCTGGTCGCGCAGTGTGAGATCAAGGTCCCTGCCGCTACCGGTGAACAAATCACGCGCCATTTTTTTGGAGATGTTGCAAGCGGCAATATGCGGCTGATAGCCGGCGTCATGGATCGTGCCGCCACGGATGGGCCAGTCGCCGTGATCCAGCATGAGCAGGGCACGGGCGCCTTTGGCGGCGGCCACGCGCATCTTGTAATCGCGTTCGTTGGCGAACTCCCAATCCTTTCCGGCCGACGGCAGACCGCGATAGACCAGCATGATTTTACCGCGGACATCGATGGCGGCAAAATCGTCCCAGCCTTTGCCGGGTTCGCTGATGCCATAGCCGGCAAATACCACCTCCGCGGTCACCCGGGCGGAGCCTGAATTGATATAGACGGTGAAATCATTGCCTTCCTGATAGTGCACGGCACCGAAGGAGCCGTTTTTGAGCACCAGCGATGCCCGGCTGCTCTGTTCGGTGGCGAGCATGGGAAAGAACTGCAGATAGCCGCCCCCATCCCCCGCCGGCTGCAATCCCCAGGCGGAAAATCTTGCGGCGATCCACTCGGCGGCTTTGCGCGCCCCCGGATGACCGGTCATGCGTCCGGCAAATTCGGGCTGGCATAACGCATAAATANNATTCATGGGCGGCAGCCCCCGAAAAACGCGCTGCGGGCGCTGAAACTTCCTGTGCGTCGAGAGGCGCCATCAGCGACAAAAGCAAAAACAGAACCAGGAACGAGCGACAATGCTTTGAGATCATGGCTTTGGTAATCCTCATTGAAATCTCCGATTGAGTCCTTCACGGGATGGAGAAGAACCCCCTGGTAACTTGTCATTTACTGTTACGTAAAATGGCAATGAATGGAGGGCGAGCAGGCTGCTCGCCCGGCACCGGTTCCGGTGTATCCGGGCTATCATTGTGGAATTTAAGAAATACGCCTGTCAAAATCAAGATCGATTCCG
>DCUM01000201.1:9480-11543 GCA_002327255.1 bacterium UBA2214 | reverse complement strand
GGGTGTCGCCCGGCGCGGGGTTCCAAGCCGGACGCTCCTGGCCGCACGCGCTCCCATTTAGCGAAATTAGCCCGGCGAGCAGAACAATACTGAGTCTGGTCATCCTTTTCTCCTGCGAAAACAGCTTTTACTTTCCTGAAAAAAACGAGTCTGCCGATCAACTCCGCCCTTTTCGACTCAGGCAGAGATGCGAAAGCCTCAGCGAACCTTCTCAAGGCTACAGAGCCTCTGTGCCGCAAAGCGGTTGCAGGGATTGGGGAGAATTCATTTCCCTGCAACAAAGCCGTGACCCTCGCTTGATTTTCAGACAAATATAAGGCATTGCACGATAGATAGCCAGTCATTTTTTCCCGGAATGCAGCCACCGAAATCTCGATGCCTATGGCGATGCCTATGTCGCTGATACACCGAGTCAGTCGTCCACTGCGGTATATTGGCCTATCGCGTGCGGTTATTGACGACCGCCTCCCGGGACTGTACCCTGTCAGGCAGTGTAGCGGCATGCCGCGGCTCGCTGTGGTGTACAATCCTGAAGAAAAATCGTTTTATGAAACGCCCCGCAGGAATCACTGTTTTAAAACCGCCTGATATAAAAATGGCAATAGGGCTCTTTGCCGGTGCGGGCATAGTAATCCTGATGATACGTTTCCGCCGGCCAGAACGCCGAGGCCGGCGTCACCTCCGTGACCACGTCATACCCCTTCTCCTTCAGCAGCCGGATCAGCTTTTCGACGATGGCTTTTTCCGTGTCCGTGGTGTAAAAAACCGCCGAACGGTATTGCGGACCGCGATCCGGGCCCTGGTGATTCAGATGCGTGGGATCGTGAATCTCGAAAAAGAGCCGCGCCAGGGTCTCAAACGACGTTTTGTCCGGATCATAGGTGACCTCCACCGTCTCGGCGTGTCCGGTGCGGCCCGTGCACACCTGCTCGTAGGTGGGACGCTCGATTGTGCCGCCCATATAGCCTGAAATGACCTGCAGCACCCCGGGCTCTTTCTCGAAATAATGTTCCACGCCCCAGAAACAGCCGCCGGCGAACCAGGCTTTGGCACTCTGTCCCGAGGTCTGCGGCGCCGGAACAAAGTTCATCGAGATGGAATTGACGCAGTGGCGCGTGTTTTTGGCGGTGAACCCCTCGCCCGTGAACACATGGCCCAGATGGGCGCCGCAGTTGGCGCAGAGAATTTCCGTGCGCTGTCCGTCGGCATCGGTCAGGCGTTTGACCGCACCCGGAATTTCGTCATCGAAACTGGGCCAGCCGCAGCCGGCGTCGAATTTGTCCTGCGAACGGTACAAGGGCGCGTCGCAGCGTTTGCAGGTATAGGTCCCTGTTTCATCGTGTTCGTAATACATTCCGGTAAAAGGCCGTTCCGTCCCCTTGTCAACGATGACGCGCTCCTCTTCCGCTGTGAGTTTGTTGTATTTCACGGCTTTATCTCCTGATTGTGCCAGCAGGCCTGCGAGCAATACCAACATGAGCATCGCAGCGCCGGCGAAATAGATGTATCGATTCATGGGAGGCTTCTCCTCTTTTGCCATTCATAACGCACGGCGCACGCGTCCTGTTCCCCTGGCGTGGCGGTGCGGCAAAAATATCTGCAAAATGCAGCAGGGTGTTGCCATGCGCAGTACTCCGGGATGGTTTCAATCGAGCTATCGCAACCCCGGGTATTGGAATTTGTCAGGATATGGAAGTGACTATCGTCAGAGGATCTATCGCTGCGTTTTTTCAAACTCTTCGTGGTTGTTAGCATTAAATGGGGATGGCGGCCCAGAAGGCAATGCGCCCGTCAACGAATACAAAAAAAGCTTCACCGCCAGAATCCAGCAATGGGGCTGCAAGAGATCAAACCATGGCGGGTTGGCACCCATCCTGCCTTGAGGTCAAATCATTTCTTGACCAGTGGGTTGGCACCCACGGTTCCGTCGAGGGGCGGGCTAAAGCCCACCCTGCCAACCCATAAAAAAAGCCCCGGCGTCAGGACACGGCGCCAGGGCTTTTCTAACACGTCACTTTTACTTGACCAGCATCATCTGTTTGACACCGGCGTAACTGCCCGCG
>DCUM01000201.1:6101-9445 GCA_002327255.1 bacterium UBA2214 | reverse complement strand
ATGCTCAGGGTCACGTGCACTTCCTGCGGTATCTGATAGCGCAAGGAGGTGGACGGATTGAACGGATTGGGATAGTTCTGTTCAAACTGGAATTCCTGCGGCACGGCGGCCAGGCTCGCCATGGCGCCAACCGGCACCGCGCCGCTCTTGGCGGCGGTCTGCGGCTGGAACTCGACGATCTGACGCCAGGCGCCGCGCTGCCACACCGGGGCATGGAGCACCAGCTTGATATAGCGGGCTGAGATCATGCCGCCGAGCATATCCCATTTCGCATCACCGTTGCGGCGGTGCAGCATCTTCACCGAAGTGAAATCGCCGTCCGCGAGGCCGGTGGTGGAGACGAGAATCTCGATTTTGGTCGCCTGACGCTCCGCGACAGCGTCATCATCGGCGCCGTTGTCGGTCTGGATGAGGACGCGGTCGAACTGCAGGACGCCCTGACCGGCAAACTGGAAGATGGCCCAGGCCGGACCCGCATCGTCGCTGCTGCCCTTGGCCGTCGTGGTGCCGTCCCATCCTTCAAAATCGCCGTCCACGGCATTCTCCCAGCCTTCGCCTTTGGAAGTGGGCGAGCCCTTGACAAAGACCAGCGTGTTGGCGGGCAGCGACGGATCGACAGGAATCAGATTCTCCGCGATCTTTTCGTCGCCGATCATCATGCAGCACACCTCGGCGTGTTGATTGTGACCGATGATCATGCCGTTGACCGAGGCGAGCAGATGCTTTAATCCCTTGACGTCACAGGCAAGCTGCGCTTCATAGACGCCGGGCGCGGTTTCGGTCCAGGCGCCCCAGCATCCCTGGGGATTGGGATTCTCTTCATACATCGGCATGGCGAAGAAGTGGATGTCATCGGGCATCTTGCCGGCGAGGGGCTGGCCGTCGGCGTCGAAGAGATGCAGGGTGACCAGGACGCCGCTGTCGTTCTTTTCAGCCGCCAGCCACGATTTGCCGTGATGCGGCAGCGCGGTTTTCACATAGACTTCGAACTCACCGAGCGCACGCCAGTAAGATTCCGGCGTATCGATAACCAGTTTGATGTATTTGGCGGCGGTCTGGGCAACCACGATTTCGTGCCAGTCGTCGTTCAGATCGCAGGGCGAGTCGTGAATGGGCGTCTTTTCAGCATGGACGAGTTCGGTGAAATCACCATCGGCCGTTCCGGTGGTGGAGACGAGGACGCGGAAGTGGCGCGCCTGCTGCGAGCTGTTCATATAGCCGGTATCGGTGAGGAGGCGCAGCTTGGTGATCTCTTTGGTGGTTTGATCCGTGAATTCGAAAATGGCCCAGGGTTTGCCTGTGGCGTCATGGGTGACCATGGCTGTGCCGTTGCGCCAGTAGGTGTCGCCATCGACCGCATTGGACCAATCTTCTTTCGGCGAGCTGGGACTTGCGGTGACAACCCGCAAGGTTGCATAGGCGTCTTCAGAGACCGGATAAACCGTGACGAACTGTTTCATGGCATCGCCGCGAAAATCCACCATGTAATCCTCGGTCATCTCACCGCAGGCCATGAAGGTATGGGTTACGCTGGATTGATGCATTACGCCGCCGTCGCCCATGTGCCAGATCGGATCCACCACCTTCTTCATGGCGTGGAAATGGACGGTCAACGGCGCCAGGCCGACATTGCGATCCGAATCGAACTGGCTGCAGAAATCGACATCGGGCAGAGCCGAGTAAACAGTAAATGAATCGCAATTGTTGTCGAGATCGGGATCCGGGACCATCTCATGGCCGGGGTAATAGGTAAATTCGGGCAGCATGGCACAGAGGTGGTTCGTCAGGGTCACACCCTCGGCGAGCATCGGATCGACACTCACGACCACTTGAGCGGTATACTCGGCCATAAAGTCCCACGATACCGCGAGTGGCACCAGCCAGGTGATGGTGTGCGTGCCGCCATCATAGGTGCCGGAGAGGCCGGTGTGCGACACATAGTTCAATCCCTGCGGCAGCACATCGGTGACGGTAATGACCTCACCGGTCATGGACCAGAGGTTGCCCGGGCCGTTGTTGCGCAGCCGCAGGGTGTAGCGGTACGATTCCCCGGCGATCACTTCGCCCGTCACGGGCACATTGTCCATGGTATAAAGCTCTTTGGTGGTCACCATATCCGCCTGATCGTCGTCGAGGATGACCAGCAACGCACTGCCCGCAAGGATGGCGGCGTTCGATGACGGATTGGAAAGCGTCACAGGGATGGTCTCATCGCTCTCGACGTGATGCTCGGTCATCAGGGTGATGGTGATGGTCTTGAACTGCTCACCCATATTGAAGGTGACGGTCGGCAGGGGCAGGATGGGCAGCATGGGAGCGGGCATATAGTCCATGACAGGCGTGGCCGTCCCTGCGCCGGTGGACCAGTCGACGGTGATGACGTGATAGGGGGCGGGGACGCGATCCAGGCTGAGCGTCAGTGTGACATTATTCGTTCCGGGGATGACGCCTGCGGGTGTGCCCTCGATGGACTGAACCACCGGTTCGATACTGATCTGATAGGGCGCATAGTCGTCATCGACGATCAGGACGTCGGCGCTGCCGTCGGCGATGACCAACGTCGGTGTGGGCATGACACCGCTGCCATAGCGCGCATTGGTGATGAGCACCCGGAATATTTCATTGGGCTCCGGGGTGTCATCTCCCAACACCGGCACCGTGATCGTGCGGGAGCGCAGAAGGGTATTCAGTTCGATGGTGCCGATCACGGCATTATAATCACTGCCCGCCGTGGCAGTACCGTCCTGGGTGTAATAATCCACCAGGACGCGGCGGAACAGTCCCGAATAATTGGTGCGGATCGTCACGCTCACCGAGGTGACATCGCCCGTATCGCCCTCATGGTTGAGTATCGCATCATCGACGTAGATATAGAGGGTTTGCGCGATGCCGCTGAAAGGCAAAGCGGTGACAAGCAGGCACAACAATATAAAAAACAGTATCCATGTCCGAGGCATAGCAGTCTCCCTGGATTAGAGTGATAAAAAAGTAAATGAAAGTGTGTTTGCATGAAACATGCTGATCTTATGCAGCCGGACTCGAAGAAAAGTTGCAGAGGCGAGGATGCTGAAAAAGTAGTCGCTATATACTTAACATTATAAGATAATACACTGAACGGTATTTGTCAATAATAATTGTTGATTTTTAACGAATTCTGTAAAATAATAACGTGCAATATCAAGCGGACAGGCCCCGCTTTGCCGCGCCGGGGTTCATACTCCGGCACGATCGCTGTCTGGTTTTCGACACCTGGATTGGAATCCCGGCGCGAGCAGGTCTGGTTCCGCTCCCCGCAGCAGGATGTGAATCCCGGCCCGATCTGGTTTCCTTTTCCGCGCCGGGGC
>DCUM01000201.1:0-6088 GCA_002327255.1 bacterium UBA2214 | reverse complement strand
ACAGCTCCGGACAAGACTTCATGCCAGCAGGGGCACGATTTTCTCCTGCACCGCCCCGGCGATGGTCACCTCTCCTTCATCGGTGACAAAGACATCGATTTCCGTGCGGAAGCCCAGTTTTTTCTCCGGCATATAGATGCCGGGCTCCACGGAGAAGCAGGTGCCCGGGATGATGAGGCGTTCGTCCCTGGTTTCGAGATTGTCGATATGCACGCCGTTGCCGTGCACCTCCTCGCCGATGTTGTGACCGGTGCGATGGGTGAAATAGGACCCGTATCCGGCATCGACGACGACCTTGCGGCAGGCGTCATCCACTTCCCAGCCGTGCAGCGGCTGGTTGGCGGCAAAACGGTCGCGGACAATGGCCACCGCCGCGTCGCGGGCGCGGCGGATGACCTGAAAGGTATCTTCCAGCGCTTGCGGCACCTGCGTACCGATGTAGCCCATCCAGGTGATATCCGCATAGATGGAGCCGGGCCGGCTTTTTTTGCCCCAGAGATCGATCAGCAGCAGATCGCCTTCCTTCATGGTGTGACTGTTTTCTTCGGTGGGTTCGAAATGGGGATCCGCGGCGTGCTCATTGACGGCGACGATGGGACCATCCAGCGCCGTGAGATCGTGTTTCCTGAAAATATCATTCATAAAATTATGGATTTCAATTTCCCGCGGCGGCACGCCGGTGCGGATCAAGCGGCCCACCTCCGCAAACGCCGCATTCTTGGCGATGTGCAGCACTTCCATGGCCTCTTTATGGCTCTCCCAGTCCGCCATGGTGAGGTGTGCTTCGAACTGGCCGACGAGATCGGCGCTGGAGATGACCTCGATGCCAAAGCTGCGCAGCAGATCGATGGTGCCGCCGTCGACGATGGAGACGTAGGGGATGGCGTTGCCGGGCGAATACTGCATGGCGACGCGTTTGGCGTCCCCGAGCATCCGGCGCAGGAGCTCATGCTGTTCTTCCCAGGGCAGATAGATGTGTTTGGCGCCGGGGAGGTGATCGCAGCGCCACGGTTCGATGCGGTGCACCAGTTTTTGCGGCTCGCCCTGCGCGGGAATGTAGTAGAACCAGCGCCGCGAAGCAAAGCGGTGGGTGTCCATATTGAGGATGCGGGCGGCGATGGCGTCGCGATTATGAAAATCGTAAAAAAGCCAGCCGTCGAGTCCGGCGGCCTGCAATGCGGTTTGAATGGCCTTTAAATCCATGAGATGGCTCCTTCGCTAAAGAGGCTTAAAATTCCTGCAGGGCACGTTGCCTGGTTACAGGGCGGGCAGGCGGCTCGCCCTGCAACGGTTCCGGCTTATCCGGATGGAGGGTGATGAGTTTATCCGGCACGCGCCGGGCATGAAAACGGCCGGTGTCTCTGCGTCCGCTGCCGGGATACTGTCAGTCCGGGCCGGCGCCGGCCCGGACTGTTTTGCACGCTTTGGGGCTCAAAACCGGCATCCATCGGCTGATGAGCATGTCCGGTTTATGCAGGATGCTAAAAGTCTTCAATTATTGCCGGCGACGGAACGGACCAGTCCCTTCAAGCGCTTCTCGAGATTTTCGAGCTCTTCCAGCAGCATGGCAGCGTTTTTAAAATGGCCGAGATCGTGGCTGAGCAGCAGGCAATAACCGAGTTCGTCGAGCGCGGTCAGCGCCGTGCGGTAATAATGGACTTTGGCATCTTTGCCGCGCTTTTTAAAGCCCAGGGCGATGTTGACGGGTATCTGCGTCGCTGTCATACGCAGCATGTGGGCGAGATGGGCCTGTTCATTTTTGCGGAATTTTTCGCAGGCTTTGTACACTTTTTGCACCACTTCGTGACTCTGCTGCCATACGGCGAGGTCCTGATAGCTCTCGATTTTTCTGTTGTCCATGGTTTATACCCTCGATGGTCGAGCCGGTTAACTTGCAGAAAAGTAGAGATTTTGCCCGCAAAAAGCAAATCTTTTTTCATCCCTTATGCCCCGCTGCCGCTGCAGCGCCCTTGCCCCCCAAAAACCGGCGCCTTCGGGCGAAGGAACGCGCAGGCGTTGATCACGTCCCCTCCGCCTGTTGCAGCGAGAGGTGCGGACATCGCCCCGGACTTCGTCTGCACCTTTGACGCCGGCGCATAATAAGAGTCGTCTGCGGGCTTGGCGGCTTTGCGTGGCAATGCCTTCGGCCGCATCTCTACCACCCGCGCAGGATAAAAAAAAAGGGCCGTCCGTTGATGCAGACAGCCCTAGGTGTGATAAAATCCGGTTATTTCGCGAACATCATCTTGATCGATTTGGCATAGCTGCCGGCCTGGATGCGGCAGATATAGATGCCGGTGGGCAGCACCTGGCCGCTGTCGCCGGTGCCATTCCAGACGGCGGTACGATGGCCGGCGGTCTGGTTCTCGTTGATCAGCGTGCGCACCAGTTCGCCGCGCAGGTTATAAACCTGCACGCGCACGGTGGCGGCTTCGGGCAGACCGTACTCGATGGTCGTGCTCGGATTGAAGGGATTGGGATAGTTCTGGTAGATATAGTAATCCTCGGGCAGCATAACGGCATCGACGCGGATGTCGATGGGACCGTGCATGTTGCTCTGACCCGAAACATCGATATCTTCGAGTTTGTAATAGTAGGTCTTGAAGGATTCAAGACGGTCATCGATGAAGGTATAGGTGCGCGTGGTGGAAGAGGTGCCGGCGCCGGGGATGGGCTGGCCGTTGATGCGCTTGAAATCGGCATCCTTGCGCGTGCTGCGATAGATATTAAAGCCGGTGTTGTTGAGTTCGCTGGCGGTGATCCACTTAAGTTCGACCACGCCCTCCTTGACCTGCGCCATGAAGGTGGCCAGTTGCACGGGCAGGGTGGCGTCATCGGTGTCGATGGCGGTGACGGGGGAATAAGCAGCATAGGTGTCTGTATACTGCAAACCCACCATATCCCCAGCCTGGAAACTCAGTCCTGCAGTCTGATTGACATCGGCGATTTCCATCACGATGTGCACAAGTTGCGAGGGGGTGGTCGGCAAGGCGGCGGGGAGGACACCAGACCATTCAGGTGTTAGAGCAAAGCGGCCGGTGCCGGAATCATTCTTCCAGGGTCCCAGATAACCACCCGTACCGAGCAGTGAACCCAATGTGGCCGTCACCTTGTTGTTGGCGACGACACTGGTTCCGAAAGCTGCGGTATTATAATTGATGTAGACCTGGGTGTCTCCCAGGTTGGTGCCTGATGCGGAGGCGGCCACCATGACATCGAATTCGTAATATCTGGGGCTGGTCCCGGTGAGCGTGCCATTGGCAAAGCTAAAGGTGATGCCCTCCGCCCAACCCGATACAGCCGCCAACATCACGACCAGTACGATCTTTTTCCACATATTTGTACTCCTTATAAGTCTCCCCGTCCGTATCAGGGGATAATCCATTCTATCAAATTTTTCAGGGCACCTGCGAATTTTTGCCGACCGTCAAACGCCAATAGGAGTTTTTATCGGTCGTTTGTACCATGCTGTTGAGATTCATATCCGCACCGTAGTAACCTGTCTTGCCGACGTCTGTACGCCAATCCACATTTTTATCGGTGGTCTGCACCATGCCATTGCCATTCGCATCGCCGGCATACATGCCGTACACCCCGGCCTCGAGCAGGCGGGCATCACCGCCGTAATGTTTGTTCAGCGCCGTGGTGAAATCATAGGTCGCGGGGGGACTGGTTGTATTCAAGGTGACGCCACTCTGGCTCATCACCGCGAGGTGATTGCGATGGCGGATGACGAGATAGTAATCCTTGACGCCTTCCAGGGAAGAAATCGTATGCTCCGTCGTGGTGCCGTTATCGGCCACGAGATAGCCATCCTTGTGCAGGAACAGACTCCTGGCGGCGATGGTCGCGCCGGTGGTGCTGCTGCGCAGCTGCAGGAGCACCCAGTCGGTCACATCCGCGGGGATGGCGCCGATGGTGCGCGGGTCCCAGCTGTAGGGCGAGGTCAGCGGAATATAGGCCGGGTTGAGCGCCGTGGTCATGCTATGGGTGGTGGTGCTGTAAGGCCCGTGCAGAAAGACGCGCGTGGCGATCTTGAGAGCGGCGCCCGCCTTGGTATCGGTCGCCCATTCGGTGAGATCGCCTTCCGGGTTGTTCGCCAGATTGTCAAAATAGGCCGCGGCGTCGGTGGTGGTGACGAACGCCACGTTATAGGAGGGGCTGAGGGTGCCAATGCTCCAGCGCAGCGTGACAACGCGCTGCCAGGTGGTGGTGACATTGAAACCGGGCGGTGTGCCGGCGCCGGACTTGCCGATGCCATTGCCCGTGACCAGCACGCGATAGTAATTGACCGGCGAGGTCAGCTTGCTCACCGAAAGATCGTATCCGGTCGTGGCGGAAAACCAGTTGCTGTCCGGATTGGTGGCAAAGGCCGTCAATTCCGGGCCATAGGTGAGGTCGATGGTCAGGGAATTCAGGGTGCGTGTGGTGGGCGCCCGCATCTCCAGATTGACATGAAAACGGGCACCCACGGCGCCGCTGTTCTTCGTGACGATCAACCGGAATTCCGAATCATCGGCCCAAAGGGACGCAGCCAGAGCGAAAAGCAGAAACGCTGCCAGGCACAAAATGCTGAGGTGTTTTTTTTGCATGCTTTCCAAGCCCCATTTTGAGGTTATGTGCTAAATATACATCAAGACAATATAAAAACAAACGAAATTATTAAAAAATTTATTATTAATTGGATGAGAAGCACGATTTACGGCACATGAGACTGAACACCGCGGCGGAACGTCCGGTACCACATCACGTAATCCGCTGTCGTGCAGCGATTATCCCCGTTCAGGTCCGCCGGGCGGTAACCGCTGCGCCCTCGCTGTGCATCGTCCAGCCACCAGGCATAATCGATCTCCGTCACCAGTCCGTCCTGATTGAAATCGCCGCACCAGAGTCCCCATCGGCCATCGGCCAGCATCCTGGCCGCTGAGGTCCCGTAATAGCGGCTGCTGTCCGTGCTGAAATCGTAAAGTGATGCCTCGTTTTCGGACAAGGCAACGGCCGCCCGCGACATGACCGCCACATGGTTACGGTGCCGCACGATGATCTGATAGGCGCCCGCCTCACAGCCGGTGAAACCCAGTTGGGGATTGAGGCCATCCATTTCCGTGAGCGTGCCATCCTTTTTGATGAAAAAAGACTCCTGCGCGTGAATCGTGGCCGTCGTGGGATCGCGTAGCTGCAACAGCACCCAATCGACGCTCCCCGGTGGAATCACGGCAACACGGCGCGGCGCCTGCGCATAAGGCGAACTCAACGGCAACAGGCCCGTTGCCCGCAGCCGCGTCGACAAAGAGTCGCCGGTCACATCATAGGGCGCCTCGAGCAGGACGCGGAGGTTGGCCAGCACGTAGGTGGTCTCGCCGACCAGGCCGGAGACGGCCGACTGATTGCCCCAGAGATCGACGGCATAAACCCTGTAAAAGAGATGGCGGTTGGGGTCATCCAGCCGGGCATCCGTGTGCACCCATTGCGTGTTCACGGTTGCCGCGAGAAAATTGGCTTGCGCGGGCACAAAGGCCGGCACCGTATCGCAATAGATGTTATAATAGACCGGCTGCGATTCGGCGTGCCCCAGCGTGTCCTCCGTCACCGGCAACCAGGTGAGGGTGGCCGTCCCGCCATAAACAGCGGGCGATACCGCCAACCAGGCCCATGTGACAAAGAACAATACGTCCCGGATATACCGGTTCATTTGTTTTCTATTTGGCAAAAATCGCATCATACCTTGATCACTGTTAAACACCGTCATTGCAGTCCCAAACAACCTGGCGGTAGCAGAAGAAGGTATGAATTCTAACCTTCACTATTGGTGATTCTTCTCACAGCCTGACAACAATGATTCTTCATGCAAATTCTGTGGCAAAAATTACATGCCTCCAGGTCTCTTGACGTTTCGGCGTCTTCAGGACTCTCGACGACCCGGTGCAGTCAGGATTTTGGCGATTCGGCGCCTTCGGGACTCTTGACGATTACCGGCATCTGCCACTTTATGACGATAACCTCCAGACAGGCTTTTGACACGCTCCGGGTTAGCGGATTAATCCGGCAACCATGATTTGGTGCCTACTATCTCTATATACAGACAAAG
>DCUM01000195.1 GCA_002327255.1 bacterium UBA2214 | reverse complement strand
GTACGCATCACAACGGCGCTGACCGCTGAAGATGGCCGGCGCCTATATACCCGCAAAACATCACAACCGGAGGCAATGCATAAGGTGATCTACGATGCGCTCCATCTGGCGCATCGGCCACTGAAAACAAAACGCTACGAAAACTGAAATCTGTAGTGATTTTTTGAAAATAGAGCTACTGTTTATTAAATAGTTATACCCTATATTGGTAAAGATGGGTTAAGATAAATTTAAATCACAATATTATCAATACTGGGGAGGCTCAAATGAAAGCGTTCAAATTCTATCTTATTATGTTACAGTTTTTTATGAGCTTTTGTGTGTATGCTCAAAATATAGCAAATCCAGTACGATATAAGCAAGCAGCAGAATGTTGGACAAATCAAACCTTTGGCGGTACGATAGATCAGGGCAAACCATACTATTTTCCAGATAATACGATTGCTGCTTGGATTTTTACAGTTTATACAAAGTCTGGTGTTATTCCTCAAGAACAGGATATTTTAAAATTGGAGAATGTTCATATCAGAAAAGAATTAAAGCTGAAGAGAATTCTGATAAGAATTTAATTCAATTTTATTGGAAACAAATGATAAAAGAAACTGATTTCGCGACGATAATCGTAATGGGAAGCCCAGAAAATCCGTATGTGGCTGCCGCATATGCAGGATTGCCACCTCATTATTGTGCTCTTTTTGATTCAAGATCAAAGGCCAAGAAATATTTCAATAAAGATGTGATTGAAGATAGATATTATTATCTCGGCCCAGCAGATATCTATTGCAAATATGCTTCAGAAAATCGTTCGCTTTTTATAAACACCCTTTTTCTTGATCGCGCCGATGCAATTGACATTAAATTTGCACCCCCCCGTAATATTTATCAAATGGCTCCAT
Source organism: bacterium UBA2214 (assembly GCA_002327255.1). Lineage (GTDB taxonomy): Bacteria > Zhuqueibacterota > Zhuqueibacteria > Residuimicrobiales > Residuimicrobiaceae > UBA2214. The sequence continues at coordinate 17,048 of DCUM01000195.1, read as the reverse complement.
TAAAAGTTAGTTCTTCAAATGAGAAAAATGTCCATAAAAGTATGGTTGATCGGGAAGTTATAATTAATGATGTGCCCATATATAATAGTGTTGACCTTGATTCAAGTAAGTATTTCTCACGGGGCTGTGTTCCGGTTTCTGCCGCAATGGTACTTGGTTATTGGGATGATCACGGTTATTCGGATTTAATTGATGGTGGTGGAAGCGCATATGCTGGCACAAAATATACAAATGGTTATTTGGGGCTCATTAACAAACAATTGGGCCCCGCAATGGGTTATGTGCCAGGTTATGGTACAATTTTTACATACTGTGACGATGGAACCCAGGCGGTTTGTAATGATACCAATTCATATGATTTTACTTGCACATACGAGTCCTCTGTGAGTTGGAGCACCTTCTGTGATGAAATTGACGCTGGTAGGCCTTTCGTACTGCAATATGGTAGCTATGCTTGGATTCAATTAACAGACAATTCTTGGTTTCAGAGTTCAGACCATGCCGTTACTGCAATTGGATATAAATATATTAATGGTGGTGCTAGTAGCTCAGATAGATGGCGTATTATACATTTTAATAGCTGGGCTGTTGGGGCACCTTACTATCTATGCGATAGTTCGTTCTATGCCACCCCAACTAGAGTAATCATCATACCTGGAGGCGGTTCCTGGTCAGGTACATTAGATTATAATACGATTTGGTCTGGGAATATAACAGTCACTGGTGACATAACTATCCCTTCTGGTAAAATCCTAACAGTTTTAGATAATGCCACAGTTACCTTCGATGGTAGCGATGATCAATCGGGCGGGCAAGATGCTAATAAATGTGAATTGATTATTAGTGGCACACTCATAGCCGACAACGCCACATTCAAATCCACTAGCAAAGGTGCCTGGTACGGCATCCGCTTCCAATCCACCGCTTCGTCGAGCAGTTACCTGAAAAACTGCACCATCGAAAACGCCAAGTACGCAGTTTGCATTAATGCATCTAATCCAACCATCGAAGAGTGCAATATCAAGAGTGCAAGTTGGTACGGCGTGTTTGTCACCGGTAGTGGCGCCTGGCCGGTGGTGGATGACAATTACATTGAAGCTGATACGTTCGCTGTATATCTGGCTAATTGCGGCAGCGATGGTGGCAATTTCAAATTCAACAGCTTCAAGACGGCTAAATATGGTGTTTGTATCACCTCGGGAAGCCCTAATTTCATCGATGGTGGTAGCGACGGCCACAACAAATGGGAATCAAGCATCGTCCAACATCGCGCATATATTTCAGGCGGTTACGGCTATTTTGGTTTTGACGAAGACCCTGGGAACAACTATTTAACCAAGCCCAGCGCCTCAATATGTAAATATATCTATAATTCCACGGGAAATACTGTTTATGCAGCCAATAACTACTTCGATCAATGCCCCGATCCGGATACGGATTGGTTTTATGGCAGTATCTATCGGGCCAATAAAATGGGCAGTCCACCAAGTAGTCCTGCTGCCGGTCCTTCATGGAGCTTACCCAAGGAAAACAGTGAATTTTTCAAAATGCTGCTTGCAGCAAAAAACGCGATCCATAAATCAGGCATAATGAGTGCCAAAAATGACTTGATTGCCTTAGTGGACGAATACAGAACCCAAGACTACGCGGCGCTAGCGCTGGACATCCTTCTGGATAATACATCGAGTACTGAAATGACAGAATTTAATCAACAATTGATAAGTGATGTAACTGTTCCTGTAAATGTCAAGTTTGTGGTGGACAAATGGAGTGCAATTCACCGATATGAGGGGGGCAATTTTGAATTTGACCCAGCACTTAAATACAAAAATACGCCATTCGAAAATGAGATGATCATGATCAACGCATTTGGCCTTGCGGGTAATCGTCAGAAAGAAGATGCGATTGCCTTGATTCGTAGCCAAATTAAGGGAGAAGATTCTTCACTGATCGAACATTTAGTCTTTGCCCTAAAAATGCAGGAACCTTTTTCAACTAACGGTTCTTTATTAAGCTTTGCAACCGCGCAAGAAATATCCGCGGAAAGTTATCCCAATCCATTTAACAGCGAAACGCGGATATGTTTTTATCTGCCAGATGAGAATGAAGTATCCGTAAAAATTTACAATTACCTTGGGCAGCAAGTGAAAACACTTTGGAATGGCGAAAAAGTGGCCGGCCGGCATGTAATATTCTGGGACGGCCGCGACGATTCGGAGAGCCTGGTCGGAAGTGGAATTTATTTTTGCCGTATCATTACAAGGAATAAATGCCATATAATCAAGCTTTCGATGATTAAATAGTTCCAGTACTTTTTATATTGCATCGGCACCAGGAGTAACTTTGGCGCTACTTTCGCTATTGCAGGGAAGGACGACACGGGAGAAAGAAAGAACAATCGATGGAGAATCGTTTTGAGTTATGTAAAAAGGGATCAAAACCAATCCGCGTTGAAATCAAGAATGGCTAGATGAAAATACCAACAAGATGTCATCTGCTTTGCTGATGGGCTAGGCCATTATCTATATCATATGGTACCAGCCTCTTCTGTAGTGCTTCATCGCCGAATGGGGATTTTATTTTGCCAACAATCTGGTGAGAAGTGCCATAGCGTCTGCATCTAATCGCAGGACAAACAACATCAGCGCTGCGGCAAGAAAGTGCCACAAAAAGCTTTTTGCACATCCGGACAGCGTACCCGCGCAAAGCCCTCTTGCATGCCCCCGCATTTTACCTAATTGGCACATTGTGATTGTTAATACAATTTTTTCTGCTCCTGGATAAACCAAGGCTGGACTTGATAAAGACCCAGCGAAAATTTTTTCTTATCTGACCAGCACGGCACTCCTGGCAATACGGCAAATTCCGCTTTCGAGTACGATATAGTAGATACCACTCGAAAGAGTCAGGGCGCTCCAAATCACCCCGTGCGGCCCGGCTGCCCTCTCCTCACTCAGCAGCCTGGCCGTCTCTTGCCCCAAAGCAGAATAAATCCGCAAGGCCACCCTGTCTGCTGCGGGCAGTAAAAACCGGATGGTCGTCGTGGCATTGAAGGGGTTTGGATAATTGGGCAGCAATTGGAATGCATCCGGCAGCAAACCAGCCCCAGCATCGTTGACTGCGGCAAAAGGGGATCTCACTTTATAGACCGTGCCGCCGGAAGTCATGTAAAGCGTCATCCGGTCGGCATCGCCCCAGCGGTATAGCGTGTGTGCTCCTGCGGCAAAAATGTACCTGCCTCGCAATCCGCAGGCTTCGCCCTTTTTCAGACTGGTGCGAGACCATTTCGACGAGTTCGAGCGTGTTTATGCTGAAAGGTTCCAGCCGAAACAGGACTATTGGAGGCCGACTTGCACACCCACGCAGAGCGTGGGAGTGAGCACTGCCATTGACAAGTTTCTCAAATGCGGGGACCTGAGGGAGGGATTTGCGCGGGTGCGTTGTCCGGATTGCGGCAAGGAGTTTTTCGTGGCGTTTTCATGCCGGCAACGCTGCTGTTGTCCCGATCAGAAGCGGGCGCTGTTGCTGGGCATGCGGCTGGCCGAGGAAGTCTTTGCACCGGTTAGCCACCGGCAGTGGGTATTGACCATGCCGAAACGGTTGCGAATTTTCTTTCGTTACGACCGGCGATTATTGGGCAAGCTCTGCCGGCTGGCGTATGAAACGATAAAGGATGCATTGCGCCAGGCTTGCGGGGCACGAGAAGGGGAACCCGGTTATGTGGGGGCGATTCAGACTTTTGGTGATCTGATGGGCTGGCACAGTCCTGTGCATGCGATTGTGAGCGAGGGATTGTTCAGGCGGGACGGATTTTTTATCCGGATCACCAGGGTGGATATGGAGCGATGTACAGAGTCATGGAGGGAGCGGGTGTTTGATCTGCTGCTGCGCGAGGAAAAGATCGATGAGGAGGTGGTGCGTTCGATGCGGGGCTGGCCGCACTCGGGGTTCAGTATAGACAACTCTGTACAGATTGCTTCAGAAGATGAAGAAGGCATGCAGCGGCTGGTCTCGTATATTTCACGTTGCCCCTTTTCGCTGGCGCGGATGATCAAGGTTAGCGAAGATGGAGAGGTGATCTACCGGGCCGGGAAAAGCGAATGCGTGCGGTATCCGCGGCCCGGAGATGAGCGGCTCAGGGAAGGGGTGTTGCGCAATTCCCAGGTATTTGATGCGCTGGAATTTCTGGCGGAGGTAACGCAGCATATACCGGACAAGGGGCAGCATCTGATTCACTACTTTGGTTGGTATTCGAATAAAGAGCGAGGCATGCGCAGGAAAAGGGAGCCAGTCGTTTCCGAGGCTCCTGTGGCTATGGGTGATGGAAAAAGTGCGAGCGATGGAGCGTTCATTAAGAAGCGGAAAATGAGTTGGGCGGCATTGATCAGGAAGGTGTACGAGGTAGACCCGCTGCGATGTCCTGAGTGTGGCGGGGAGATGAAGGTCATCAGCTTTATCGATAAATGCCAGGTGGACGTGGTTGAGAAAATACTGCGTCACTGCGGGTTGTGGAAAGAGGCGGTATCGCGGCCGCCGCCAGTAGCAGTAAGCAGAGTGGCAGAGGGTGAGCCGGGCTATGATTACGGCTATTTTGATCGCGTCTGCATATAGAGTCCTTCCTTAATTTCTGTGCAATTTGATCACGCAGCGATATCGCCCATGTACATACTTTTTCGATATTTTACTTGATATTCAGAGACTGATTGGCTAATATACCGGCAGGTAAGAAGCGGTGAGGGGGCCGGATAATAGCTTGGCGCTCTGAAAATGGCGTATGGGGCGCTCGACAGAGGATGATTTCCTCGATTTTTTTGACCCCAGCAAAATCAAATTTCCTATCAGTTCCTATCAGTTATCAGTTNNTATCAGTTATCAGTTCCTATCAGTTCCTAAATCCTCAAGTCCAGTGCGTGATTACGGCCAATTTGGTCGCGTCTGCATATAGAGTCATTCCTTAGTTACGCGCGAGTTGTTCCCGCAGTGATATGGCCTATTTACATACTTTTTAGACATTTTGCTTGATTTTCAGATTCTGATTGGCTAATATACCGGCAGATAAGAAGCGGAGAGGGGGCCGGATAATAGCTTGGCGCTCTGAAAATGGGGTATGGGGCGCTTGACAGAGGATGATTTCCTCGATTTTTTTGACCCCAGCAAAATCAAAATTCCTATCAACTCCTATCAACTTCAGCAGAAACCGGCTGTAATCGTCCAGCAAAAGCACCAGATAGACCTTTTGCTTATGGACATGAAATTCACAAATATCGATCTGCGTCAGCTCCAGAGGCCTGGATGCTTCAAAACGAAGATACTCCTTTTGCCCTGCATGACGCCGTTCTACGGCAAAACCGGCTTCTTTGAGAATCGCGCGGATCGATTCGATGCTGATCGTCGTCCCTTCGCGCCGGAGTTGATTCCGGATTTGACTGGCTCCGAATCCCGGATCGGTTTCTTTGACGGCGAGTACTTTGATTCGCTTCCAGTCTGGTACTGGCTTGCCGCCAATGTTGCTCGACCGGCCGTCTTGAAGCCCGTCTGCGCCTTGTGTTTCGTGTTGCTTCCGCCAGTTGTAGATGCTGGCTTTTGAAACATGGTACTTTGCCGCTGCTTCTTTGAGACCGCTGCCCTTGGCCGCAGCAAGTATCTCTAATTTCTCTTCAACGGTATAATTCTTGCCATTGTTCTTTGGGGCTGTCATCGTCTTTCTCCTTGCAGGTTGGTTTGTTAACGCCTCAAGGCAAAAAGACTGTTACCCCTCAAAGTGGCCTGTTTTTCTAATATTCAGTTAGCCGGAACAGATAGCTTGATCAGGCATAAAAAAAGCCCTGGCTGAAAAAGGTCAGGGCTTTTTTGTTGGAGTGGGACGAATCAGGAGCAGCCGCTGGTGCCGCCGCAATTGAGGCATTTGTAACAGGCGCCGTTGCGCACCATGAGACTGCCGCATTCCGAGCACGGCGGCGCATCGCTCTGTTCGACGAAGGCCTTGCCTTCGTCGGCCATTTCATGGGTCACCTCAAAATCGGAAAAACCACCTTCGGCCTCCTTGTCCGAGACGCGGTCATGGAGATAGCGCGCCTCGAGCCAGCGGAAAATGTAATCCGTGATCGATTTGGCCACCGGGATGGCCGGATTGTTGGTGAAGCCATAGGGTTCGAAGCGGGTATGGCTGAATTTCTTGATGAAGACGGACAGGGGCACGCCGTACTGCAGGCTGATCGACACCGAGGTGGCAAAGGCATCCATCAAACCGCGAACCGTCGAGCCGGTTTTCGCCATGACCACGAAAATCTCCCCGGGACGGCCATCTGCGTATTCGCCCACGGTGATATACCCTTCGTGTCCGGCGATGGAAAATTTGTGCGTCCGCGCGTTGCGTTCGTCGGGGAGGCGATGACGCTGGCCTGTGAAGTCGTTTTCCGCGGCATCCCCGGCGGCGCCGTTTTTGCCCTCCTTGCTGGTGCTGAGCGGCTGGGAACGTTTCGAGCCATCGCGATAGATGGCAATCGATTTCAGGCCGAGTTTCCACGCCTGCAGATAGACATGGGCGATCTCTTCCGCCGTGGCTTCCGTGGGCATGTTGACCGTTTTCGAGATGGCGCCGGAGAGGAAGGGCTGTACGGCGGCCATCATACGGACATGTCCCAGGTAATGGATGTAGCGCTTGCCGTTCATCGGTTTGAAGGCGCAATCGAATACGGGCAGATGCTCGTCACTGAGGTGGGGCGCGCCTTCGATGGTGTCGAAATTATCCAGGTAGGCGAGGATGTCCTTGATGTGCTCTTCGGGGTAACCGAGGCGATGCAGCGCCTCGGGCACGGTGCCGTTGATGAGTTTGAGCTGGCCGCCGCCCACCAGTTTTTTGAACTTGACCAGGGCGATATCGGGTTCGATCCCGGTGGTGTCGCAGTCCATCATGAAGCCGATGGTGCCGGTCGGCGCGAGGACGGTGACCTGGGCGTTGCGGTAGCCATAGCGGCCGCCCATTTCGAGGGCATCGTTCCACACTTCATTGGCGGCAGCCATGAGTTCGGGGGATGAGAGATTGGGATCGATGTTCTCCAGCGCGGCGCGGTGTTTGCGCATGACGCGCAGCATGGGCTGGCGATTCTTTTCGAATTCGCTGAAAGTCCCGACGGCACTGGCGAGGATGGCGGAGGTGAGGTACGCCTGACCGGTCATCAGGGCGGTCAGCGTGCCCGCCAGGGCGCGGCCCTGGTCGCTGTCATAGGGCAGGCCGTAGTACATGAGCAGGGCGCCGAGGTTGGCGTATCCGAGACCGAGCGGACGGAAAAGATGGCTGTTTTCAGTGATCGGCTCGTTGGGATAGCTGGCGTTATCGACAATGATCTCCTGGGCGATGATGAGGAGATGAATGGCGCGGCGATACGCTTCGACATCGAATTCACCGCTCTCCTTGACAAATTTCATCAAATTCAGCGAGGCCAGGTTGCAGGAGGAGTTGTCCACAAACATATATTCGCTGCAGGGATTGGAGGCGTTGATGGGTGCCGAATGGGGGCAGGTGTGCCAGTCGTTGATGGTGGAGTGAAACTGAATGCCCGGATCGCCGCAGATACAGGCGGCTTCAGAAATCATTTTCATCAAATCGCGGGCGCGATAGGTGTCCACCACCGCACCATCGGTGACGGCATGGGTGTTCCACAGCCCATCCATCTCCACCGCCTGCATGAATTCGTCCGTGGCGCGAACGCTGTTGTTGGAATTCTGAAAGAAAACCGAATTGTAGGCTTCACCGCCGAAGGAGCCGTCATAGCCCATCTCGATGAGCGCCCAGGCTTTTTTCTCTTCGCTGGACTTGCAGTTGATATATTCGACGATATCGGGATGGTCGGCATTGAGAATGACCATCTTGGCAGCGCGGCGGGTTTTGCCCCCCGATTTGATCACCCCCGCAAAGGAATCATAGCCGCGCATGAAAGAGACCGGTCCGGAGGCGCTGCCGCCGGAGGAGAGCTTCTCCCTGGAGGAGCGCAGGGAGGAAAAATTGGTGCCGGTTCCGGAGCCCCACTTGAAAAGCAAACCCTCGGTTTTCGCCAGATTGAGGATGGACTCCATGGTGTCCTCTACGGCATTGATAAAACAGGCGGAACATTGCGGGTGCTCTTCGACCCCCATGTTGAACCAGACCGGGCTGTTGAAGGAAGCTTTTTGATTGATCAAAAGATGGGTGAGTTCCGCTTCAAAGGTCTCGGCATCCCCGGGGGTGGCAAAATAACCATCCTGCAATCCCCACCGCGTGATGGTTTTGGCCACGCGATCGACCATCGATTTGACGCTGGTTTCGTGGGTGCCGGAATTTTTGTGGGTATGGAAATATTTGGACGCGACGATGTTGATGGCGGTCTGCGACCATGTCTTGGGCACTTCAATGTTTTGTCGCTCGAAGAGGATTTCACCCTTGTCGTTGTTGATGGAAGCAGTGCGGAAATCCCATTCGATTTCATCGTACGGATGTACACCGACTCGGGTGAAAAAGCGCTGGATGTTCAATTTCTCGTGAGAATGTCTCGCCCTGTGAGATTGCCCAGTCTGATCAGGCACGGTCAATTCAAGCTGCCCGGTCTTGCCGTACTGCTTCATAATTTCTCCTTATTCGACAACAATATCAGGGTGGGCACCCCCACCTACATGCACCGAATGCGATTCGTATATTTTGGATTTTTGGGGAGAGAGGTTAATTGTCGAGGCCCCCTAACACCATCTTCCACACACAGTAGCAATCGAGCCCGAAGGTAGTCCCGGATGTTGCATGATGCGCAGTTGCCTCCCGTTGCTGTATCAATTTAGAAAATCGGGGCTGAATAGTCAAGCGAAAAATCAACATTTTGTATTTTTTTTGCATGGAGCGTCAACTTGTAGTAGTTTAATCACTTGGGGGAATAATCGGGATGCAGCAGCTGTTAGTCTGAGCGGGGAAAATTAGCTTGATTTAAGCCCCATTAATCCGTAAATTTCCGTCTGTTGTCACCATCTCGCGCCAACCGGTTTTCCGACGCAGGCAACCAGGGGCAGCGTTGCCTGATTCATCTGCCGTGACGGCGTTGGGACGGACACGCTCTTTTTCGAGAAAGGCTACGGCTTTGTCGCACGATCTTCCGAGCGAGCAAGATAGTCTCTACATGTCGCAGGCCCTGCAGCTGGCTGGCAAAGGACGTGGCATGGTCAGTCCCAATCCCATGGTCGGCGCGGTGATCGTCAAAGCGGGCGAGGTGGTCGGGGAAGGCTGGCACCAAAAGTTCGGCGGCCCCCATGCCGAGATAAATGCCCTGGACGGGGCGGGTGAAAATGCGGAAGGCGCCACGTTGTATGTTACCCTGGAGCCCTGCGCGCATCAGGGCAAAACCGGTCCCTGTGTGGAACAGATTTTTGCGGCCGGCATTGCCGAGGTCGTGGTCGCCATGCAGGATCCCAATCCTGTGGTCAATGGCAAGGGAGTGCAGCGTCTGCGCAGCCTCGGCATCCGGGTTCGCACCGGTCTCCTCGAGGCCGAGGCGGCTGATCTCAATGCCGGTTACATCAAATACATGCGCAGCGGCCGGCCCCTGATCACCCTCAAGATGGCGCAGACGCTCGACGGCCGCATTGCCACCAGCAGCGGTCACTCCAAATGGATCACTTCCAAAGAATCGCGCGTCGAGGCGCATCGCATCCGTGCGCAGCACGACGCCCTGCTGGTCGGCATCAATACCGTATTGACCGATGATCCCCAGTTGACCGTGCGCATGGTCGATGCCGTGTCGCCGCATCGTATCGTGCTCGACAGCCAGCTGCGCATTCCTCTGGATGCGCAGATTCTCGGCGATGAAATGCCCTATCTGACCACCGTCATCACGACTTCCCGGGCTTCGAAAGAAAAAATCAGCCGCATCCAGGAAAAGGGCGCCACAGTCCTGGTTTTGCCGGAGGATCAACACGGCTGGGTGGAATCGGCCGGATTATGGCGCAAACTGGCCGAACTGGGCCTGACCTCCGTTCTGATTGAAGGGGGCAATACGCTGGCCACCGCCAGTCTGAAAACCAAAGTCGTCGATCGCATCGTCAGTTTCATCGCCCCCAAAATATTGGGTTCCGGCGTCGATGCCATCGGTGATCTCGGCATCCGCAATATCAATAACGCCGTTCAGCTTGAACGCGTGGTATACAAAATCCTCCCTGTCGATATTCTGGTGCAGGGATGGGTCAAATATCTGGTTTGAGAGAGAGGCTGATGTTCACCGGACTGGTCGAAGAGACGGGGCGCATTCAGGCGGTCGCAGCCTATGGTCAGGGCAGCCGTCTCACCATCGCTGCCGACACGGTGCTGGGTGATTTGCAGCCGGGCGATTCCGTCGCCGTCAACGGCGTCTGCCTGACCGTCGTAGAGAAAAGGGCGGATGCCTTTTGCGTGGAAGCGGTGGCGGAAACGCTGCAGCGCTCGACCCTTGGACGCCTGCGTCCGGGCAGCCCGGTCAACCTCGAACGGGCCTTGCCGGCCGGCGGCCGCCTCGGCGGTCATTTCGTGCAGGGGCACATCGACGGCGTCGGCGAGGTGCTGGCGTTTTCACAAAGTGATCCGGGCTGGTGGCTGGAAATCCGCCTTCCGGAGGAACTGCACCCCTTTGTGGTCGAAAAGGGCTCCATCGCCGTCGAGGGGGTGAGCCTGACCATCGCCCGCGTTACAGCGGATCGCATCAGCATCGCCTTGATTCCGCGCTCGGCGCAGGCCACGACGCTGGGCGACATCAAGAGCGGCGAGAGCGTGAATATCGAGTGCGATATCATCGGCAAATACGTTGCGCGACTGCTCGGCAAGCAGGCGCCGCTCAGAAATATCTCGGAAGATATGCTAAAGCAGTGGGGTTACTGAGTGGGCTCTATGGATATAAATCAGGAAAAATTCGTATTCAACACCATCCCGGAGGCGGTGCAGGATCTGCGCGACGGGAAAATCATCATTGTCGTCGACGATGAAGACCGCGAGAACGAAGGCGACTTTATCATGCTCGCCGAAAAGGTGACCCCGGAGACGGTCAATTTCATGACCAAGCAGGGCCGTGGCCTGGTCTGCGTCGCCATGACGACGCAGCGTCTCGAGGCGCTGGATATCCCCTTCATGGTGCCCAACAACACAGCCCTGCTGGGCACGGCCTTCACCGTGTCGGTGGATTACCGCCATGGCGTCACCACCGGCATCTCGGCCAGCGACCGCGCCGCCACCATCAAGGCGCTCATCGATCCGCAATCCAAAGAGATGGATTTCGCCCGGCCCGGCCACATCTTTCCCATCGCCGCGGTCAGCGGCGGGGTGCTGCGCCGCGCCGGCCACACCGAGGCGGTGGTCGATCTGGCGAAACAGGCCGACGCCTATCCCGCGGGCGTGCTCTGTGAGATTATGGACGATGACGGCACCATGGCGCGCCTGCCCGTCCTCTTCAAACTGGCCAAACAGTTTGGATTGAGCATCATCACCGTGCGTGCGCTCATCGAGTACCGCCGCCAAAATGAGGTGCTGATCAAACGCATCGCCACCACCGATTTCCCCACCAAATTCGGCCATTTCAAACTGAATATTTACGCCAGTGCGGTGGATGATCATCATCACCTCGCCCTGGTCAAAGGAGATGTCGACGGCGACGATCCGGTGCTGGTGCGCGTGCACTCGCAATGCCTCACCGGCGACGTCTTTGGCTCGATGCGCTGCGATTGCGGGGAACAATTGGAACTGGCTCTGCGTGAAATTGAGAAAGCAGGCAGCGGCGTCTTGCTCTATATGCGCCAGGAAGGCCGCGGCATCGGACTGGCCAACAAAATCATGGCCTATGCGCTGCAGGACCTCGGCAAGGACACCGTCGAAGCCAATGAGGCGCTGGGATTCAAGGCGGATTTGCGCGATTACGGCATCGGCGCGCAAATTCTCTGGGACCTCGGCGTGCGCAAAATCAAATTGCTGACCAACAATCCGAAAAAGATCGTCGGATTGAAGGGCTATGGCCTCGAAGTGGTCGAGCGCTTGCCCATCGAGGTCAAACCCAATGAGGTGAACGGGTTTTATCTCGAAACCAAACGCGATAAACTGGGACATCTGATTCTGATGTCTGATGACGAAGCGTTGTAATCCTCTGCGAAAATCCACATCAACGAATCCATGCCTGTACACGGGATTCAATCGTATTTCTCCGGATGATCGCAGCTGTCCATAAAAGGTGTTCTCAAAGCAGGTGAATAGCATGCCAAAAGTGATTGAAGGACAACTCTCGGCCAGGGGTGTCAAGTTTGCCATAGTCGTCAGCCGCTTCAACGAGCTGATCTGCAACAAGTTGCTCGAAGGCGCCCTCGATTGCATCAAGCGCCACGGCGGCAATCTCGACGATGTCGTCATCACCTGGGTGCCCGGCTCTTTCGAAATTCCTGTGGCGGCCAAAAAACTGGCGCAGAGCGGGAAATACCAGGCCATCCTCTGTCTGGGTGCGGTCATCCGCGGCGCAACGCCCCACTTTGAATATATCGCCGCCGAAGTGACCAAGGGCATCGCCCAGGTCAGCATGGAATTCACCCTCCCCATCGCTTACGGCGTCATCACCCCGGACAATCTTGAACAGGCGCTCGAGCGCGCCGGCACCAAGGCGGGGAACAAAGGCTGGGACGCGGCCATGAGCGCCATCGAAATGGCAAACCTCTTCACTCATCTCAATGGTTGACAGGATGCAGCACGGAAAAAGGGCCATAACGCTTCTGCTGGCGCTGTTGCTGCCGGCGTGGGCGGGCATCAACTGGCAATGGCAGACCTACACCAACGCCATCGATACCCGGCAAATCATCGCCGGCGATTCCACCATCTGGTGCGCCACCAACGGCGGACTGCTACGTTACAATCCCGCCGCCGGCACCTTTGCGCCGTTTGTGAACACCGACGGGCTCGCCGGCAATGATATCACCGCGGTCACCCGCGATCATCTCGGCCGCATCTGGGTGGCCATCGACAACGGCGCCATGAATGTCTATCATCCTGCCACCCAAACCTGGCGCCTGATTCAGGATTATGCAGGCCAAACCATCAATCGCCTGACGCCGCTCGGTGATTCGATCTTTGTCGCGCTGGGGATCGGTGTGAGCCTGTTCGATGCCAAACGCTGGGAGGTCAAGGAGACCTACAAGATCGGCGAAATCCATGACACGCATTTTGTCGGCCGGCAAATCTGGGCCGCCGGCCCCAAAGGCGTTTACGCTTCCAGTCTCGATCTGCCCAATCTGATGGCGCCCAATTCCTGGGTGCGCTACACGGCCAGCCAGGGCTTGCTCGCTGACGAGGTGCGCGCCCTGCAGTGGTTCGAGAACCGCCTCTATGCCGGCACCACAAAAGGAATCAACTATTTCGAGAATGGCGCGTGGAGTTCCGGTGAATTCAAAAACCGCGTCATCAGCGATCTCGAGATATGGCAGGGAAAGATGGTGATCGCCACCAACGAGGGTGTCTTCTGGCACAAGGCGACCGATGATAACCGCCGCATGGGCCCGTCGCTCTCCAATCCCGTCTCGCTGACCGTCGACACCGCCGGACAGCTCTGGGCGGGCCTCGACAACAAAGGCATCGCCCTGTATAACAGCAGCGAGCAGACCTGGGATAATATCATCCCCGAAGGGCCGGCGGATAACAAGTTCACGGCATTGACCTTTGACCACAACGGCGATCTCTGGACCGCCTCCTCCAGCGCCGGCATCTCCCGCTTCGATGGGGCGCATTGGCAGGTGTTCAATCTCGCCAATAAAAAATTGCCCGGCAATGATTATCGCTGTCTGGCCGTCGACAGCAAAAATCGCGTCTGGGCCGGCAGCTGGGGCGGCGGCATCGCCATCTTTACCCGGCAGGGAGACAGCATCGCCGTTTCCACACTCTCCGCCAAGGACGGCCTCGCGGGCATCAGCGTCAATCCCAATTATATTGTCATAACAGCCCTCCACGCCGATGAACACGGCAACATGTGGATATTGAATTACCAGGCCGACAATTTGCAGGTGCTGGCCGTGGTCGATACCCTCATGAACTGGCAATATTTTTCCACGCGCGATGGCATCAAATCATCGCTCCTGCTCGCCCTGGAGATCGATAACACCGGCCGCAAGTGGATCGGCACCCAGGGCAGCGGCGTCAGCGTGCTCGATGATAACAACACGCCTTTCAATAAATCCGATGACGATCTCTCCCAGGGGTTGGGCCGGGAAGACGGCTTGCTGGGACTGACCATCCGCTCCCTCGCCCACGATCGCGACGGCGTCATGTGGATCGGCACGCCCGATGCCCTTCATTACTGGTACGACGGCGCCGTCAAGCCCCGCTATCAGGTCATCAATGACGACATCAACGTCATTGCCGTGGACGTGCGCAACAACAAATGGATCGGCACCAGCGGCGGCATGAGCATGTTCGAAGCGGACGGCTTCACCTGGCACCATTTTTCGACTTCGTTGAGTCCCCTGGTGAGCGACAACGTCACCAGTTTCGCCTTCGATCAAAACACCGGCGAGGTCTATATCGGCACCACCAACGGCCTGTCGCGTCTGCAGACGCCCTTCACGCGTCCGGCCAAAAATCTCGATAACCTCTCCGGTTATCCCAATCCTTTCATCATCGACGGATCGGGGACCTCTTTCTATATCGATGGTCTGGCGGAGAACGCGGCGGTGCGCATTTTTACGCCGGAGGGCCGGCTGGTGCGCAACATCCCGGCGGCGCAGATTTACGGCGCGCGCATCGTCTGGGACGGTCGCACGGATCGGGGAGAGTATGTGGCCAGCGGCATCTATCTTTATCTGGTGACCACCACCTCGGGAATGTCGAAAGCGGGCAAGGTGGCCATCATCCGCCAATAGGCGGCCAGGACCGCTGCGGCCTTTCCAGCCCGAAGGATGGACCGCGGGAAGGCCGGGAAGCGCAGAATGATTAATAACAAAGAAATGGCCTTGTATTCGACGCCCCGGCGTGGAGAGTGGAAAATCGGTTGGGGAATCATTCCATACGGTCCATGGATACATCTCGGCGCTCTTGGCGGTTAACCAAGTACTCATTTGCCGGATGAACCTTAATTTTTTTTGTTTTTGGCAACATTTTTGATAAAATCCTCTTGATAATAACGCATCAATTCCGTTAATTTAATTAAGAATCGACACGAATCAGAGGGGTGAAATAGAGCCAGGGTGAAAAAAGACCGGTGGTCGCTACCCTGGAGGCTGCGTGCCCGTGATGGGCGGATCGGCGCGCTGGCGAGCCCAGTACTATCACAACGAGCGAACGAGTGCTCATATCGCTGTACGCGAAAAACTATCTGCTGATCGATGAGCTGCGCATCGCCTTCGAAGGCGGGCTCAACATCATCACCGGCGAAACCGGCGCGGGCAAGTCCATTCTCATCGGCGCCCTGGGCGCTCTGTTGGGCGATCGCCTGCAAAAAGAGGCCATACGCAGCGGCGCCGACAAGGCGATCATCGAAGGCGAGTTTCATGTTCCGGGCACCTCCGGGTTGCAGGAATTTGTCGCCGTCAACGATCTCGATGATCCCCGGGGTGTTCTTTTAATCCGCCGCGAAGTGGCCGTCACCGGCAAGAGCCGCTGTTTTATCAATGACACCCCGGTGTCCGTCGCCCTTCTCGCAGAGCTGGGCGAGCTGCTGGTGGATTTGCACGGCCAGCACGAACATCAGCGCCTGCTCAAGGTTGCGCATCACGGCGCCTATCTGGATGCTTTCGCGGGATTGCATGCGGAGATCGAGGCTTTCAAGGCCGCATATCAGCACTTTGTGGCGGCCATCCGGGAATTGCGGGAGACGCAAGCGCGCGCCGCCCAACTGGCGCAGTCGCGCGATTTCATGCAGTTTCAGCTTCAGGAGATCGAGGCGGTGGCGCCCGCTGCCGGTGAGGAGGAGGGACTGCTCAATGAAGAACAGATACTTCGCCACGCCGAACTCCTCTACGAGCGCAGCGGCAGCCTCTTTCAACGACTTTATGAAGGCGAGGGCTCGGCAGCGGAACTGCTCACAGCGGCATCCACCGATCTCGGACAGCTGCTGGAAATCGACCAACGTTTTGCCGCGCTCAAAGAGGAGTGCGAGAATGCGCGCATCCTCGTCGACGAACTGGCAAAAAGCATTCGCCACTATAACCAGAGCATCACCTTCGAGCCAGAACGGCTGGAGAAAATTCGCGAACGCCTCGCTGCGCTGAATGGCTTGAAACGCAAACACGGCGGTACCCTGGACGCCGTCATCGCGCTGCGCGACCGGCTCAAAAGCGAACTCGATCTGGTGGAAAACCTCAGCGAAACACTGAGCGCGCTCTCCAAAAACCTTGAAGCAGAACGCCTGCAAATGGCCGGACGCACGCAGGAACTGGCGCAGCGCCGCCAAAAAGCAGCGACTCTTTTTTCACAACAGGTTGTCGAGTCCCTGGCGCTGCTGGGGATGCCCAAGGCCCGTTTCGAGGTGCAACAGGCGTCAGCGCCGGGCAACGAGGAACCCTGGGTTCTGCTCGACGGCAAAGCGGTGCGCATCGGTCCGCGCGGTGCTGATCATCTGGCTTTTTTGCTCGCCGCCAACCCGGGCCAGGAAATCCGGCCGTTGGCGGATGTGGCTTCCGGCGGCGAAGTTTCGCGCGTCATGCTGGCGCTCAAGACCATTCTCGCGGAGGCGGATCAGGTGCCGGTGCTGGTATTCGATGAAATCGACATCGGCATCAGCGGCCGCATCGCCCAGGCGGTGGGAGGCAGCCTGCGGGAATTGGCGCGCCGACATCAGGTCATTTGCATCACCCATCTGCCGCAGATCGCCAGCATGGCGGATCACCACTTTCTCGTCGAAAAAGGTGGTGATGATACGAGTACGCGAACGACCATCCGCCGTTTGAATGCGGAGGAAAACGTCCGCCAGATCGCCAGCCTCATCGGCGGGGCCAGGGTGACGGAGACTCATCTGCGAAGTGCCAGAGAACTGATCGCAGAAGCGGGGACGGGTTGAAAAAGAGATTTTCGTTGCCAGGTATCGGCCTCGGGAGAGGCCTCC
>DCUM01000079.1:6176-9189 GCA_002327255.1 bacterium UBA2214 | reverse complement strand
AAATCCGCCAGGGCGGCAACCTCTTCCTCAAGGGTCTGGACCTCGACGGCCGGGCGGAAGAGGGCGGCGCCGCATTCGTTAAAAACATCATCCGCTCCGAAGACATCGCGGCGGACGCCATGCCCTTTCACTATCTCCTCAAGGTGGAGGATTGCTGGCTGCATGACTCCAAAGAGTCCCTGCTGCGTTGCCATCAGTTCACCACCGCCGATACCATCCTCTTCGACAATTGCCTCCTGTATAATGCGTACAACGAGGCGATCGTCTTGCGCGAAAGAACCAACGAAGCCCCGGATGTGAACTATCTGGAGCTCAACAATTGCACCTTTGCGAAAATTGGCCGCGAAGTTTTGTTTTCCGAATACAACAATCCGGTCATTCGCATCAACCACTGTACCTTTGACCAGGTCTCGTACCGGGAGAACAAACGCATTCTCAATCCCAAAGGCGCCACCGATGTGGAAGTGAAAAACAGCATCTTTTCCAACCAGGGCGGCACCTTTGCCACCTCGATCGAGTTGTTCGGTGCATCGACCATTTCGTATTGTGATACCTTCAACGTCGCAGCGGTCAAGTTGAACGATACAGCGGCCATCGGCGCCGGCATGATGGACGGTGATCCGCTCTATGCGGATCCAGTCAATCTTGATTTTACCCTGCAGCCGGGTTCGCCGGTGCTGGGCATGGCCGATGACGGTCTGGCGCTGGGCGATTTGCGCTGGGCGCCCCGGGAACCGGAACCGCAGATTCATTACGTCACGGCCGGCGAAAACACCTTGCTCGCCGCCATCGATGCCGCCAATTCGGGCGATACCATCGAACTCACCGACAGCGGCGGCCTCTACACCTACAACGGCAGCGACAAGATGTACATCACCAAGACGCTCACCATCCGCGCCGCGGAAGGGCTGGCCGTTAAACCCGTCATCCGCAATGTCACGCCCGGTGCCGGCAGTCCGCGCATCTTTGAAATCCGCCAGGGCGGCAACCTCTTTCTCAAGGGTCTGGACCTCGACGGCCGTGCAGCCGACGGCGGCGCCGCCTTTGTCAAAAACATCATCCGCTCCGAAGACATCGCCAGCCAGGCCGACTCTTTTCGGTTTGTCCTGAAAGTGGAAGATTGTTGGTTGCATGACTCCAAGGAATCGCTGGTCAAATGCCACACCTGGACCATCGGCGACACGCTCGACTTCACCCATTCCTTGTTCACCAACGCCTACAATGAGGCGATCCTGCTGCGCGAAAGCACCGCAGGGGGTGGCCCGACCATCCACTATCTGAACATCGAAAACTGCACCTTCATCAAGATCGGCCGCGAAGCGCTCTATCTCGAATTCAGCGATCCAATGGTGCGCATCAACCACTGCACCTTCGATTCGATCGCCTATCGCGAAAACAAACGCATCATCTACCCCACCAACGTGAACGATGTGCAGATTAAAAATTGCCTCTTCACCAATCAGGGCGGCACCGCCAGTGCCTCCGTCCAGTTGTACGGTAACTCGTCCATTTCCTATTCGGATCTGTTCAACGCCAAACCGGTGGTACTGGGGGGCAGCGCCACCATCGGCGCCGGCATGCTGGAAGTCGATCCGCTCTACAACGACACGGCGCTCCGCGATTACCGGCTCGCACCCAACTCCCCGGTGCGCGGCGCGGCGGACGACGGACGCGCCATGGGCGATCTGCGCTGGGAGGCTTCGCCCAATCAGTTCATCCTGACCCTCCTCAAGGAGGGCAACGGCACCGTGACGCTGGATCCGCCGGGCGGCGCCTACGAACCGGGCACCGTGGTCAATCTCACGGCGGTACCCGCTGTCGGCTGGAAACTGGCGGGTTGGGAGGGCGTCCTGATCTTCCCGCCGGACAATCCCAATGCCACCATCACCATGGATGACCACAAGACGGTGAAAGCCCTCTTTGAAAACCTGGCGCCCAAAGTGACGCTGACAGTCGATACCCTCGGACTCGGCCACGTCACCCTCGATCCCGCCCCGGTCAACGGCCAGTATTTCCAGGGCACGCTCGTCACCCTGACCGCCGTTCCGCAGCCCAACTGGCAATTTGTGGAATGGCTCGGAGACCTGAACGGCGCCGTCAATCCCGTGCAGGTCTCGCTGGATTCCAGCATGCGCGTCACAGCCTCCTTTGCCAGCGTCTTTACGCAGTTCGCACTGCAGATCACGACCGAAGGCAAGGGCAGCATCGTCGCGGCGCCCAGACCCGTTCTGGAAACTTATGACAGCAGCGCTGTGGTAATCCTGACCGCAACCGCGGCGCCCGGCTGGCAGTTCGCCGGCTGGAGCGGCGATCTGGGCTCGGCGCAGGCGGTCGACTCCCTGGTCATGGATGCTGACAAGGCGGTGACCGGTACCTTCACCGAGATCGATTTCGCCCGCGGCGCCCTGGAAATCGACGACACCTGGGACCTTTACGACGCTGTGGAATTTGCCAACAACAACAGCAAAATTGACAGCCTGGTTCTGGTGACCAGTGGTGGACTTTACACCTCCAGAAATACCGCAGATGTCGCCGTGCGCGCACCCCTCACCATCCTCGCCGCTCCGGGACTGGCGCAGAAACCCGTCGTCACCAACAGCGATCCGGAGAAATTGAATCTCGACGTCTTCCGCGTCTTTGATGATTTGACCATCGACGGTGTCATCATTGACGGCGGTCATGAGCAGAGCCATGGCATGAAATACGCCATCCGCCTGCGNNTCAATTTCTTCGAATTGAAGGATCCGGCCAAAGACGGACACGCGGTGCGCTTCGACGTCAACATCCTCGCCGGCACCGTGCGCATCGAGAACTGCACCTTTGCCCATTTCGGCTACGAGGCGATCCGCATTTCCGAAACGGAGAAATACGCCACCGACCGCTGCCTCGATTCGCTCATCATCCGCAACTGCACCTTCACCAACATCGATGCCGAGTGCGTGCGTTACTATTCGGATCTGGCCGAGGCCACACCCGACGCGCCGGTGATCATCGAACACGTCACCATCAACAA
>DCUM01000079.1:1961-6117 GCA_002327255.1 bacterium UBA2214 | reverse complement strand
GCGGATTTGCTGGACGTCCAGGGCAGCGGCGAGTTCAAGAGCTATGTCTCCGATATCGACACGTTCCAGGTCGCCAGGGTGGAAATCAAGGCGACAGATGGCATCGTTGATGCGGCGACCATCTGGGGCATCGATCCCCGCTTTGAAGATGCCGCCAATCAGAACTATACGCTGCTGCCGGCTTCCCACCTCTACGGCATGGGCCACGACGGCGAGGCGCTCGGCGATCTGCGCTGGGCAACCCATTCTCCCACCCATGTCGGACTCTCCATCGTTCTGACGGGGCCGGGCCACGTGCTGGTCGATCCGCCGCCCGTCGGCTACACCTATGACCCCAATACCGTGGTCACCTTGACCGCAGTGCCCGATTCCGGTCACTATTTTCTGGGGTGGAACGGCGATGCATCGGGCCTGCCGAACCCGCTCAGTGTCACGATGGACCAGGACAAGAATGTGGCAGCCCGATTCGAACTGTTCACGGACGTCAATGCCGCCTCTGGGGTACCGCTCGAATACGAGTTGCAGCAGAATTATCCCAATNNTCCCAATCCGTTCAATCCGGCGACCAACATCCGCTTTGCACTGAAGCAGCCCGGCCATACCAGACTGCAGATTTTCGATCTCCTGGGCCGCGTCGTGGCCACGCTGATCGACAAACGCATGGACGCAGGCCGTTACACCCTTCGGGTGCAGCTGCCGGAACTGGTCTCGGGCGTCTATTTCTACAAACTCGAATCGGGTGATTTTATCTCGATCCGAAAAATGACCATGATCAAATAGGAAAATAGTTCGTTCACACTGGATGGGCTCCACCTGACGCAGGTGGAGCCCGCATCCGGTCGCCCCCGGAGAGGGCTCCTGCAAAAGGGCGATATAAACCAAAGCGCCTTTGCAGGGGGGCGATCAGAAACCGATGCCCTTTGTAGGCTCTCCGAGCCCGACCATCACGATGACATTATTTTCCAGGACTCTCATGATTCGTTTGCTGAAAAAAACGGTTTTTATTCTTTTGTTTGCTTCCATATCCGTTGAAGCTGCGCACTATCCCGTAAAAACCGTGGCGGAGATCAACACCGCCGTGGCGAAGGTTCAGGCGGGCGATACCCTGCTCATGGCCACAGGCGTATGGAACAATGCCGCCGTCGTCTTTAAAGGCAACGGCACCGAGGCGAATCCCATCGTGCTGCGGGCCGAAATCCCGGGCGCCGTTCTTCTCACGGGAACATCGACGCTGCGGATTTCCGGTTCCTGGCTGGTGGTGGACGGACTGCGGTTCGTCGGCGGTTACAGCCCCTCGGGCGCCGTCGTTGAATTCCGTTCCGGAACAGCGGCAAATCACTGCCGCCTCACCAACTGCGCCATCGTCAATTACAATCCCGCCGCCAAATCGACCGATTACAAGTGGGTGTCGCTGTACGGAACCCATAACCGCGTCGATCACTGCTATTTTGCCGGCAAGAACCACATGGGCACGACGCTGGTGGTGTGGTTTCCCTATCATCCCCATGACCATCGCATCGATCACAACTATTTCGGCTACCGGCCGCCGCTGGGTGAAAACGGCGGTGAGACCATCCGCATCGGCACCAGTGATTATTCCATGGAAAATTCGCGCACCATCGTGGAATACAACTATTTTGAAGCCTGCAACGGCGAAGCGGAAATCATCTCCAACAAGAGCTGCGAGAATATCTACCGCTACAACACGTTTGTCGATTGCCAGGGCGCGCTGACCCTGCGCCACGGCAACCGCTGCACGGTCGAGGGCAATTTTTTCTTCGGCCATCGCAAAAGCGACACCGGAGGCATTCGCGTCATCGGCGAAGACCATGTGATTTGCAACAATTATCTCGACGGCCTCTACGGCAGCAGTCTCAAGTCGGCCATGCCCATCATGAACGGCGTGCCCGATTCGCCGCTCAATCGCTATTTCCAGGTCAAGCGGGCCGTGATCGCCTTCAACACGCTGGTGGATTGCCGCTATCCGCTCATCATCGGCGCCGGTGAGGATGCCGAACTCTCTCTGGCGCCGGAGAACTGCACCATCGCCAACAACGTCATTCAGGGTTCCTTCAAGGTCATCACCCGGGAAGACACGCCGGTCAACTTTTTCTGGGAAGGCAATTTCTTCTGGGGCACCTCGCTGGGCATGACGCAGCCCGACGGCATCACTTTTGTCAATCCCGGGCTCGCGCTCGCGACGGATGGCATGTGGCGGCCCGACAGCACCAGTCCCGTGCGCGGCGCAGCCGCAGGGAATTATCCTTTTGTCATCGATGACATCGATGGACAGCTGCGCAGCGCGCCCCTGGATGCCGGGGCCGACCAGATGGGGTCCGGAGCGGTTCTGCGCAAGCCGCTCACCGCCGCGGAGGTCATGCCGGACTGGATGAAAGACGCCGTTCCCCTGCTGCTGACGGTGGTAAAAACCGGCAGCGGCAGCGTCACCCTGAATCCACCGGGTGGTGTCTATGACGTGGGGACTCCGGTCAC
Source organism: bacterium UBA2214 (assembly GCA_002327255.1). Classification (GTDB taxonomy): domain Bacteria; phylum Zhuqueibacterota; class Zhuqueibacteria; order Residuimicrobiales; family Residuimicrobiaceae; genus UBA2214. The sequence continues at coordinate 3,624 of DCUM01000079.1, read as the reverse complement.
CCTGACCGCTACCGCCGCTTCGGGGTGGAAATTCGTGCGCTGGGAGGGGAGCGGGTATGTGTTTGACAATCCTGTTCAGATCGTCATGCAGGCGGACACCACGGTACGCGCCGTTTTCACCGCCGACACGCCGCTTTTGTATAAACTCTCGGTATTCGTCTTTTCTTCCGGCGGCCGCGTCGAACTCGATCCGCCCGGCGGCAGTTATCCCCCCCATACCGTGGTCAAGCTGAAGGCCCTTCCCGACTCGGGATGGGCCTTCAGCCAGTGGGATGGCGCGCTCAACAGCAGCGCCAATCCGGACAGCCTGGTGATGGACGCGGACAAGATGGTACTGGGCATTTTTTCGCAAACCAGTGGAGTCGCAGCGCCGCAACAAGCGCCACAGCAATACCGCCTGGGACAAAACTATCCCAATCCGTTCAACGGTCAGGCCAAAATCGAATTTGCAATCGGGAAACCGGGCAAGACCGTGCTGGAGATATTTGACGCAACCGGCCGCCGGGTCGCGACCCTGCTCGATGCGCATCTGCAGCCCGGCCACTATGCCTGCACCTTTGACGCCAAACACCTCTCCTCGGGTTTGTATCTGTGCCACCTGAGGTCAAATCAATTTGCAGCCTGGCGGAAAATGCTTTTGATTCAATAAGAGATATTTTCCTAAACGACATTAGCGGTCTTTGCCTGAATGATGCGACAACCAAAAGGTCAAGGTCGCAACGTCACCGTAAAAGCTCGTCACGAAATGGTGATTTCTTAAATCCGGTTCCAGGGCTTTTCGCAAAAACGCCGGCGTGATACATCATCCGGTTGGCATGAAAAAAGGTTTAAATCAATGAAAAGCAAATAGTACAATGAGGAGTTCATGATGGAACTATCACTGACAGACAAAGTCGCCATTGTCACGGGAAGCATCCAGGGCATCGGCCGCGCGGTTGCGGAGATGCTCGCGGCCCATGGCGCGGCGGTGGTCATCAACAATCACGAACATCCGGCCAGGCTGGAAGAAGTCGCCCAGGGAATCGCTGAAAGAGGCGGAAATGTCAAGGCAGTCATCGCCGATGTGACCGGGAAGGAAGGCGGACAAAAACTGGTGGAGGCGGCGCTGGAATTCGGCGGCATCGACATCCTCGTCAACAACGCCGGTGGACTGATCAAACGGGTGCCGGTGGCGGATTTTGACGAGGGCCATTTCCAGACGGTCATGGACGTCAACGTCCGCACGGCTTTCGTCATGTCGCATCTGGTTCTGGCGCACATGAAGGAAAAGCGCTCCGGCAAGATCATCCATTTCTCCTCGCAGGCGGCCCACGACGGCGGCGGCGGCGGCGCCGCTGCCTACGCAGCTTCCAAGGGCGCCATCTGGACCTTCACCAAATCACTGGCCAAGGAGGTGGCGTCCTTTGGCATCACCGTCAATGCCGTCTCGCCGGGCTTTATCGCCCACACCGCTTTTCACAACACTTTCACGCCCAAAGAGGCGCAGGAAAAGATGCCCTCCCTCATTCCGCTGGGCCGGGCCGGCACCGCGGAAGATGTGGCGAAGGTGGTGTTGTTTCTGGCATCGGAATTGTCGGACTATATGACCGGCCAGTCCCTGGAGATCAACGGCGGTCTCTACATGCCCTGATGAAACTGGTCAGGAACAGTCGGGCATGTTCCA
>DCUM01000079.1:0-1946 GCA_002327255.1 bacterium UBA2214 | reverse complement strand
AAATCAACCAGGCGGCCGGAAAATATGCCCTGTTCGATCACTCCTGTGACCGCCTGATAAAATCGACCGACAGGGCCGTCGCCAGTGCCCTCATCGTGCCCCCGCCCGGCGAGGGCGGTGGATATGAACACGAGCGTCATAAACAGAATTACCGCGAGATGTACCAGGCCGGCATCTGTTTCACACTGAGCGGCGAGGAGAAATACGCCCGTTTCGTTCGCGACATGCTGCTGGAATACGCCAGCCTCTACCCGACGCTGGGCAAACATCCCCAATCCCGCGATCAGGCGCCCGGCAAACTCTTCCATCAGATGCTCAACGAGACCCTGTGGTTGACCTACGCCAGCATCGCCTACGATTGCATCTACGATTGGCTCGATGCGGCCAGCCGCACCCGTATCGAAAAAGACGTCTTTCGCCTCATCATCGATTGGTTCGTCACCGAGAATCACGAGGAATTCGACCGCATCCACAATCATGGCACCTGGACGGTCTGTTCCATCGGCCTGATCGGCTATGTCCTGGATGACAAAAATCTGGTGGAGATGGCGCTTTACGGCACCCAAAAGGACGGCCAGGGCGGATTCCTCAAGCAGCTCGACCTGCTCTTCTCACCCGATGGCTATTATATGGAAGGGCCCTATTATGCGCGCTACGCGCTTCAGCCCTTCTTCATTTTTGCCGAAGCCATCGCGCGCAACCAACCCGAATTGAAAATCTATGCCTATCGCGAGCAAATATTGAAAAAGGCGTATTATGCGGCCGTGCAGACCACCTTCCCCGACGGCGTTTTTCCGCCCATCAACGATGCCTCGCGCACCATGGACCTTCGCGACAGCGGCATGATCATGGCCAATGACCTGGTTTACGGCCGTTACGGCGCCGATCCCAACCTGCTGGCCGTCAAAAAAATGCAAAGGGACGTGATCATCAATGGCGCCGGTTTGATGGTGGCGCGGGATTTTGCCGCACAGGATAAAATCTCACCGCTGGATTGGGGCAGCATCGAGTTCAGCGACGGCTATGATGGCAAGCAGGGCGGACTGGGCATCCTGCGCACGGGCGCCGGCGAAAAACAGTCCATGCTGCTGATGAAATACGGCGTGCACGGCGAAGGTCACGGGCACTTTGACAAACTGCACTTCATCTATTACGACCAGGGTCGCCCGGTCATTCCGGATTACGGCTTCTGCCGCTGGATCAACATCGAACCCAAGATGGGCGGCCGCTATCTGCCGGAGAACAAGTCCTACGCCATGCAGACCATCGCGCACAACACCGTCACCGTGGATCAGACCAGTCAGAACCGCGGCAACCGCCGCCAGGCGGATGCCATGTCCGGCCAGCGCCATTTCTTCGCTGCCGGCAATCCGGCGGTGCAGGTCATGAGCGCCCGCGCCGACGCCTATTTCCCAGCCGTTGCCATGCAACGAACGCTTTTTCTCATCAAGGAGGAGCGGCTGCCGCATCCGGTGGTGGTGGATCTCTATCGCATCAGCAGCGCCCGGACGCACCGCTACGATTATCCCGTTCATCATCAGGGACAGTTGATCACGACCAATTTTGAGTATCAAGCCTCGAGCACGGCCCAGTCGCCGCTGGGCGCCGATTTCGGTTACCAGCACATCTGGCAGACCGCATCGGCCAAAGTCGACGATGCCGTCAAGATCACCTGGCTCGATGGCAACCGTTACTACACGCTGCTCTCCGCGGCGGCGCCGGGCAGCGAGGTGCTCTTCGGCCGCAGCGGCGCCAACGACCCGAACTACAACCTGCTCTCCGAACCCCTGTTCCTGATTCGTACGCAGGCGCAGGATCATCTCTTTGCCTCGGTCATCGAGTCGCATGGCCATTTCGACGAAGCGCGCGAGCAATCCAGCGGCGCCACCGGCCGGCTGACCGGAATCAAAGTGATCGGACACGATTCTGCCGGCACAGTGATCGAA
>DCUM01000220.1 GCA_002327255.1 bacterium UBA2214 | reverse complement strand
AGGGCGCGGTGTCGATGCGGAAACGTTCCCACTCGCTGCCTCCGGAGGGATTGTCATTGCGGTATACCACCCCGTTGGGATCGATAATTTCATAGCATATGGGAGGGCTGCGGCGATAAAAATTGCTCTGAGAATCGTCCTGCGGACTGGAGACATTGGCGCCTTCGGGTTTGGCCTCCGGGCCCTGCGCCCAGGGCGGCAACTGCAGCGGCGTGTCCGGATCGTCGGTGTCGCCCTTAAGAGTTCCTACCGGGCCATTATAATCAAAATCACCGTCCCAGAACTCGAGATGCGTCAGGGGCCTGGTGAAGTAGAAATAATAACGCCACACCCCGTCATAGGTCGTAGTCACATATTCCGCAGGGTAATTGGGATAAATAGCGTATACATCATTCATTGTCACCAGGGCCCCGTCGAATTGATAGAATTGCGAGCCGATGGAGAGGAGGCCGCGGCAGCGCAGCTTGAAATGGTTTTGATCGACCCCCGGACCATTGGAGAGCCAATCCACCAGGATGCGGTAAGAATAATGGCCTTGCACCGTCCGCGCCCGGGGATCGTGCGGCAGGATGAGGTCATCCCAGCGGTTGTCGCCGAATGCCGTGTTCAGCCAGGAGTTGAGGAATATTTTTTCGCTGCCATCGTTTTGGGGATCCGCATACAGCGTGTAACGCGTAACGCCAAGTGCCGAGGGACTGGTTGGTTCAAAGCGGCCGCCGATGTTGCCATCGAAAATGCCGAATTCCAGATTCTCGTAGGTCTGCGGAATCTGCATCTGAAATTCCATATCCGCGGGACCGATATTGTTGGTCATGCCCACGCCCCCCAGCAACAGGATCATCTTGGCGTCCCTATCATCCGCTGTCGGCAGATAGGACCACTCCTGCGACTGCAGCGTGAAGCAGAGTGCCAGTAAAATCGACAGCACCAGCAAACTTTTGGTTTTCATGGTAATTTTTCTCCCACAGTTAAGGGTCATTTCCCATCCCGGCAACAAGGAGCGGAACAGGCAAGATTTTCGATCAGTATGGAATGAAATAGAGGAAAAGCGGGATGGAAGCCCCGGGCACAGGTTGTGTCGTTCTGACTGATCGCCGCAGGCATCCAGCGCCTTTCTCTTTCAGTTCAAGACAGTCCGCGTCAACAAGACACACCACATGCACCAACGACCCAAAACGCAGTGTTTGTCGCTGTTACTGACAGCCGTCAACTTTTTCTGACGGCATATTTATTTTTTGTGGCCGGTAATTTTAGGGACGAGGGTGTCCCGGCCGTCTCCATCACAGGAAGGAAGTAACAGTTTCAACCAAACAACAATTATGCCAAATCTGAAAAGAGGATGGCAGGAGACAAGCGGGTTTATTGTGATTGATTTTATTAGATTTATGATTATTCAATGGCGGGCGAAGAAAAAGGAAAGGAAAAGGAATATCCTGTTTGAGTGACAGAGTGCAATTTAATTATGACAGCCATTATACCGTGTTTTGGGCCGTTTTGTTGAGCACCGCGGCACCTGCAGGAGATTTACGGTGATCCCGTCACAGCTTGGGATTGTTGCGATGGCGCTCCCGGTCGCGCGCGCTCTTCTTCTGCAGATTCTCCCTCACGGCCTGGGTCAAATCCACGCCGGTTTGATTGGCGATGCACACCAATACAAAGAGCACATCCGCCAGTTCGTCCGCCAGTTCCTTGCGGGTATCGGACGGCTTGTGGCTCTGCTCGCCAAAAGTGCGTGACATCACCCGCGCCACTTCGCCCACCTCCTCCATCAGCTGCGCCAGGTTGGTCAATTCGGAAAAGTAGCGTACGCCATAGGTCCGGATCCACGCATCCACCTCTTCCTGATAGGAACGAATAGTCAATTCATTCATGGTTATTCCTCTAAGACATGCGCCGGAAATGCGGCGAAGTGCTAAAACCTGAACAGAATGTAATCTCGCTCGATCATGGGTTTTCCACTATCTGTTGCATCCGCTGCGAGGAATGTTCCAGCACCTGTTGATGCAGCGATGCCCCGTGGCTGTCGATGGTCACCACCACGGGAAAGTCCCTGACCTGCAATTCCCACACGGCCTCCGGACTGCCGAACTGTTCCAGATAGACCCCGGTCACCGCGGTGACGCAGCGCGCGTAAATCTGCGCCGCGCCGCCGATGGCGTGCAAATAGACCGCGCCGTGTTCCTGGCACGCCCGCCGCGTCTCTTCCCCCATGCCGCCTTTGCCGATCACTGCCTTGATGCCATAGCGGGCGATGATATCCGCCTGAAAGGGCTCCTCGCGCATGGAAGTCGTCGGACCCGCTGCCGTGACCCGGTACGCACTGCCTTCCTTGATCACCACAGGACCGCAATGATAGATGATGCCGTCGCGCAGGACTTCCAGGCTGCCGCCCTCGTGGAGGTATTTATGCACGGCATCCCGGCCGGTGTGGAGGGTACCGTTCAACAGCACAATATCGCCGACCCGCAGGGAACGCACCGTCCCTTCCGTCAAAGGGGTTTGCAAGATTTTGATGCGTTGCGGATCGTACACCAGCTCCGCGGGCGCTGGAGGAACCTCATCGAATTCGTGCGCTTCCTGATAGAGCCATTCGAGCAGCGCGCCGTTTTTGTCGACAACCATGCCGCGGCGGCGATAGGCCCAGCACATATAGGCCACACTGACGAAATAAGAGGCGGGGAGACGGTTCAACGCGGCTATTTTGCAGCCGCCCACGGTGAGGCGGCCGCCGAATCCCATGGGACCGATTTCGAGGCGGTTGGCATCGTACAGGATGCGTTCCTCCAGCCGCGCCAGCTCTGACACGGGATTGACATCGTCGACACGACGCAACAGCTGTCGCTTGGCGAAATCATAACCGCTGGCGCGATCGCCGCCGATGCAGACACCGAGAAAACCGGGCCCGCAGCCATGTCCCTGCGCCTGCAAGACGGTCTGCATGATGCAGGCATAAACGCCCTCGAGATCGCGGTTGTAGCGCCTGCCGGCAAAGGTGTTCGGCAGGGTGAACTGGGCGCTGGTGTTCTCACACCCCCCGCCTTTCAGGATCAGACGGATGTCCAGCGTCTCCTTTTCCCATTGCTCAAAATGAAAAACCGGCGTGCCCGCACCGAGGTTGTTGCCGGAATTCACGCCCGTCAGAGTCTCCACCGAGTTCTGGCGCAGATAGCCCTTGGCGGTGGCCTCCTCGACCGCCCGGTGTGCCGCCTGCCGGATGTGCAGCTGATTCATGCCAACCGGCAGACGGATGTAAAAGGTGATCATGCCTGTGTCCTGGCAAATCGGCGCGGAGCGCTGTCTGGCCAGCCCGATATCCAGGGCCACCATGTCCAATGCCAGCCTGGCGCGCGAATCGGGTTCTTCCTTGCCGCGAGCCTGCGCCAGTATCAGTTCGACATCCCGCGGCAGAAATGCCGAGGTGCGGCGGATGAGCTCGAGAAAACAAGAGCGTAATGCATCGAAATCCATACCTGTCTCCTGTACCTTCGATATCGACAGAAGCGCATGGTGCAAACCGCCTCCAGCCTGTATAAAAACACAAGCACTGCGCATCAAATGCCGTAACGATACACCCCATGTGTCTTCACCAAGAGATCCCTGCTGGAGGATATTTTTCCCGCAATGAATTCAATCTGTATCGTCCTCTGCGGCCCGGATGTCTCTGTTGAAAAAAACAGTGCGATGCAGGCGGTTAGCGCCACCTCTTCAATCAATATATCACCTTACATCTATATCTGCAACCAAAAAACGTGACGGCGATAATATCGTCGGGTTTTTCACTTTAAACTTGATTTTTCCCCATGCCGGAGCTATCTTGAGGTAAACAGGAACAGCTAATTTTGCACACCCGTACGCGACGGAAACGATGCATGCAGCGAGAATATCCTGAATTCACAGACGCGGAACAGCTCGACCGGCTGGTAAAAATCTACCAGGCATTGCACGCCGCCCCTGAACTCTCCCATTTCGAAGAAAAGACCGGCGCGTTCATGGCCAATAACCTGCGCGCCCTGCATTACGCGGTGAGCGAACGATTCGGCCGCTATGAGAATCCGGAATGGACGTGCCATGGCGTGGTGGCGGTGCTGAAAAACGGCGACGGGCCAACCGTCCTTTATCGCGCCGACATGGATGCCTTGCCGCTCAAGGAACAAACCGGCCTGCCATACGCCAGCCAGGTGATGATGCCCAACGAAGATGGAGAAATCGTTCCGGTGATGCATGCCTGCGGCCACGATTTGCATTGCACCCTGCTGCTGGGAGTGGCGGAAACCATGCAAACCCTGCGCGCCCGGTGGCGTGGCACCCTGCTATTGGTAGTGCAGCCGGCTGAAGAAGGCACCGACACCGGCGCCGCGGCGATACTGCGCGCCGGACTCTATGAAGAATTTGCCAGGCCCGATCATGTCATCGCGTTTCATGGCCGTGCCGATGCCTCCGCCGGCACCATGGCGTACGTGCCCGGGTATGCCATGGCCGATGTCACCAGCATCCGCATCACGGTGCGCGGCGTGGGTGGGCATGGCGCTGCGCCGCATCTGTGCAAAGACCCCATTGTACTGTCCGCCCAGATCATCCTGGCGCTGCAGACCATCGTCAGTCGTGAATTGAACCCCCTGGAACCCGCCGTGATCACCGTGGGCGCCATACATGGCGGCCATGCCCGCAACGTCATTCCGGAAGAGGTGCTCCTGGAGGTGACCGTGCGGTGTTACAAACAAACCGTGCGCGAGGAGATGATCGGCGCCATCGAACGTCTGTGTGCGCAGCTCGGACGCGCAGCCGGGCTGGCTGAGGAGCGGTTGCCCCGCGTCGACGTTATTTTATCCAGTCCAGCCGTTTACAACGATCCCGAACTGGTCCGGCGCGCCGCTGAAATGTTTGGAAATGTATTGGGGCCGGAGCGGGTGACCCAGGCAACCCCCGTGATGGGTTCGGAAGATTTCGCACTCTATGGATTGAATCATCAAATACCTTCGGCCCTGTTCTGGATCGGCGCCGTGGCGCCGGAACGGATCAGCGCCTATGAAGCCTCCGGGCGCGTCCTCCCGCAACTGCATGCGTCCAATTACATCATCGATGCCAGAAATACGCTTCGTGCCGGCGTCCCGGCGGCAACCGCCCTGCTGCTGGAACTGCTGGGCAAAACATAAACACAAAGACTCCCTTTGAAAGGCGAACCCCATGAAACAGGCCCTCGCAGGATTAACCCTGCTCTCCATCCTGACTTTTTGTGGATGCGTCTCCGCACCCGATACCGAGTTGATGCTGACCGGTTACAAGCATCTCGTGATGCTGCCGAAAAATTTCGACGTCTCGCAAAATTATCCCCTCATCATGCATTTGCACGGCCGCGGCGGCGCCGTGGCGACAATGGAGGGCTTTGCCAGCTACGGGCTTGGCGATTATGCCAAAAGCGTGGACAATTTTCCCTTCATCGTTTTCGCCCCGCAGACGCCGGAAGATTGGTATCCCCCCATGCTGAGAATGCTGCTCGACAAGATTCTCGCCGACTATCCCGTCGATCCGCAACGAATCTATCTCACCGGTTTCAGCATGGGCGGTGCCGGCGTCTGGAGCATGGCCTTTGCCTATCCCGATCTCTTCGCCGCACTGGCGCCGGTGTGCGGATACGGCAATACCGATGCCGCCTGCGACATCGCGCATCTGCCGCAGTGGATTTTTCACAACGAGGACGATCCGGTCATCGATTCGCAATACTCCCGCGATATGGCGGGGGCTCTGGCCAACTGCGGCGCCGCGCATATCCGCACCACTTTTTATCAAAGCGCCTCCCACGATGCCTGGACCGCCACCTATCATACGCCGGAGCTCTATGCCTGGTTTCTCACCCACACGCGTCAACCCAGATAGGAGCCCGTCAAGATGAAGATGCTCCTTTACGCACTGACCCTGTTGTCCCTGTTCCCGGCCCGTCAATCCGGTGCGCAGGAAAATTTCTTTGGCGAAGCGGAAAAACGCAAAAGCCTGCAGAGACTGATCTTTTATGGCAATGTGCACGGTCTCGGCGGCGGCCTGCATGCCGCGCCCTTGCCGTGGCTGGGGATGGATGCCATGGCCGGCTTGCAGGTGCCCTATTCACTGCTGGTCTCATCGCCCTATCTGCGCAATCAATTGAGCGCCAATCTGCGGTTGCGCCTGATGCATCCCGGCGGACTCTACGTGGCCGCCGGCTATTTCTGGGGATGGTATGACGCCATCCAGTCCACCATCGATTATAAACTCGAAGAGCACTTTGCCGTGCAGGCGCCGCAGTTGGCTCTCGGATTTGCCTGGCCCCCGCAGCCGGTGGAATCGCAACTGCTGATGGAAATCGGCCTGGTGTCCGGTTTGCCGGAATCTGTTGACGTCAAGGCGGAAAGCGAGATTGCCTATTACAACATCCTGGTGCGCCGTGCACGCGGCCTCAACGCAAACCTCTTTCCCTTCATCACGATTTTGTATCAATGGTAAAAGGGACCCGCCACCGTATCGTCGTGTCTGTGCGGCTAAAGTCGCTGGATTTTCCTGCCGATGGAGGTGGCGGCCCCGGCCGCGAGGGTTGGCAAGGTGCCCGGATTAAAGGGCACCTTTAGAGGAGACTCGACTTTTATGCCTCCAGCTGAACCGCCAGCCAGCCCCAACCCTGCAAACGGATCGTCCGCGCAGCACGCTGCAAAAATTCCTTGAATGATTCCCGGAAATTCGATAAAATGGGGGAAATATCGCCATCCTCGTGTGAAAATCCGGAGTCCTCATGAAACGCGTTCTCTACGCCGCCTTGCTCGCCGCTGTGCTGCTTTCCTGTTCTCCCAAACTGTCTGTGCGCCGGCCCGTGTACGATTATTCGAAAATGGATAAAAAAACCGCCCAGGTGCATAAAAAAATCGAACGTGTTCTGACGCAGTGCGTCCTGGAAAGAAAGCCCGTGGCGCTGACGCGGGATGTACGCATTGACTCCCTGCGCCTCGACGAGAAAAAACGCACCATCAAGGCCTGGCTCGGCAAATCCTTCTCCTATCCGGCCTATCGCAGCGAAACCGTCGCGGCGCTCTACAGCGATGTGCGCAAACAGCTCGGCAAAAAATACAACACCTATCAGGTGACGCTGTACACCCTGCGAAAACCGCTCGAAGAACTGGTGCCCAACTGGTGCCGCGCCGATTCCGCCACCTGGGACCGGTCGCGTATGCCCCTGGCAACCCCGCGTCCCGCGCCCCTCATTCGCCGCATCAGCCGGCCGCTGCAGCCCGGCAAGGGACTCCATGGCCGCACCATCGACGTCCGCCCCAGCCACGGCTGGTACTACAACAGCGGCAGCGATCGCTGGGAATGGCAGCGGCCGCGGCTTTTCGAAACCGTGGAGGATCTCCTCCCCTTCACCTTCACCATCCCCTATCTCATCCCCATGCTGGAAAACGCCGGGGCTGTGGTCTTTACACCGCGGGAACGCGACACCCAGATCCATGAAGTGGTGGTCGACAACGATGCCCCCTCCGGCACAAACGCGCACTATGCCGAAACCAGCGACGCTCAGGCGGCAACATGGGAAAACGGTGTTCATCCCGGTTTTGCCCTTGGCCACCCGCCCTACGCGGTCAACCATAATCCCTTCCGCCAGGGCACCTTCCGGCAAATCTTCTCGCAGCCGTCTGCCAGCGCAGAGATCTCCTGGACGCCGGACATCCCCGCGGACGGCGCCTATGCCGTTTACGTCTCCTGGGGGGATGTGCCAGGTGCCGTTGAGGACGCCCACTATACGGTGCACCATGCCGGCGGCCAGAGCCGCTTCCTCGCCAACCAGCAGATCGGCGCCAGCACCTGGATTTATCTCGGCACGTTTGATTTCAAAGCCGGCCTGAACGGCGACAGCGGCCGGGTCGTTCTCAGCAATGCGAGCGCCACGCCCGGCCGCATCGTCAGCGCGGACGCGGTGCGCTTCGGCGGCGGCATGGGGAACATCCTGCGCAACGGCGCGGTCAGCGGCCGCCCGCGCTTTGCCGAAGGCAGCAAATATTACCTGCAATACGCCGGACTGCCCGACACGCTCATCTACAACCTCTACAACAACAAGGACGATTACAAGGATGATTACAACAGCCGCAGTGAATATGTGAATTATTTGTACGGTGCGCCCTTCGGCCCGAAGAAAAACCGCCACATCAAAGGCCTGGGAATCCCCTTCGACCTCTCACTGGCCTTTCACACCGATGCCGGCATCACCCGCAACGACACCACCGTCGGCACCCTCGCCATCTACAGTCTCGAAGCCTCCGACTCGACCGATTTCTTCCCCGACGGCGTCTCGCGCATGGCCAACCGCGATTTCGCCGATCTGATGCAGACGCAAGTCGTCGACGATATCCGCCGCCTCTACGATCCCGCCTGGAACCGCCGTTTCGTCATGGACGGGCAGTATTCGGAAGCCGTGCGTCCCAATGTACCCACCATGCTGATAGAACTGTTATCGCACCAGAATTTTCTCGATATGAAATTCGCCCTGGATCCGCGCTTCCGTTTCGATGTGGCGCGCAGCATGTACAAAGCGATGCTCAAATTCATCGCCTTTCAGCATCGTGCGGACTATGTCGTGCAGCCGCTGCCCGTGGAGCATTTTCAGGCGCAGTTCAGCGCCCCCCGTCAGGTCACACTGAAGTGGCAGCCGCGCCGCGATCCCCTCGAGCCCGGCGCGACGCCCGGCGGCTACATCGTCTATACCCGCCGCGAAACGGGCGGCTTCGATGACGGCATCTACGTCCGCGAGCCGCAGTGGCGGGCCGACGCGCTGCAACCGGGCGTCATCTACAGCTTCCGCGTGAGCGCGGTCAATGAGGGGGGTGAAAGTTTTCCCTCTGAGACCCTGGCTGTGTGCTGGATGGACACGGTTCTGGCGCCCGTCCTCATCATCAACGGTTTTGACCGCATCTGCGCGCCCGCGACCATCGACGGAGAGAACTTTTCGGGATTCGCCGATTTCATCGATCCGGGTGTGGCCGATCACTACACCATCAACTATGCCGGCCGCCAGATCGATTTCTCTCCGCCCTCACCCTTCAGAAGCAACGATGCGCCCGGCCATGGCGCCAGCATGGCCAGTCACGAGAGCGTACGCATCGCGGGCAATACCTTCGACTTTGCCATCGTCCATGGCCAATCGATCCGCGCCGCAGGCCATCCCTTCGTCACCTGCAGCGACGAGGCGGTGATGGCGGGAGAGGTGGATGCGCAGCCGTATCGCCTCATCGACTTGCTGCTGGGCGAGGAGAAAGAGACGCGGTGGCCCGCGGTCCGAATGGATTCGCTGCGCGGCCTGCCATTCAAAACCGTGCCGGCTGCCCTGCAAAAAGTCCTGGGTGATTTTTTGAAAAAAGGTGGCGGCCTGTTCATCTCCGGTTCCTATATCGGCAGCGATTTGGCGGCGGGGAAAAAGCCCGGGCATGAGGATGTCCAGTTCATCGAACAGCAGCTCAGATACAAATGGAGTGCGGACCACGCCTGCAGTGACGGCCGCGTCTACAGTGTGGACAGCGCCTTCTGGCCCAAATTCACGCCGTTTGTATTCAACACCGCGCTGCGGCCCGATATCTATGCCGCCGAAGCGCCCGATGCCATCGATCCCGTCAACGGCAGCCGCACCATCCTCCGTTACAGTGAAAATCAGTACAGCGCCGCCGTGGCCTATAAACGCCAATACGCTGTCGTGGCGCTGGGTTTTCCCTTCGAGACGCTCGTGGATCGCGACAGCAGAGACCAGATCATGCGCGCCTCTCTGCGCTATCTCGGCAGCCGCGAAAAAGAACAAAAATTGTGAGAATTTTCGTTTATTTTTCGTTGATTTTACAGTATATTAAGTTGAAAAGCGATCCGGTGTGACCCGTTGAAACCGTAAACCCGGCAAGCGCCCGAGTGATGGATGGCCTGAAGTGTATTACCGGAAGCCGGGAGGTAAGAGGGTCATCTTGAAATCCGCTCCCTGTCAGCCACCTTAACGCATGAGGGGTTGTCCCATGAAAGGGTTTTTGATAAAGTCTGCGCATCAAAAAGAAACCAAAGAAGGCGATATCTGCCACGTCCTCAAAGGCATGCCGATTTTTCAGAAATTGACACGGCGGGAGTTGAATGCCGTGGCGCGCATCCTGCATGAGAGAGAATACCAGCCCGAGGAGATCATTTTCCGCGAAAATGAACCCGGCATGGGCATGTACATCATCGATTCCGGCAACGTCGTCATTCTCTCGGAAGCGGCCAACCTGGAGCTGACGGAATTGAATGCGGGCGCTTTTTTTGGCGAGATGTCACTGCTGGATGCGGCGCCGCGCTCGGCCACTGCCAAAGCCCGGAGCACTTGCCGCATCTTTGGTTTTTTTCAGCCCGATCTCTTCGGACTCATCGAGCGCAATCCCCACCTCGGCATCAAAATCGTGCTCGGTCTGTCCCGGCTGATTTGTGAGCGATTGCGCCAGACCAATCAGCGCGCCTACGAGTTCAATGAAGCATTGCAGCAGATGCGGCAGGGTCAGAAATAGCCGCTCACCCTCTATCGCCGGCATCGTATGGCGTGGATTTAACGCAGGACCTGTCACTATGATCTCGCTCAAAGATCGCAGCACACAAAAAATGCTACTTCTCCTTCTCGGCGCACTGATTTTAATCGTTCTGATGTTCATCGGCCAGGTCGCCAAAATGGTCATCGTCGCCCTGCTCCTCGCTTACATCATGGACCCCATCGTGACGCGCCTGGAAGCGCGCGGCATCTCGCGCGCCGCGGCGGCTTCCATCCTGATGCTCTCACTGATCACGCTCGCGGTCGTCGCCATCATGATTCTGGTGCCTGCCATCCGCGATCAGCTGGTCACCATGAGCAGCGGCACCCAGTCGGCCAAAACCGAACTGGCGTTGATGCGGCTGCAAGAGGTCGTCCGCGACAAACTCGCCTGGCTGGGCTATGGCGACATCGATCTGAAGGTCAAGCTGGCTGAGTTCAAAACGACGATGAGTCAAAAGATCGTCGATTTCATCGTCAGCGATTTCATCGAACTGATCGTCACCCTGGTCACCATCCCCTTTCTCATGTTCTTCTTCATCAAGGATGGCCTGACGCTAAAAAAGAATCTCATCAAAATCGTGCCCAATCGTTTCTTCGAGTTCTCGCTGGATTTGATCTATAAAATGGATCAGCAGTTGGGCAATTATCTGCGCGGTCAATTCATCGATGCCGTCTCCTTCGGCACCCTGGCCACCATCTCGCTGGGCATCATGGGCGTGCCCTACTTTTTCATTATCGGACCCTTTGCGGGACTGGCCAATCTCATCCCCTATGTGGGACCGATTGCGGGTGGCTTGCCCGCGGTCATCGCGGCGGTGATGGAATCGGGGGATGTGTCGCGTGCAGGGCATGTCGTTCTGGTCTTCCTGGGCCTCAAACTCATCGATGACCTGGTCATTCAGCCCATGGCCGTTTCCACGAGTGTGCATCTTCATCCCGCGCTGGTTCTGGTCACCATCGTCATCGGCGGCCATCTCTTTGGCATCATCGGCATGCTGCTGGCGGTGCCGGTGACCGGTTTCTGCAAGGTCGTCATCACCGAAAGCGCGCAAACGTTGAAACAATACCGGCTTACTTGAGAAACACGCTTGACGAAAAAAAAGCCGGGCCTGCGCGTGCAAACCCGGCTTTTTTTGTAATAGAGCGTATCGGATATTCGCGAGCGCTGGCGCGAGCGAACCGGCGAGTGCCATCAGCAGACCCGCGTAATTCAGCCCGAGCGCAGAGCCTGTGTGAAAAAGCCCTGCTAACGCCGGGCGTCGCGTTTTGTGCGACCCCGGGGTTAACCTTTGGGCTGTTTTGATTAATCCAGGACTCCCGGAGGTGCCACAAAAACCGCGGCCAAATCCGGGGGCGATCTGGTTTCACGCAGTCACGCAGCGAAGGATGAACATGCACCTATCCGATCGTAAAGCCAGATGAGGTTCTCCTTTGCGCCTCCGCGCGCGCAGAACAGCAGCGGCCCCCTCTGCGTGCGTTTGCCGGGGTGCGAAGGCCGCTGATAGCTGAACAGCCCGATTATATCGGGGGCATCAGCGCCAGCACGCGCGCCGGTGAGCCGGTGCCCGCCTCAATGGGCAGCAGTCCGATGAAAAGAAAAAATCCGCTCTCCGGCAGCGCCGCCAATCCGCGCAGATTCTCCACATGAATTCCGCCATGCTGCGCCAGCAAGATGTCGACGGGGTAATCAGCCGCCCTGCCGCCGTCCACTCCGGCGCTGTCGATGCCGATGACGCGCACCTCGCGTTCGCAAATCAGATAGCGCGCGGCCGGCACGGACAGACCCGGAAAGTGCAGATGCCCCGCTTCATCCCGGCCCAGATAAGCCGCGGCGTCGTCCCAGAAACGGTCCCATCGGGTTTCGATCAGGACGGCATGCCCGGCAGGCACCCGCCCCTTGCGCGCTTCCCAGTCTCTGATCTCCGCAAGACCCAGCAGGCTGTCCCGTGCGGCGGTATGGCTGATCTTGATGCCGGGCAGAACCAGTTGCTCAGGGGGAATGGCGGTGCTCGCCGCTCCTGCCTCGAGGAAATGGCGCGGTGCGCCGGCGTGGGTGCCGCTGTGCTCGCCCATACAGAGGCGGTTGAGGTTATAGCCGTCTCGTGCGTGACGGGCCAGCGGCTCTATCACCACAGCGGGATCGCCGGGCCAGACCGGCATGCCCGCGGTGATGGGATGCGTCAGATCGGCCAGGGTATATTCGGGAAATATCATGAGCCCTTCTCGGGATGGAAAAGTTATTTGCGAATCCGGGAAAATAGTTCTATTTTTAATATACACAGACAAAAACGACACGACAAGGTTTTTCTGACAGCGCCTATGATCGAATCCCGGGAGACACCCGCGCCGCTCTATGGCGGCGAATATCCAGCCACATCCGAGAGCACACTGACCGCCATGGATGCCATCGCTCCGGCGGGGTTGCTGGCCATGCCCACCGGCCGCGCCATTCTCAAGATCGCCATCCCCGCGATCCTCTCCCTGCTCTCCATCATGATTTTCAACATTGTCGACGCCTGGTGGATCGGCCGCCTCGGCGCGGCATCCATGGCCGGCGTCAGCGCGGCCTCCTTCGTCTACTGGGCGCTGGAAGGCGTGGGGACCCTGGCGAGTACCGGTGTCGCCGCGCTGGTGGCGCGTCAAGTCGGCGGCCACCGCCTGCGCTTGGCCCGCTACACGGGCGGACAGGGTTTGCTGCTGTCGATCTTTCTCGGTTTGAGCGCAGGGGGCGCCACGCTGTTGCTGCAGCGCCCCCTGCTGATAAAAATGGGGCTTGCCGGGGAGGCGTTCCAGGCGGGACACGACTATCTGCGCATCATGAACATCGGCCTGGCCCTGCTCTTTGCGGCGCGCGCCGCGGAGGCGGTGTTTCGCGGCATGGGCGACACGCGCACGCCACTGAAAATCATGAGCAGCGCCCTGCTGCTCAATGCCCTGCTCGACCCCCTCTTCATCTTCGGCATCGGTCCCCTGCCGCGGCTCGAAGCCGCCGGTGCGGCGTTGGCCACCGTGCTGGCCCATGCCATCGTACTGGTGCTCTGCCTCGTCGTATTGAGCCGCCGCGGCCTGTCGATTCGGGTGCGTCTCTCCTTCTGGCGAAAGCAGCAGCGTCATGTGCTTAAGGAAATCGCGCGCATCGGCGCGCCGGTGGCCGTCAGCGGGGCCATGTTCAGCATCACCTACCTCTTCCTCACCCGCGTCATCACCCGCTACGGACCCGAACCGCTGGCGGCGCTGGGACTGGGGCACCGCATCGAAGGGTTGGCCTATTTCACCGGCGTCGGCTTTGCGGTGGCGGCATCGACGCTGGTGGGACAGAACATCGGCGCCGGAAATTTACGCCGCGCCGAAAAGAGCGCCTGGACGGCGCTGGGGTACGCCTCTGTTCTGCTCGGCCTCTTTTCGCTCTTTTACTTCGTGGCCGCAGAACCGATGATCCGTTTTTTTATCGACGATCCGCGCGTCGTCGCCGAAGGCCGCGCCTATCTGCGCATCATCGCCCTGTTTGAAATCTTTCTCGGCTTTGAGCTGGTCCTTGAGGGGGCTTTCAGCGGTGCCGGACACACCCTGCCGCCGATGCTGGTGACGGTGCCGCTGACGTGGCTGCGCATTCCACTGGCGGCGTGGCTGGCGGAATCCCTGGGGCTGGGGAGTACGGGCATCTGGTGGGCGATCTCTTCGACTACAGGCCTCAAAGGCATCGCCATCGCACTCTGGTTCAAGGCGGGGACGTGGAAAAAGCGCCATCAAGGCGGGAAAAAGAGGCTCCCGGGATGAGCCGACAACGGCTCGGCTGGCCTGGCAGCGCATCACCACCCCTGATTTCCGGCGCATGCGCCGGCGCGCGTTCACGCCCGGCACCGCTCCCCCGGCTTTACGCCATTTTCACACCTCTGCGCTGAATACGCCCGTATATCCTTTAAAAACCTCCATGCCGATCACCATGGGCACCGCGGTCGCGAGAATCGCGCTCCATTCGGCGAGCGACACCGGTGAAATCCGCAGGATATTTTGCATCAGCGGCACATGCATGCTGAGAATATGAAGATCCTGCACGGCCAGCAGCGGCCATTGCCGTGCTCTCAGGGGACACTCCGATCACGAGGATGTCCCTTCTCCACCACAACTGCATCCCCGCTCCGGACGCATTGCGCGATGGTGATTTTATACCTTGCCTAAGATATTATTTTTTATATATTTTATTTACCATGCCCTGCACTTTGTTTCTGAATATTTGGCATGGAATTTGTAAAATCAGACCAGCAAAATGGCCGGTCCAAAGATACAGACCCAATACATCTCGCAAAGGCGCACTCATGAACGCTGTCAAAACCTGGCATTGTCTTGTGCTCATCGCGGTTGTCGTCCTGTTGAGCTATGCACGCATTCTCGAGCATGATTTTCTCAACTGGGATGATGATGTCTACATTCTCAACAACGCGCACATCACCAGTTTTTCGCCCGCCAATCTGAAACACCTCTTCACCGAACAGATGATGGGCAATTATCATCCGATGACGCTGCTCACACTGGCGATCGATTATCAAATCGGTGGCCTGCAGCCAAAACCCTATCTGTTCACCAATCTTTTTCTGCATGTGCTGAACGCCCTGCTGGTATTCGGCCTGATCCATGGGCTGACCGCCCGGAAGGATATCGCGCTGATCACGGCCCTGTTTTTCGGGGTTCATCCCCTCCAGGTCGAATCGGTCGCGTGGATTTCCGAGCGAAAAAACGTTCTCTATGCCCTGTTCTTTCTATCTTCCCTGATCATGTATGTAAAATATGTGCAGCAGGAGGACGTCCGCGCCTACAGATATGCCCTGCTGCTGTTCTTTCTCTCCCTGCTCTCCAAGGCGACCGCTGTTGCTCTCGTGCCGACCCTGTTGGCCGTCGACTATTACTTTGGCAGAAATCTCCAGGACAAAAGAATCTGGCGCGAAAAATGGCCCTTCTTCGCGCTGGCGCTGATTTTTGGCGTCATTGCGCTCCTTGCGCAGCAGGCCCAGGGCGCCACCCACTACAGCGGGGAATATGATTTTCTCCAGCGCATCGCCTTTGCCAGCCACGGCTATGTCCAGTACCTGTGGAAGCTGCTGCTGCCCATGAACCTTTCCGCCATTTATCCCTATCCCGATTTGACGGGAGACAACATGCCGGTGCACTTCTGGATTTATCCTGTTCTGGTCATCCTGTTGATGGGGCTGTTTTTCAAACTGCGCCAGCGCAGTCGCCGGGCCTTTTTCGGCGTCGCCTTTTACAGCATCAATATTTTCCTGGTCTTGCAGCTTATCCCGGTCGGTGCGGCGATGATGGCCGACCGCTATGTCTACCTTCCATCGATCGGCATTTTCTGGCTCATCGGTCTGCTCTACGATCGCGTGCGCACGGCTGGCGTCAGGTGGGAACGCATGGCCAGGGCTGCCATTGCAGTCGTCGTCCTGATATGCGCCGCCCTGACCATACAACGCAGCGCCGTCTGGCAGAACAGTCTTTCGCTTTGGAACGATGTGCTGGGAAAATATCCGCACGTTTTCTTTGGCTATAACAACCGGGGAACAGCCCATCAGGCAGCAGGCGATCTGCAGGCGGCCATGGCAGATTACCAGCGCGCCTTGCAGATCATGCCCAATTATCCCTCTCCGCATTACAATCTGGCCAAGGCCAAAGCGGCACTCGGGGATTTTCGCGGCGCCGTGGAGGAGATGGAGCGGGCCATCGCCCTGAATCCGCGTGTAGCCGTCTATTATTATGAGCGCGCTCAAGCCAGAATGGAATTGGGGGAATGGCAGACTGCCATGGCGGATCTCGATAGCGTCATCCGCCTCGAACCCCAGCATTCCATAGTATGGATGTCGCGCGGCGTCATCCGAAAACGCCTGGGGGACATTCCCGGCGCCATTGTCGAATATGACCAGGGACTGCAGATCAATCCCCGCGATGCGAATATTTACTACAACCGCGGTCTCGCCCATTTCAATCTGCGCGACATGGAAAAGGCGAAAGAGGATTTTCGCGCCACACTACAGTTGAACCCCGGTTTTGCCGAGGCGCATTTCAGCCTGGGATTTGTCTTTCATTTGACCGGCGAGCTGCCCTCCGCCCTGGAATGCTATGATCAGGCCATCCGCCATAAACCGGACTTTGGCAAAGCCTTTCATTATCGCGGCCGGATCAAAGAGGCGTTGGGGCGCAACGAAGAAGGGATGTCCGACAGGCAACAGGCAACTACCCTTGGATTTGTAGCGCCAAAATAAAAAACCATCAAAAACGGGCCATCGGGAAAATTGAATCCATGACCAAAAGGACACAAAGAGCACAAAGATTCCGCCGTGAACAGATACCATACGTCATCCTGCTCCTGATCATGGTGGTCACCGGACTATTCCGCTTCCATCTCCTCGAGGTGCCATTCGAAAGGGATGAGGGCGAATATGCCTATGCGGGGCAACTGATCCAGCAAGGCGTGCCACCGTACCAGGAAGTTTACAACATGAAATTTCCCGGGATCTATGCGCTCTATGCCCTGTTCCTGACGCTTTTTGGCGCCACGCATCAAGCGATCCATTTTGCCTTGCTTCTGACCAATCTGGTCACCATCCTCCTCATCTATTTACTGGGCACGCGGATCCTCAACCAGGCCGGCGCATTGACTGCGGCGGCAGCCTTTGCCGCGCTCTCCCTCAGTCAGTCGGTGATGGGCATCCATGCGCATGCGACCCATTTTGTGATGGTTTTGGCCCTCGCCGGCCTTTTAATCCTGCACAAGGCGCTCGAGAATCGGAACTGGGGCATGTTCTTCACGGCGGGTTTCCTCCTCGGACTCGCCATCACCATGAAACAGCACGGCGCAGCATTCACCGCATTCGCCGTCCTTTATGTGCTTTACGACGCATTGAGCAAACGGCCGCTCCCATGGCAGGCACTCATGACCCGGCTGGCGGCACTGGCGGCAGGACTCTGTCTGGTTTTCCTCCTCCTCGCGGGGATACTGCTGTGGCAAGGCGTGTTTGAGGCCTTTCTTTTCTGGACCTTCCAGTATGCCGCCAGGTATATCGCCCAGATACCGGCAGAGGCCATCCCATTCCAGTTCATGTGCAGTTTCAAACCCATCCTGGCCTCGGCGCCGCTTTTATGGCTTTTGACCGCGGCAGGATGCATTGCCCTTTTCAGCAGACCTCTCTCAGTGAAGCACCGCGTATTTCTGGGCTTGTTCGCCCTTTTCTCCATCGTCTCCATCATACCCGGTTTCTATTTCCGTCCGCACTATTTTGTGCTGTTGCTGCCCTGGGCGGCCCTCTCCGCAGGTGCCGCCGTTCATCTTGCCGGCCACTATGCCTCGCGGATCGATAACAAGCTGCTCCACCATGGACTCCCCGCCGCATTGATCCTCCTCGGTGTGTCGCAGAATATTCATATTGAACGGGATTATCTGTTTCACATGAATATTTTTCAGGTATGCCGCTCCACCTATTGGCTCAATCCGTTTTACGAGTCGGAAAGAATTGCCGAATTCATCCAAAAAAACACCCGGCCGGATGAACGCATCGCCATCGCCGGTTCCGAACCGCAGATTTTTTTCTACGCCCACAGGCGCTCGGCGAGCGGCTATATCTACATGTACCCGTTGATGGAGAAACATCCCTATGCGCTCAGCATGCAGGAGCATTTCATCAAGGATATCGAAGCGGCAAAGCCAAGGTATATGATTGTCGTCAATGTATCGACTTCGTGGCTGGTTGACAAGGAATCGCATCAGGAAATCTTCAGATGGCTGGATGGTTACCTGCAGGATGGCAAAAGCCGGTTGGTGGGATTGGTCGAACTGGAAATGGAAAAATCGATATTCTATGAGGAACCTGCGCTCAAGTGGCCCGCGGCAACGGAAAACTGGGTCGCCCTCTTTGAACGCACACCGTGAAGCGTGCCGGACGAACGGGTTTCATCTTCACAAACACGTTTATGGCGCGCCGCTGCGCTCATTTTCCCGGCAAACGGACGCCACGCTTATTTGATGTCAAAGCTGTAGCCTTCCTTCTTGGCCACATACATCGCTGCGGTGATATCGCCCGTGACGTTCAGCACCGTGCGCGACATATCGAGGATGCGGTCGACGCCAAGGATGATGCCGATGCCCTCGCCGGGGACGCCCACCGACTGCAGCACCAGCACGATCACCGGCAGCGACCCGCCCGGCACACCCGCCGTGCCGATGCCCGCCAGGACCGAAGCCAGCACCACCGTGAATTGTTGCGTCAGCGTGAGATCGACTCCGAAAAATTGCGCCAAAAAGAGTACGGTGACGCCCTCATAGAGGGCGGTGCCATTCTGGTTGGCCGTGGAGCCGAGTGTGAGGACGAAATTGCTGATGCGCCGGGGAATGCCGAGATTGTGTTCCGAGACGGCCAGGGCCGTCGGCAGCGTCACATTGCTGGAACTGGTGGAAAAGGCCGTCAATATCACTTCGCGGATCGCCACAAAAAAGCGCCACGGACTCACCCGCACGGCATATTTCAACACCAAAGAATAGACACCGAACATTTGCAGACACAATCCAAAGAGAACCAGCAGCACATATTTGCCGAGAATATAGACGACATCCAGCCCCAGCCGTGCGACCACGCCGAAAACAAGACAGGCCACCCCCACCGGCGCCAGTCGCATGCCCATCTGGATGATCTTCATGACGACATCATAGAGCCCCTGCAGAAAACGTTCGAACGTCTCGGTGCGCTCCGAGCGCACCAGCGCCAGCGCCAGGCCGACAAACAACGAAAAAACCATCACCGCCAGGATACCGCCGCCGCGATGGTTCTCGTCAAAGGCCCCCACGGCATCTGCCAGAGGGTTCTTGGGGATGAGATCCAGGAGCGTCTGCACGATGGTTTTCGATTCTGCGGCACTCTGTAGGGCCTTGTTCACTGTGCTGCTGGTGAGCGAACCGGTCAGGAGCTGCCGTTCCGCTTCTGAAAGACCCACACCGGGCTTGACCCAATTCACCAATATCAAACCGATGGCCACCGAAATCATCGTCACCACCAGGGTATAGGCGAAAGTCCGACCACCGATGCGGCCCAATTGGCGCACATCGCCCAGTTCTGCCACCCCCAGGGCCAATGCGGAAAAAACCAGTGGAATGACCGCCATGAAGATGATGCGTAAAAAAACCTGCCCGATGGGCGTCGTCACATTACGGATCAACCAATCCAGACCCGCCGCCTCTCCCCATGCAGCATTGGCGATCAGTCCCGCCACCACGCCCATGGACAATCCGATAAAAATCTGATGATGAAGCGCTACGCGTTTCTTATCTGCATGTTCCGTCATAGTCATATGAGATTCCTCTGAGGATGTACGGCTGAAGTGGTAATCTTTGCAATTTATTAAACCCGTTGTGCAAATGCAAGCCCTTATTTTCCACCATACGCCACCTATAATCGGCAATTCACATGCAACCGGCAAAATAACAGCACAAATCACTTGCTTTTTTTTAATGCAGTGATTATGTTTCAGCATGAACAAACAGGCGTAATATCTTGTTATTTCGTAAAATCGAAACAAATGACCGCTTTATTGAATCCAACCTACCCAGCGAGGAACCATGAAAAGACGAGCGCTGTTCCTGTTGCCCAGTCTGTTGATCTGGTCGACACACCTGCTGGCCCAGGGCATCACTTTCCATGGCCAGGTGCGTAATTCCATTTACGCCTTTGAAAGTGACAAGGCGCACACCCGGATCCACCAGTTAGTGCACTTCAATGCACTCTCGCCCTGCAAAAAAATCGGCTTGAACGCCAACCTGCATGCTCTCTCAGATGTCAATCAGGTTCTCGACAATGATCTGCGCTTCAGAGCCTATGCGCTGAACCTTGAATTCAAACAGCTCTTTAATAACCATCTCCATGTGACGCTGGGCAGGCAATTTCTCCATCCCGGGACACCCTTGGGGGCCCTGGATGGCCTGAATGCACAGATCACCATCACACCGCGCTGGTCGGTGCAGCTCTATGGCGGGGCGAAAAGCACACCCTCACGCACTTTCGAAATGCAGAGACTGGAGGACAGCTTTGTCCTCGGCGGCATGCTGCAGGCGAAAAAACTGGCCAAAAGCAACTGGCAGCTCTTTTTCCTGCAACGCAGCAATGAATCCGATGCCTACTGGCAGATCGCCGGCGCCAATATTACCACCCAGCTCATCCCCTGGGTGAATCTGCGTTTGCAGAGTCATTACGATCTCAAGAATGAACGCATGCATCGCCTCCTGCTCAACCTGCGGCGCGCCTGGAACAGGGAACTCGCGACTTTTGTCGAATACAAACAGCAACATCCCCAGGTCTATGCCAATTCCTATTTCACCATTTTTTCGGTCAATTCCTATCAGCAGCTGCGCGCCGGGGTGGACTGGCAGTTCATGGCCAAACTCGGACTGGAAGCGCAGTATCAGCATCTGATGTTCGATGCCGAGAGCGCCGACCGCCTCCTGCTCTCCCTGCAGAATGATTACGGTGCCATCGGCATGCTCTACGAATCGGGCTACAGCGGTGATCAAATCGGCGCCTTTTTCAACTATGGCTATCCCGTCTGGCGTGAACTGGTCGCTTCCCTGTACGTCGACTATTCCAAATACCGCACCGAAACGGTCTATGAATATGACGATCAGCTGGCCAATGCAGCACGACTCACCTACAGCCTGAACCGCAAGTGGCAGTTCGTCGCCGAGTACCAATGGCTGACCAACCGTTACAAGAAACAGGATTCACGCTTTTTAAATCATATCACCTGGCGCTGGTAACTGGAGAGGACGCTATGAAAAACCATTCAATACGACTCGTCATGGCTCTATTCGTCCTGTCCCTTTCCATGGTGCAGGCACAGACCGTTGAATTGAAATTCTCCCACAGACTCCACGCCGAGAGCGTCGGCGCCGGCTGCAGCGATTGCCATGAAGCCGCTTCGACCAGTGCTGCCGCGGATGATGACTTGCTGCCGGCCAAGGAGAGCTGCTTCAATTGTCACGATTCCGAAGCCGAGTGTTCTCTCTGCCATGGCGATGTCGACAATGCCCTGACCCTGTCGAGAGTGAAAACCTATATCGCCAAATTCCCGCATGCCAAACACATCTCCCCAAAAATGAACTGTGAGACGTGTCATGAGGGCATCGCCCGCAGCGAAAGCGTGCAGGGTGAGCATCTGCCCAAAATGCCCGCCTGTTCCGGTTGCCATCAGGATCAGGAAAAACCCGATTATTGCTACGACTGCCACAACCGCGGCGAAAACCTGACGCCGGCCGACCATCGCCTCGACTGGAGCAAAACCCACGGCGTCCATCAGCAGAATGCGGCCCACGAATGCAAAATGTGTCACACCGACAACCAGTGCCTCTCCTGTCACAAGCGGGACAATCTGGACCGCAAGGCACACCCCCTGAATTTTATCAATAATCATGGCATCATGGCCCGTGGCAACAAGCAGCAGTGCCAGACCTGTCATGAGGATGAACAGTATTGCATCACCTGCCACCGCGAGCAGATGGTCATCCCGCGCACCCACAACAGCGCGGGCTGGTCCAATCCGCGCACCGGCGGCACGCACGTCCGCGCTGCCCGCGCCGATCTCGACGGCTGTCTGGTGTGCCACAGCCAGGAGCAATCGCAGCCGATTTGTGTCCAGTGTCACCCGGCCCGGTGAATCAACTTTTCATGCAGTCTCTGTAAAAAGGATATTCCATGAAAAATGGCATAGTGCCTCAAGTGCTATTGGGTTTGGGAATTCTCTTTCTTGTCGGCTGTTCGCAAGATCAGACACCACAACCCAATCTCACACATCCACAGGGGTGGGTTCAGACATCGGGTAAAGTGAACCATGGCGACAAAGTGCTCGCCGCCGGATCGGTCGCCTGCGCCAGCTGTCATGGCGACGACTACAGCGGCGGCACTTCCGAAGTATCCTGTTTCAAATGCCATACTTCCTACCCTCATAAATCGGGGTGGCTGCAAAGCGGAAGCGCGCAATTTCATGGCGGTTATCTCGGCCGTGTAAATTATTCAACCACCCAGTGCCAGACTTGCCATGGTGCGAATCTCGCTGGTGGTCCGGGTAAGACGCCCTGCACCCAATGTCATGCGCTCTATCCCCACGATGCCAACTGGAATAAAACAGGCGATGCCCAATTCCACGGCGCCTTCGCAAAAAGCGTCAATTGGGATTTGAGCAGTTGCAAACCCTGTCATGGCGATCAATTCCAGGGCGGTCCGGGCAAAGCGCCCTGCACCGCCTGTCACGCCTCCTACCCGCACAATAAGGATTGGCTGCTCGAAGATACGCCCGATTATCACGGCGCCTGGCTCAAGAGCCGCCAGTTCAGGCTCGAGGAATGCCAGGCCTGCCATGGCGATCATTTGCAGGGCGGCGACGGCAAACAGGCCTGCAACGCCTGCCATCAGGACTATCCCCACAGCAGCGGCTTTCAATCAGATGCCAGCAGCAGCCAATTTCATGGCTCCTATCTCAAGGGCAAAGGGTATGAGATGATCAGCTGCACCGCGTGTCACGGCGCGGATTACCAAGGCGGCAGCAGCGGGCGCTCCTGCTATCCATGCCACGACGCCTATCCGCACCCCTCGACATGGCGTACAGTGGGTGAAGGCGATACGCACATATCCTATTTGCGCGCCCGCCGTCATGACCTGCGACGTTGCCAGGCCTGTCACGGCAGTGATTACGCTGGCGGCACCTCAGGCAGTTCCTGCCATGCCTGTCATACGACGCCACAGGGGCCGGAATCGTGCACACTCTGTCATGGCAACACGCCCATGATTCACCCGCCCAAAGACACACAGGGAAACACGGTCATGACCGCGATGGGTGTCGGACGGCATCAATTCCATGTGGCGGACAAGAAATATACCTGCCTCCTCTGCCACCTCGTGCCAGCCACCTTTGCGGCCCCGGGTCATGTCTATGATGACAACACCCCGGGCCATGCCGAGGTCAGCAGCCTGTGGCAATGGAATCCGGCGACGGCCACGTGTGAAACCGGATGCCATGCCAACAATCCGGATAAAAATTTTATATGGAACCACTAACCCGGAAAACCGCATGCACCGGACGACCATCTACTTCATCGTGGCGGCGGCGGGCGCCAGTGTGCTCGCCATTGAAATCCTCGGCACGCGCATCCTAGGGCCCTTCTATGGCGTGACCCTCTATCTCTGGTCGGCCCTCATCACCGTCACCCTGCTCTCTCTGAGCCTCGGTTATTACTGGGGCGGCCGCTGGGCGGATCGCGGCGCAACCCTGCAGCGGCTCGCACTGCTCCTGGCCGGTGCCGGCATCTGGCTGCTGCTGATACCGCTCGCCAAAACTCCACTTCTGGTGCTGCTGCAGCCGCTCGGACTCCGCGCCGCGCTGCTGACCGGCGCCTTCACCCTGTTCTCGCCGGCCCTCACACTGCTGGGGATGGTGAGTCCCTACGCACTGAAACTGCAAACACGGCAGATGGAACAATTGGGGCGTACGGCGGGCGCGCTCTCCGCCACCTCGACCCTGGCCAGTGTCGCCGCTGCCCTGATCACCGGATTCTGGCTGATACCGCACTTTGGCGTCAATCGTCTCACCTGGAGCATCGGTTTCCTGCTCCTCCTCACCGCCCTCATCACCCTGCTCAGCCAACGGCGCCGGACGAAACGCGCTGTGCTGCTCCTGTTTCTGCTGCTGCCGCTCGGTGCGCTCATCCCCGAAGCCCCGGGCGACGAACGCATCGTTCATTTCCAGCACAGTCCCTATGGTGACATATCCATTCTCGACGACGACGGGAGCCGTTATCTCCTCATCGACGGCGCCATTCATACCGCGGCAGCCCTGCCGGATTACAAAACGCAAATGCGCTATGCCGTGGTACTGGATATTGTGCGCCTGTTTTTCGATCAGACCGGGGAGATGCTGCTCATCGGTTTGGGCGGGGGCAGCGTGGCCAAAATCTGGGCGGCGGAAGCCTGGCGCGTCGATACGGTCGAGATCGATCCGGTGGTGGTACGCATGGCGCAAGACTATTTCGGACTCGCACCCCATGAAGCCGTGATTCATGAAATGGATGGCCGGCAATTTCTGAACCGCAACGACCAAAGATATCAGGTCATCATCCTCGATGCCTTTGGCAGCAGCTCCATTCCCCTGCATTTGACCACCTGCGAAGTCTTTCAGCTGGTGCAAACCAGACTGACCCCGGACGGCGTCTTTGCCATGAATGTGGAATCCGTGGGATGGCACCATGATCTGGTAAGGAGCCTGTGCAAAACCCTGCACAGCGTCTTCAGCGACGTCACGGCGCTGCCCTGTCACGAACCGCCCAATACGCTCGGCAATGTCATCATCCTGGCGTCCAACCGGCCCCTGGAATTTCCGGAGGATTGGCTGGGAAATCCGCTCGATGTCATCATGGACGACTATATGCACTGGGTGGTGGTGCAGCGCAATCACGCCTGGGACAACCGCTTCTTCCCTGAAACCGCGGATGTCGAGATTCTCAGCGACGATCGCAATGCCGCCGATCTCTGGGCGGAAGAGATCAATCTGGCAGCGCGAAAAAAACTGCAGGATTTGTTCTGACCTGATTCAGTCAGGAACCGGTGTCAACGCAGAAACGGCGGCGGCGAATCGGTTGGAGGTTTGCTTCGATCCATAATCTGATTTTTCAGTCCAAAATAAAAAACACAGATTTGCGGCGTTTTGAAGTTTGCTTGCGCCGCATCGCCCGGCATCCCGGGCGGCGAATCATTGAGGCTTGACGCCAGCAGAGGAGACAAATCCATGACACGAAATGAAAGATGGGCATTGGCGAGCATGATCCTCATTGCCATGGCTGGAATCATCAGCGGCTATACCCTGCTGGGCAAGGTCGCGACGGCCGCACCGCTTTTGACGCTGTTTTTTGCAGGGGTGGCCACCGGCGCCTCCCTGTCCCTCTTTCTGCAGAAAAGAAGAGTGCGCACGGAAAATAAAAAAAGCCCGGCGAACGAAATCTGATCGCCGGGCTTTTCTGTTCAGACACAAGCGCTATCAGTTACCCACCATGGTAGCCCCAAAGAAGGAGAGCACCTGGTCGATGGGGTTGGCCACCGCAGTGCTGCTTCCACCCGCGAACAACAGACCCACGGCGCGTGGATTGGTGGAGATATCTTCCACCATCAATGAACCGGAATCACCCGAATTGAGAAACTTGCTCGCTCTGTTGGTGATGATGATCTGGCCGGTGAAGGTCTTGGTGAAGGCTGCGCTGCCGGCGCATTCGTTATCGTAGGCCACCGAGACCGTCGCGTTGAGGCCGCTCACCTTGCTGCGCGTCAACCCGGTGGTGCGGCCGCTCTTTTTCACGGCTTGATTGACCGCGGCAGCGACCGTGCTGGCACTCAGGGTGCCGATTTCCAGAATCGCACCGTTCGCATCAACCATCCCGGTGATGATCTTGGCGATGGCGGCATCGACGTTGTTATTGGGAAGGCTGTGGTATACTTCCAGTGTCGCGACATCCTGACCATTGCTGGCGACACAGCCGATATCGATCAATCCCGGCTGGACGACAGGATCACCCGTTGTCGCAACGCGATTGTTGCCGCCCGAGACAATGTCCGCCTCGAGGACGTGATAGTTGCTGAGGATGTATTTGCTGCCGCCCTTTTGAATCATTGAACCCAGTGTGCCGCCGCAGCAATAACCATTGGCCAGGTCATAACGCCAGCCTCCCGAAGTGCCAAGCTGGATCGGCGGTGTCTGTTTGGCCTTATGATCGATGGTCGGTGTCGTTGTCTTCATGGGGCGGATTTCGCCGGTCACCTCAACGATTACAGGCAGGTTTTCCAGAGTCAAGGGAATGCCACCGGGACCTCTCTGCAAGGCGCCCGTTTTGACGAGCACCAGAATGGCGGGCTGCCCGTCCTCCGTCAGCGTCACGGCCGTACCCACAACTTCGGCGTTCTTCATTAAATAGGGTGTGTTCTGTTCCTGTACCGCGATGGCCGGCTTGAACAACGGATTGTCAAGCGTCCATTCTTCCGCTTTTGCGGAAGGCTGCGGAGAGGTCGGGGCAGTCTGTTTCTCCCCACAGCCAATGATCAGGGCCAGCAAAAGTAAAAGCACAATCCCCACCAACCCGGCGCCGCGCAAACGACGATTCATGGTAGCCTCCTGACGTTATAGGGTTAAAATCCGCTTCACTTCCAGGCATGCGTGCATCGAGAATTCTGAGCAAACGCTTGCCCGCTACGAAAACCGATTCCCGGCAGGCTGCGGCTAAACCGCCAGCACTGAACCGGTGATGAATAGCAGAAAACAATCTAAGAACAATGATAAATGGAATCCAGGAATATCGGGCAAGTGGTGTTCCTCACAGCACTATAATACGCAGATGGCGAAGGAAATGCAAGCATTTTTTTATTTTTTTATATCGTACGGACGAAAGGAGTCACGCGCCGACTGCCATAAAATGCGGCATTTCAGGGCTTGACTGAAAAAAATATTTTAAAGTTGTTGCATCCTATTGATGCCGAAAATATATTTCAATGTAACTAAATCATTTTTAATCTTTTATGTTATTTTTTTTCGTATTCTTGAAATAATTTTTCATTGGACATCCTACGCAAAGGAGGTATCCTGCAGGCTGGAAGCGTACTGTAATTCCAAATCAACCGCGCTTTATTAATTGGAGGCTCCCATGAATCGTAATGTAATCAGCATTCTTCTCCTTCTCATCATCACACTCCTGGCAGCTGGTTTGGTCACGGCGGCCGCGCCTGTTCCTGTGATCAAAGTTCTTGCTCACAGCCCTTATGAGGTTGCCGGCACTTCCATGCCGCAGTCAACGGGCTTGAAAGTCGTCGGTTTGGGCGAAACCATTTTTCTGCAAGGCAGAGAATCCGCCAACCAGGCTATCACCGCTTATGTGTGGACGCTGACCAAACCGCCAGGTTCCAAAGCGGTGTTGAGCAATACCTCCCTGGATACCGTGCGCCTCATACCCGATGTCACCGGACAATTTGAAGTGAAGCTTGGCATCACCACCTCCGAAGGAAGCGCCGAAACCACCATCAAGGTCGTGAGCGCCAAATGGGTGGGCGTCGGCAATCAATGGGGACTGCCCATCGATGTCGCCAAAGGGCAGTGCGGCTACTGCCACTTTGTCAATACCACGCAATGGGCCAAGACCGGCCATGGTCAGGCCTTTATCGACCACATGGACAACAATCCCAGTGGACATTTCGCCAGTTATTGTGTCTCCTGCCATGTCGTCGGCTACAACACCGCGGTGACCGCGGTCAATGACGGCTGGGATGATGTCGCTGCAGATCTTGGCTGGGTCTTCCCGGCGGTGCTGCAACCCGGCAATTTCGCCAATATGGTTGCCAATCAACCGCGGCTGGCTCATCTGGCCAACATCCAGTGTGAAAACTGTCATGGTCCCGGCAGCCTGCACGTCGGCCGCCGCGATGGCATTGACATGAGTCTGGAAGAGGGGGTCTGTGCCAAGTGCCACGAAGACGGCCATTATCACATCAAGAACACCCAGTGGAAAAATTCGGGTCATGCGGTGGAGAATGCCAACCCGGCTTCGCGCGCCGGCTGCGACGTCTGCCATTCGGGTTGGGGATTCGTCAGAAGCATCGATCCGGTGGCCTTTGACAACCGTCCCATCCGTGGTTTTGGGGTTATCTCCTGCGCGGTGTGCCATGATCCGCACAACGCCGGTCTGCCCGGCCAGGTGCGCATCCTCGATGACGTCACGCTCGCCAGCGGCAATGTGGTGACGTACGGCGGCAAAGGCAAGCTCTGCATGCAGTGCCATCACGGCCGCCGCGATGCCGAATCCTATTCCAGCAATCCCGCCAACATCTCTGCGCATTTCGGGCCCCACTACTCGGCTCAGGCGGATATGATCGACGGCAGCAACGGCGTTGAGTACGGCATTCCCGTTGGCAAATCCGGCCATAGCAAAACCACCGCAGACGCCTGCGTGACCTGCCACATGGCAGCCAGCCCTGACAAAGGTAAATCCGGTCACGGCCTCATCGGCGAACATACTTTTGCCATGGTGGACGCCGCCGGCGTGGAAAACATCGCCGCCTGTCAACCCTGCCATGGTGCGATCACCTCCTTCGACGACATCCCTGCTGCATTTGATTATGATGAAAATGGCACGATCGAGAGTGCCACCCACGAAGTGCACGGACTCCTGGAAGCACTGGGCAATCTTTTGCCGCCGGCCGGCCCGGCCGTTGTGCTCACCAAAGCCGACTATGACTGGACCGGGATCACCAATCCCTATGAAGTCGAAAAACGCAAGCTCTATCTGAAAGCCGCTTTCAATTACATGCTGGTTGAAGAGGACAACAGCCACGGCATCCACAACACCGCCTATGCCGTGACGCTGCTGCGCCGCTCCATCGCCTCACTCAAATACGGCGATATCGGCTCCGGCACGATCGCATCGATCAAGGACGTTCCGAAAGACCAGGGCAAACGCGTGCGCATCGTCTGGTCGCGTTTTGCGGCCGATGGCCCCAGCGACATGCCGATCAAGGATTACCGCATCTGGCGCCGTGTCGATGATCCCGTCACCATCGCCCGGTTGCAGGCCAGCGGCGCCGTTTACAGCACCATGGAAAAAGTGCCCGCTCAAATCGTACCGGGCACCCGCGTCATGGTCGAAGACGCCCTCTGGGACTATGTCGACTCCGTGCCCGCGGCGGCTCTGCCAACCTACAGCCGGGTGGTTGAAACCCTGTTTGATTCCTCCACGGTGGAGGGCATGCACTGGTCCGTATTCGTGGTATCCGCGCACACAGATCTCAGTTACTGGTGGACCCAGTCCGCGCCGGACAGCGGCTATTCGGTGGACAACCTCGCGCCCATGGCCCCGATGAGCCTGAGGGCGGTGCAAACCGCACAGGGTGTCAACCTCGAATGGGCTGCGCCGATCGATGCCGATTTCAAGGTTTTCGAAATCTATCGCGGCGAGAACGCCCTGTTCGATCCCATCACAGCCGGTGTGCTGGCCAAGGTGACGGCCAATCAGTTTATCGATGCCACCGTGTTCGGCGGGAAATCCTATACCTACAAAATCGCCGCCCTCGACTTTTCCGGCAATCGCAGTGATTTCTCGACGATTTCCCTGAACGTCACCTCGGTGGAGGAGCGCAACAGCCAGGGCATCCCGAAAGATTTCGTGCTCGAACAGAACTATCCCAATCCGTTCAATCCCAGCACGCACATCTATTTCGGCCTGCCGAAGCAGCAAAACGTCCACATCCGGATCTACGATCTCCGCGGTGCACTGGTGCGCACACTGGCCAGCGGCAACTTTTCCGCAGGCACGCATCAGATGATCTGGGATGGCCGCGATGACAGCGGGCAACTCGTCAGCGCCGCCACTTATCTCTACCGGCTCGAGAGCGATGGCGCAACGTTGACCCGGAAAATGATTTTCCTGAAATAATCGTGTGACTGCTATGACATCGTTTGACGCCGGGGCCGTGCCACACCCCGGCGTCAACCATTTTTTTAACGGAATCCCGCATGAAATTACGACTCCCCGATTCATTCTACAATCCGGTCTCTTACAGCGGCGCTGCGATCGTTCTCATCGCCGTGTTCATGTTTGTTTTCCTTTTTGTCATCGCCTCCGCATCGAGCATGGAGCGCGCCTATGCGGGAATCATCCTGTTTATCGTCATACCCGTTTTTATCATCCTCGGCCTTCTCCTGATTCCGCTGGGCATGTGGCGGCGCCATCGCCAGGAACAGAAGCAGGGGCGCAAGAGGGAGAAAGCATTTCCGGTCCTGGATCTCAATCAGCCGCAGCACCGCACCGCGGCGCTCCTGTTTTCCATCGGCACTCTGGTCTTCCTGTTTCTGTCCGCCCTGGGAAGTTACGAAGCGTTTCACTTCACCGAGTCGGTCCCCTTTTGTGGTCAACTCTGCCACAAAGTCATGGCGCCAGAATTCACCGCGTATCAGGTCTCGGCCCACGCCCGGGTCAGCTGTGTGGCCTGTCATGTCGGCGCAGGCGCAAACTGGTATGTAAAATCCAAACTCAGCGGCCTCTATCAGGTATATGCCACCCTGATGAACAACTATCCGCGGCCCATCCCGACACCCATCGCCAATTTGCGCCCGGCGCGGGAAACCTGCGAATCATGTCATTGGCCGCAGAAAATTTACGGCAAACAGCAGCGCCGCGAAATCTATTATCTACCCGACGACAGCAACACACGCTGGGAAATGGAGCTGTTGATGAATACCGGCGGCGGCAATCCCGCCCTTGGTCAAAAATCCGGCATCCACTGGCATATCAACCCGGACATCCAGGTAGCCTACTTTGCCGCGGATGAGAAACGCCTGGAGATCCCCAGGGTCATTCTCACGGACCTGCGCACACAGAAACAAACGGTTTATACCAGTATGATGTCCGGCGGCGATGACGCGGCGCTGCAGGCCGGCAAGCCCCGCATCATGGACTGCATCGATTGTCACAACCGGCCGAGTCACATCTATCGCGATCCGAACCGCTTCATCAACATCGCCATGGCTTCAGGCGATATCGATCCCTCCCTCCCGGGCATCAAACGCGCCGCCGTGGAAGCCGTCATGATCGAATATGAAACGCCGCAAACGGCGATGGCGGAGATTGCATCGAAGATACGCGCGGAAGTATCCGTTGATGAAACGCGCCTGGCCCATTCCATCCGCGGTGCACAACAGGCCTATAACCTGAATATCTTTCCAGCCATGAAAGTGCGCTGGAGCGCATACCCGGATCACATCGGCCACCTCACCACCCCGGGGTGTTTCCGCTGTCATGACGACCAGCATGTCAGTGAAGAGGGGCGCGTGATCTCCAGAGCCTGCGATCTCTGCCATATGATCACTGCGCAGGGGCCGTCCGCCGAGCTCGAATATGCCGGTAGTCAGCAATCGCTCCCCTTCAACCATCTGGAAGATATCGGTGACGCCTGGCGAGAAACCAATTGTTCCGATTGCCACCACACCCCGCCGATGTGATGCGTACCGGTAAAATTTGTATCAGCAGGTGACATCCCGTTCATCCGCACTTCGCCGCATCTGCCGGTATTGTTTTGCTATAGCGTTGATCTCATGAAATTCAGAATTGCAGTCGCCGCCAGAATGGACTGTTGCGCGCACCTTGTTGGCATTCGCTGAATTCCTCTGACAGGCAGCACGGTGGGGCTGAACAATCAAGGAGAGGATAGTGCCATGCAGGGATTGGATTGTGTGCTCGTACATGTACCGAAATGGACCAATTACTATCCGCCATTGCATCTTTACAGCAGTCTGCACTGGATGAGTCATGGCCTCTTTGGCCTGGCGGACGGCCTGCACCAGGCGGATCATACCTGTAAAATCCTTCATTTGGGTATGGAGCGTGCGCTGGATCCCTCCTTTTCACTGGCCGGCTACGTCAATCATCATCAGGTAGCGGCCGTGGGTTTTTCCATGCACTTTCATCAGCAGATCGCCGATACCATCGCTGCCGCCCGGGAGCTGGCACGCACTTGTCCCGATGTATTCATTTTGCTCGGCGGCATGTCGGCCAGCTATTTTTCCTCTGAACTTTTGGAAAAATACCCCTTTATTCATGCCGTCATAACCGGAGAGGGCAATCAGCCGCTGCAAGCCCTCATTGCCGCACGCAAAACCCATCCCGATAATCTGGATGCCGTCCCCAATCTGGTATGGCGAAAAGAGGGCGCTGTGATCAGCAATGCCGCGATCTATGTCTCGACGCAGAAGGATCTCGACGACGTCAGCCACACCAATCTCTCCTATCTGGAGCATCACGAGCATTATCTCAATTTCCCCAAAGCGGTGCTGCGAACGCGGCTGCCGCACGCCTTCAATTTCAAACTGTCACAAAAACTGCAATCGGAAAAACGCAACTTTTTTGGCGGCCTGCTGGTGGGCAGGGGGTGTCATGATGGTTGTTTCTATTGTGGCGGTGGTGCGGAGGCACAAAAACGCATCAACCATCGCACCGGTGTGGTCTTTCGCTCTGTGGATCGGGTGTTGGCGAGCCTGCGCGAGCTAAAATCCTACGGCTTTACCGGGACGCACATCAGTTTCGATCCGCATCCGCAGAGTCAGTCCTATTACATAGAGCTGTTTCAAAAGATGCGCGCCGAGGGCCTGGAATTCGATCTCAATTTCTCCGCCTGGGGTTTGCCATCGCGCGCCTTTCTTGAAGAATTTGGCCGCACCTTCAGCGCGCGCTCCTCGGTCAGCATCAGTCCCGAAACCGGATCGGAAAAACTGCGCCTCTCCTCACGCGATCACCATTATACCAACGCGGCGCTGATGGAGACGCTCCAGACTGCGGAAGCGAACAACGTCAACACCACGGTCTTCTTTTCGCTGGGCATTCCGCATGAAACCCGGGAGGACTTTACGCAGACCCTGGCGCTGTCGCGGCAGATAAAAAAACGTTTCAAGCGGGCGCGGGTGAAAGCCTTTGTGATTGAGATCGAACCCGCGGCACCGTGGCACCTGCACCCGGAAAAATTTGGCATCGAATTGATCCGCAAAAGCCTGGATGATTTCATCACCCAGCAGTCGAACCCCTACTACTCCTCGATGCGTCATCTGGGATTTTATAAAAAGGATTTTCTCGGCGAAGCGGTCCGGGATGCGGATGATTACGCCAGGCGATTGCTGCGGCTGAAATGCAGATACTTTTGCGAGGAGAGAAGAGTGTGTCCGTTTTTACGCGCCTTTTGGGCCGTCAGCAGGAGCGTCGGGATATCGCTCCGACCGGAGACGTTGACAGCCCGCAAGGATGCGTGAGGCGCTGCTGCAGGAAAGCGCACTGTTTTAGAAAAAAATCCAGGTCACGAGGATAAACACCGGGACCAGAATTGCCAGCGAATAACCCATATAGCCGAAAAAGCTCGGCATCCTGATATTGCGTTCTTCGGCGATGGATCGCACCATGAAATTGGGGGCATTGCCGATGTAGGTATTGGCGCCCATGAACACGGCGCCGGTCGATATGGCCTTGAGATATATTTCATTTTCCGCGATCATCTGCATGATCGCCTGCTTTTCAGGCAGAGCGGAATAAAAGTTGCCCTCCGCTGTATTCAAAAAAGTCAGATAGGTCGGTGCATTGTCAAGAAAGCTGGAGAGCGTGCCCGTCATCCAGAAATAATGCCACGGTTCCCGGACGGCTGCGATGATGAACCCCATTTGGCCACGCATGCCCGCCTTGAGCATCGCCAGGGCCGGAATAATGGTAATAAAAATACCCGCGAAAAGATAAGCCACCTCCAGGATGGGCCCCCAGGAAAATTCATTGCTCTTGCGAATGGCCCGTTTGGTGGTCCACATCGATAACACACCCATCAAAATCAGAAATCCGTCGCGCAAAATATTTTGTATGGCCAGGTGAACGCCAAGAAAAGTGATCTCGCCGAGATGGAGGATGCCGCTCAGGAGCACGCCGAGGATGATGCCCCCCAAAAAGAAGAGGTTGTGCAAACCGCTGATCCGTATGGGTGTTGATTCTTCGCAGACTTCCGTGATGTGCCCCGCGCGTCGTTCACGTCGATAAAACAACGTATCCACGATGAAAAAAGTCCCCAGCACCAGAGAGACGACGAAGAGTGTTTCCGGCAGCAGATTCAGGGTCCAGAAAAACGGCACGCCGTGCAAGAAACCGAGAAAAAGCGGCGGATCTCCCAAAGGCGTCAATGCGCCGCCGATATTGCTGACCAAAAAGATAAAGAATACGATGATATGCGCCTTGCTTTTACGGTGCGCATTGGCGCGAATGACCGGCCGGATCAACAGCATCGAAGCGCCGGTTGTCCCGATCCAGGAAGCGATGAGCGTGCCGATGAAGAGCAGCAGCGCGTTCATCTTTGGAGTCCCCTTGAGGGTACCCACCACCAGAATACCACCCGCCACCGTGAACAGCGCCCACAATAAAATGATGAAGGGGATGTAATCAATCAGGATGATGTGATATATTTCATGGGTGGCGAGATGACCATACGCCAGTACGAAGGGGATCGCCAGGGATAAAGCCCAGAAGAGCGCGACTTTGGGATAGTGGTGATGCCAGAAATGGGGCGCAAACAGGGGGAAGAGGGCGATCGATAACAAGATGCCGATGAAAGGAATGATGCTCCATAAGGGAAGCACCTCTCCCAATGGTATATCCAGGGCGCCAGTCCCGGCAGATTCGCTGGCCAAAAGCAGGGCCCCCTGGGACAACACAATGATCACTACCATCCAAGCCGTCTTTTTCATGCGTGCATTCCGGTTGTTGTTCAAAACGATGAGCATTTCTTATTTAGCGCTAATTTTAGTCATATTTTTTGATTTTCACAAGATAAAGTTCGTGCTGAAGGACCGGCATGCTTTATAAAACGTCGCAGGCACACCGGAACATCAAACACCAAATAAAAAGGCCGATCAGAACTGATCGGCCTTTGGGTCATTTCCATGATTGCCATGATTACTTAATGTTTAGTGCATATGACCATANNATTTCCATGATTGCCATGATTACTTGAGAAGCGCCATCTTTTTGGTCGCAACCGTTCCATGGGCGATGATGCGATAGTAATAGACACCGGTCACCACCGGGATGCCATGGTCGTTTTTGCCATCCCACACCGCCTGATGGAAGCCAACCCGCACTTCGGCATCCACCAGCGTGCGAATGAGTTGGCCATTGGTATTGAAAATCTGCAGCAATACCTGGCCATCGGCCGGCAGNNTTGAACGGATTGGGATAATTCTGCGACAACTCAAAACTCTTCGGCGCCACAACCTCGGCACTGACCGGTCCGTGTTCGCTGACCTGGCCCGCGCGGCTGACATCCTGGAGTTTGTAGTAGTAACGCTCTCCCGCCTGCGCCGATCGATCCGCGTAACGGTACAGACCCTGCGGTTGCGCAGCGATCAACTCCCTGTTGACCATTTCATAGGCGCCATGCTCCTGACGGCTGCGCAGGATATTGAAGCCGAGATTGTCATTCTCCGCGGCGGTGGCCCACTCGACCATGATCCCGTCGTAGGCGTTGGGAGTGGCGGTGAAGGTTTTCATCTCCACCGAGGTGACGTTGACAAAGGCCACCCACACCTTGTTGATCTTGTGTTCGAGATCATAGATGTCGACGTTGATGATATAGTTGCCGAGCTGATAGTAACGCGTATCAAAGACGAACGAGGGCGCACTGGCAACGACCTGATCATTCACTTTCCAGGAATAATAGATCTGGTCTTTATCCGGATCCTCGGCCTGAACGCTGAAGGTCTGCGATGTGCCCCATTTGACCGTGACAAAGTCGGGGCTCGGATCCGCAGCGACGATACGCGGCGGACGGTTGTCATTGACGACCTGAATCTTCACCGAATCGATGTCGATGCCACCGCGGTTATCCTGGGCCGTGAAAACCGGCGTGAAGGTCTTCCCGCCCTGATCATAGGCAGGCGTCCAGCAGAATCGATAGATGTTGTTCGCACCTATCTCAAAGGTCGCGCCTTCGGGCATGTTGCTGGTGCTGTAATAGACCTGATCGCCGTCTGCATCGTTCGCGATGACGTCGAAGCAGAGCTGCTCACCCTCGTTGATGGTGTAGGCGTTGACCAGAGAGAATTCGGGATAATTCTGGACATCGCCGCGCGCCATGAAGCGGATCATCGGCGCGCCGCAGGGCAGACTGGCCGTTGCCAGCGCCTCATTGGTTCCCTGCTTGCCAAGTATCCAGTAGGCATTGGCGTATCCATTGCCATCACTGGTCACAATGGCGGAACCATCGATGCTGCCGCTGCCGGGCACGACGACGAAACTGACCAGACCGCCGCGGGCCGGATTGCCGTACATGTCCTTGACCAGAACCTGGATCGGAAAAACCATCCGCTTGTTAACCTGGCCGTAAAGACCGGGATTCTCGACCTTTTCCATGCAATGGGGATAATCGGCCAAACCGGTAATCTGGAACTCGATGAACGTCGGCTGCAAATTGGTGCCTGATGCACGCACTTTATTGAGCCCGGCGGTCGTTCCCAGTGTGTAGGCAGCGGTCGCGATGCCCTGGGCGTTGGAGAGTACCGTGAGGTTGGTCAACCCGCCATCCAGAATGCCTTTGCCCTTGATGCTGGCGTCATTCACCACCAGGAAGGAGACCGGCACATTGGCCACCGCGTTGCCGTAGGCATCCTCGGCGCGGACGGCGAGCTGATTATAAAGCGTCCGTCCTACCGTGCCGGTCTGGTCGCTGCCGGAAACATAGACCAGCTTGCGCGCCCGGTCGGGCGTGATCTCTGTGGTCACCGTGAAGGTCACCGCACTGATGGCCGAAAACGAAGGCAGATAGGCGCTGAAGAGTGTGCTGCCGCTCTGGGTTCCTGCCGTCGCCTGTGCGGAGGCCAT
The DNA here is from genome assembly GCA_002327255.1 of bacterium UBA2214. Classification (GTDB taxonomy): domain Bacteria; phylum Zhuqueibacterota; class Zhuqueibacteria; order Residuimicrobiales; family Residuimicrobiaceae; genus UBA2214. The sequence goes on along the minus strand of DCUM01000220.1, from coordinate 6,238 downwards.
ACCCTCCATATCGGTGATCACCGGATTGTTGCTGGTGATGGCGCCGTTGTTGACGAGAATACCATAGCGAACCGTTTCGCCCGCAATCGGCCAGCCGTTGATGTCGACCAGCTTGACCCTGAGCAGCTCGGACAATTGCTGACCGGGTGCGGCTGTCTGTCCATCGCCGCTCGCAACGATCAAACGCGAGGGCTGTGATTTGACGCCGATTTCCGTGAAGCGCACGGGCGAGTTGTTCAACGGCGCACCATCGCTCTTGCTGGCGCGGGCTTCGACAAAGTTCACACCAGCCTGGGTACCCAGCTTATACCGTGCCGCAGCGATTCCCGAGCTATCGGTGTACATGACTTGCGGATCGAGCATGGTACCCCCGCCCTGCGTGGGCACAAAGGTCACCGGTTGGCCGGCAATCGGATTGCCATACATATCCTTCACCACCACCCGCAGCGGCAGCGGCAAGGCCGTACTGACGTTGCGCGTTTGCGCATCGCCGTCCTGTACGGCGGTGCGGGCGATCTCATAGGCCGGCAAGGCGAGAAAGCGCACCGAGACACTGTCGGCAACACTGACATTATTGTTGACGTCGCGCGCACTGATCCATTTTATCCCTGCCCTGGTTGAGGCGATGAAGCCGATGGCATCGCCGTTGACGTCCGTCGTCGAAAAAGGCTGGGTGATATTGCAATTGGGATCATACGAGCGCAGCGTCACATATTTGCCCGTAACTGCATTTTCGTACTTGTCTTTCAGGGTCACCTTGACAGTCGCCTTGGAAATCCCGTCGGCATTGACCACGGCATCCACCGCCCGAATGGTGGAGCGCTTGCCGTCGGTGATATCCGGCGTCGAAACCGCCGTGAACTGCAGCGGTGAATTAAGCAGCGCCGTGGTGCCGTTGCTGGAACTCGCTTCCACCACGTTGCGGTCCATGCCGGATCTGCGGCCAAGCCGCCAGGAGACACGTGCGATGCCATCACTGCCCGTGTCCACCACCCTGGTGAGCAGGGTATCGGCGCCCAGCGCTGCATTGTCGGAAGCGCCGACGAGGATGCGGAACTGGATCGGATGACCCTTGACGATATTGCCGTACTGGTCACGGGCGATGACTTTGAGTTCGTTGGTTACATACTTGCCGACGGTGCCGGTTCGCGTCCTGTCTGCTGCTTCCACATAATTGATCGAGTGGGCGTTGCTGGGTGCGGCGGAAACCAGGTAAACAACGGGAGATCCGCTCAACGCCACACCGTTCAGCTCGGAACGCGCTTCGACCCGGTTGATCTTGTTGCCGGAATTCCTGCCCAGGGTCAATTGCACGCTGACCAGACCGTTGCTGTCGCTGAAGAGATTCTTCTTGACTTCGGTGGCGCCGTCCAGGGAACCGCCATTGGCCTCGGTCTGCGACATCACCTCGAAAGTGACCGGATGGTTGGCAATGGGGTTCTTGAACTGGTCGGTGACGCGCGCCTTGAGCCGTTCCGCCAGCTGGTTGCCGATGATGCCGGTGAACTTGGTGGTGTCGCTGGCCATCCACATCATGCGCGGCGAACCCACCATGGCGCTGGCGTAGAATATGAAAGGCGAATTCAGCAAGTTCACGCCATTGTGGCGTGCGGAGACTTCCAGGGCGTTATTCTTGGTGCCCGGCCGTTTGCCGAGGGTCCAGATGACCGAAGCGTAGCCATCTACATCGGTAGCGACCGCCTTCTCGACCACACCGTCCACGCTGCCGCGCAAACTGTCGACACCACTGACGTGGAAGGTGACCGGAACCATGGTCACGCCGTTGCCATATTTATCCTTGATCTGAACGCGCACCGCCCTGGCGAGCGGTTCGCCGACGTTGCCGAGTTGATTGTTGGTCGCCGGATCGGCCACCATCTGATAGGGCACATCCGGTGCCGCCGTGGCTTTGAAGACCTGCAAATAGCCATTGACCACGCCCGAACGCACTTCCAGGACGTTGTTGGCAATTCCCGACGCGGTGCCGAGCAGCCAGGAGACTTCGGCAATGCCCGAGTCCGCTGAGGTTGGGACGGTGACGATCGTCTGTCCGTTCACTTTGCCGCTGCCCTGGGTGACGGAGAAGGAGACCATATAGCCGCCCTTGGGCAACGAATTGGCATCGGTGACGCGAACGCGGACCTTGCGCGCCAGAACCTTGTCGACCACACCCTGCAGGGTATCGGGCGTATTCCATTTGGTCATCAGGAAGGCGTCCCCGGTGATCGAGGTGGCCGTGAAAAAGGCCGGGCTGTCGGTCAGCGATGCGCCGTCATCGCGCATGGCATCGACGCGCATGCGAAAGACGCCGAGCGCCACCGGCATCCGCCAGCGCACGGTAGCATACCCGTCGCTGCCTGTCATGACGACCTTGACGGTGGTCGCGCCGGTTTCATCGACAATGGTGCCGCCGGCGCCCTCCACCTGGAAGGTGACCGGATAACCCCTGATGGCATTGCCGTGGACATCCGTGACCTGGGCTTTGAGCGGCTGCACAAGCTCGCGGCCGTTGGGCGCCTGCTGGTTGTCGGTGGAAGCCAGTTTGACCAGTTTGGCGGCAGTAGCCGGCGTCCCGTTGGCCCACAGGCGGATGGGCGATCCCTCCAGCGGAATCGTCGTCTGATCGACGCGATAGGAGAGCGCTTCGACGACGTTGGTGCTGTCGCCCGCGGTCTTGCCCAGTGTCAGGGAAGCCTGGGCCAGGCCATTGGCGTCCGAATTGACCACTTTTTCCGACAAGCCGTCGAAATTTCCGCCGCCCTTGACGACGCGGAAACGCACCGGATGGCCCGAGATGGCGCTGCCAAAGGGACCGAAGACCTGAACCACAAACGGTCTGCTCAACCGCGCGGTGACGGTGGTGTCCTGGTCATTGCCGGAAACATATTGTATCTTCGCGGCTACGGCGGACGTCGCCGTCGCCTGGAAGGTGATATTTTGCGGTGTGATGTTGGCATCGTTGACCACCGAAGCGCGCACGCGGTTGATCTCGCTGACGGAGCTGCCCATGTAGAGAAGGACCGCCGCCCGCCCGGATGCATTGGTATACTTGGTACGGTTTCTCTGTCCGAATTCGTCGATATAGGCGTCGGTGCCATCGACGATGACGAAATCGAGCTGTTTGCCGGCGATGGGGTTGCCGACGGCATCGGTGATTTTGGCCACCAGAGAATCCCGCACAGCCAGTCCGACGGGGCCGCTCTGGTTGTTGCCGGAGACAAAATCGAGTATCTTGGCCGGGCCGGTGGTGCCGGTGGCGGCAAATTCATGGACCGGTATGCCGCTCAGGCCCTGCAATTTGGCTTCGACCACGTTGAGCCCTGCCACATTGCCCAGTCTGAGGTAGACCCACGCCTCGCCGTTGGTGTCGGTGATGACCTTGAGCGTATCCTGATAGTTGATGGGGGTCTGCGGCGTGATTTTGCCGCCGCCGCTCTTGACGCGAAACGTCACCGGATAATTCGGATAGGGCAGCGACTGGGTGTTGAGCACCCGCACCTTGAAGGGATTGGGCAGTGTGTTGCCGGCATTGGCCGTCTGGCCGTCCCCGGAGATTTTTTGCATGGTGGAGGGCGGCTTGCCGGTCTTGATGGTGAAGGTGAGCGGCGAATTGCTCAATTCCTGACTGGCGGCGTTATAGGCCCGCGCCACCACGGTGAAGAGCGTATCGGTCAGGCCGAGGGTCATGGTGACGCGCGCGCGCCCGTCGGCCCCGGAGATGCTCGAGCCACTGGCCAGCATGCCCCCGACGCCCTGGGTCAATTGCCAATTCACCGTGGTGCCCGGCACCCCGTTGCCATTGGCGTCCTGCACCATGGCGATGAGGGTGGCGCCGATCGACTCGTCACGCGTTCCCAGGATCGGATCCGTCTGTTCCGGGTCTTTGATGATCCGCGACGCGGGACCCGGGGTGGGATCCAGGGTAAAGACCACGGGCGAATTATCCAGCAGCGTGGTGCCATCCGCTTTGTATCCCAACGCATGGATCACCACATTGGTGTCGGCATCGGTGTCGAATTTGACGCGCGCCGCGGCGAAACCCTGACTGTTGGTGATGTTGGAGAGGTTCGGGCCGGTATCACCCAGGGTGGAGCCGGTTGGCCCCGAGACATTGCTGGCGATGATGGCGATCTTGTCCCAATCCCATCCGGGCTCATAGATGACCAGCCGGATGGTCTGCAGTCCCTTGGGGAGCCGGAAAACAGCGGCATTGGCGTGCCAGGCCCAGTTACCGCTCAGATCGGTCACTTCAACCATCAAGGAATCATTGGTATTATACTTGACAATAACATTATTCATGCTGGATGATTTGGTGCGGTAGCGCAGATAAAATTTATAGGTGCGATCCTCGGGGACATAGATCGGAATGGAAACTGCCGTCTTGTAGCGGTAGCCACCGGTATAGGATGATTTTACATAATGGCCGCCCGATACCGACGACGTAGGGCCGGTGGTATCCTTGGCGATGGGAATGAGGATGCTGCCCGATTCCACTTCCTTCCAGATCCGTCCATCGAAGGTGCCGGTCTCGATGCCGGCGCGCCCCTGCGTCACCGCAAAATCGACGACCACATTGCTGACGGCGGTGCCTGCGTCATCGGTCACCTTGACCTTGAGGGAATCGGCGACGTACTGCTGGATGGGGGCGCTCTGGTTGTTGCCGCTCACATAGACCATTCGCGTCGCGCCCGCCGGGCTGAGAGACGGCAGGCAGACCTGGAAATCATCGATGTTGTAATTGGCGCCCGCACCTTCGTATTGCACCACGCCGACATACCAGGTCGCCGGCGGCGTCGTGCCGGCCGGGAAGGTGTAGGTCAGTTTCGAATCGTATTTGTCGTTGACATAATAGAACACCGAGATGACGCTGCCCGCCTGTTTGACGATGGCGGTCACCTTGTCGCCGGCCTTGGGCGTCGCCTGCGTCAGCGAGGTCGTTTCGGTGATACTTTGATTGAAGGTCGTCCCGTTGTTGGTGATCGAATACATCGTCAGCGACGTCGCAGTGCGGCGCAGCCAATATCCATTGGCACTGGCCGAGGGTGAATCGAGCAGAATCGCCAGACCCACGGGAATGGAGGTGCCGAAATTGGCGGCGCCGGCGCCCATGTTCATGGAGACCTTGATCGAATCGGCGCCCGCGGATTTGTTGCCGCCGGCCTTTTTGTAGGTGGCCATGGTCCAGGTATTGCGCGCGGGATTGGCGGCGAATTCATTGTTTTCGATGACGTGATTGGGGCCGTCCCAGTCATCGCCGACCACCGTGCGCGTGAAGGCATCCGCATCGAGACAGTTCCAGACCCCGGAGGTGGAACCGCCCGTGCCGCCGCCGCCGCTGCTGCCGCCGGAGTAGGTCGGATCGTTGGTGACGGTGATCTCTTCGATGTCATTGATCTTGCTGCCGTACAACATGACGCCGCCGTAACTGGCCGTGGTGAGATTCACCGGGCTGGTGCTGTTATCAATCAGCGTGGCGCCGATCTTGCTGTTGTTCAGAAAGACTTCAAAACTGTAGGTGGCAGGATTCATCTTGACCATGAACTCCGACCCCGCGGATGCGGCGGGAGAGGCATCCGATTGGGTCTTGTAGGTATAGGTCGTGCCATTGGTGATCGAATAGAGGAGGATTTTACCGTCCTTGAAATAGATGAAATAACCATTGGCCGTTGTCGAGGCTGCATTCATGAAGACAATGCCGCCGAACATGGTCCCTTCGTTATTACACCCATCCCCTAATGCCGCCCAGCGAATCTTGACGATGTTCGTGCTGCTGAGTTTGTTCCAGATGCCCAGCGATTTGGTCGCAAGTTCCGTGGCCGTTGTATGGATATTGCCGTTCTGCACCACCAGTGTTGCATTGGCCGCCCATTCCGCTGCCGGAAGTGGGCCATTGCTTGTCGTTTCAAAATCCGCCTTGTAGCTGGTTTGAGCCATCACTGCGGCTGCACTGACAAGCAGCATTACGGCAAAGATTTTGAAAAACTGAGACGCTGACCTCATGATGTTTGACCTCCAATACAGTTGCATTGCATAATGTTGTTTCATGACAGAACACTTGTCTGCGACTAAAACAAGATCAAGCGGTTTTCACAAGCCATAAACGTAGTTTAGTTTAATATTTTCAATGATATCGTGTTTTATTACCCAGGTATTTCGCAAACACTATGCCAAGATATTGGGGCAGGGCACAATGTTCGCAGCAGGCAGCAGGCAGGGGGCAGGGGGCAGTGGGCAGTGG
>DCUM01000225.1 GCA_002327255.1 bacterium UBA2214 | reverse complement strand
CTGCGGCGGCAAATCGTCCGTTCCACTCGTGATAAAATCAGGGATTGTACAGCACTTCCACCACGACGCGTCCCACTTTTTCCAGGCTGGCGGCGCTGCATTTGTCGGGGGTGTCATGGCTGGTATGCCAGTGGGGATAATCGAAATCGATGACATCAATGCAGGCGATGCCGCGCTCGAGCAGGGGAACATGGTCATCGAACACCGCATAGCCTACCTGCGGGACAAATTCGCTGATGCCGAGCCGTTGTGCCGCCGCCCACACTTTATCCACAATAGGCCGCGCCATTTGCACGGAGAAGGCCTCCTGGTAGATGAGCAAATCCTTGTCGCCGATCATATCGAGAAGAATCCCGTAACGCGGATGATAGGTGGGCTCGACATGGCGTGCAAAATATTGCGAACCCCTGGCATAGCTGCGATCATCGCCCTGCATGCCCTGATCCTCCGCATCGAAGAGCACGATATCCACCCCCTGCCGCGGCGGCCGGGCTTTGAGGAGACGGGCGATTTCCAGCAGCACGGCGACGCCGGAAGCGCCATCATTGGCGCCCATCACCGGCAGCGTGCGTTTTTTGGGATCCGGGTCTTCGTCACAGATGTGACGGCAATCCCAATGGGCGCACAACAGGACGCGATCTCTCCTGGCGGGTTGAAAATTGGCGATGATATTGGTGGCGCGCGCCGACTGCGGCGGCTTGCCAAACGTATGAAGGAATTCCTGCGTCGTCACCTGATCGGCGTAACCGCGCAGCGCGGTGATGAGATAATCGCGGCATTTTTGGTGGGCGGGCGTTCCGGGAACCCTCGCTCCGAATTCACACTGTTTCTCCAGGATCGCAAAAGCCCTGGCGCCGTCAAAAACCGGCGGATTTTGGGCACAACCGCATGCCGCGAACGTGATGAACACCATAAAACCTGAAAGGATCTTTTTCATTTTGATGGACTCCCTGTATATCGGACGCCAGGGTTTCGCTTCGTCGCCATTCCTGCAACCCCCTGGCGGCCGCGAATCGTGATATTGGGATTCAGACCAAACATCTGTGGGCCACAGCTGGTTAATAACCCCCTGACGGCCGCGAATCGGGATATTGGGATTCAGACCAAACATCTGTGGTTCACAGCTGGTTAATAAATCCCTAACGGCCGCGAATCGAAATGTTGGCATTCAGACCGAACTCATAATAGGAAGAGTTGCCAATCACCCGGTTGGTGTTCTTGCCGATCTCGAAAAAGGCGCCGCCGTTGACGCGATCGCTGAAGCTGTACTGCAAATCCGGCTTGAACGACCAGTTGGTGGTCTCCGCCGTCGGTTCCCAATCACCCCCCTGGCGGCTTTTCCAGGTGGTGTTGCTGCGCGAACTCATTGAAACCTGCAAATTGACCGTGTTTTTCAAGCGCATATTCCTGAAAGGCCAAACCGGTATCGGAATGCGAAAATTGCTCTGCTTGCGGTATTGCGCCGAAAGCTGCAAATCCTTGTTGGCGGTCCGGGTGCCTCCCAAACCGGAACCCCTGGCATACGATGTGGTCTGACCCTGGGTGAAGCGAACCGACATGGTGATGCCGTTCTTGAAATTGAGGCTGGTCCCCAACAACGGACTGAACTTGGAGGTGCGATCATCCTTGGTGATGCTCTTCAAATTGTTCTTCTCATCAAAGGTCTGATCGAAGGTGCCTGAATAACCATGATCCAGACTCATGGTGGTGATGTACTTGTTGATGAAGGGAAGCTTCTCGAGGCCGGAGATGCGCACCGTCCACTCCGGAAACGGCATGTCGATGTCTCCATAAACCAGGCGCTTGTGGGACATCTGTCCGGTGACCGTCGTGCTCGCGTTGCGCGAATAGGAATAGTCATAACCCAGGGTCACTTTGACGTTGCGCGAAATACTGAATCCCGATGAGACATGCACCGTATTGCCTTCCGTACGGGTGGGGCGGTTGACCGTGCCGCTGGTGCCCGCTTCGGTGGACGACACTTCCATCGGCACACCGATGGTATCGGCGAGGCCGAGCATGTAGCGCATCGTCGGCATGCGGCTGATGCCATAGATGGTGGCGTTGTTGCGTTGGTTATAGGTGATCGAAAAGGGTTCGAAAAAGCCGAAGAATTTTCCGAACACCGGCATCACGGAGAAACCCGGACCCTCCTTTTTCTCCTTATCCTTATCCTTCCCCTTCTCCTTCTCATTCATCGGTTCATCGTCTTTTTTAACCTCGGGCGTGGCGGGCGCCTGACGGCGCGTCGCGGGTTGCGTGGGTCTGACGCCCGGCCGGGCGCCGACAGGACCCGCCCGGTAGATGGAACTCCAGAAATTTCTCAGATCGAGCGAACCATTGACCGCAAAGGTCTTGCCCAACTGGGCGCTGCGCGCCTGATTCTTCTGCTGCCGGTTGAAACCGTAGCGGAAGGTGGTGCTGTAGCTGAAATTATGCGTCAGCCAGTTGAATAATTTCGGATTGTAAGAGATCTTGAAATTCTGATTCATATCGGTCAAATAACCCAGCTGCCCGTTGCTCAACATCATGCGCAGGGTATCCCGGGCGATATCCTGCAAGTCGTTGGTAAAAGTACGGCTGAGGTCCATTTGCAGCGACTCGACGATTTTGGCGGCGCCGCCGACACTCGAGCTGACCGTAAAAATCTCGTTGCTTTGTTCCAGATCGGTGCGGCTGATGTTCAGACTCCGCGAACGGCTGCCGCGTATATTGGTATTGAAATTGGTGGGCGTATAATAGAGCCGCATGTCGGTGAGCTTGTTGAGCCACCTGGCATCGCCCATCCATTTGAAAGGCCGGAAGAAATTTTTGGGACTGAAATTGACATCCCAACGCGCCTCACTGTTCTGGGAGCGCGACTGGGTGATGCGATAGGTGGGATTGGAGCCGTTCTCGCGGCTTTCGCCATAATTGAAGTTGAGGCGGTTGAGAATATTTTTAATGAAAAAATTCTGCGAACGCGAATTCATGCCCAGACTGAGCGTCAGTCCCTTCTGCTCACTCTTGGTGCGCACGGTTTCGAGAACCTCCTCCGGCAACTCATCGGTGACCTCGACATCGGTGTTGGGTTTGTATTTGGGCAGCGACTCCATATTGCGATAGTTGACCGAGACCGGAATGGCGAGGCCCCATTTGGCGGGCAAAAATTTATGGAGCTGCAAGGTCCCGGAAGCGGAGAAATTGGTGGAATTGTTCTGCGTCCCGTAACGTTCGGTGACATTGTGAAAATCGGAATCCATCCGTTCGATCTGCGCATTGGTGGTCAACAATCCGGCCCAGTTGAACTCGGCGCGGGCGCGAAAGGCCATGCCCTTGTCTTTTTTGACGTTCGAGAGGCGCAACTCGTTCATCCACACCTGCCCGGTAAAATAATGGGTATCGTCGAGGTTTCTGACCCCCGCAATCAACAGACGGACGTTGGTCAGGGAGGGATTTCCCATGATGAAACAGGCTTTGCCGCTGGAGAGGATTCTGGAATAACCCTTGCGGTAACCGCTGCTGTCATAGTTGCTGGCAATCAGCTTGATGCCGGCGAGCTCCTGCAGATCGATGTCGATATTGTTGCGCGGGTCCCAGCCTTCATAAACCGGCTCGCGGATTTCATAGTAATCCCGCGTGCTGGCGCCGAAACGGATGAAAAATTCCAGCCTGGAAGAGTCGGGCGAAATGTGCAATCCACGCGGATCCCGGCCGTATACGTACATCTTGAGGGTGTTGTAATGGAGATAATCCTGTGCTTCAAACAGCGATTTCTGGATGGCGCAACTATAAAGGGGGCTCATCTCCTTGATATTCAACACCAGCGACTGTTCGCGCGCCGTCACCTGGGTGATGCGGTCCACTTCACCGCTCACGCCCGGAGGCGGGATATAATCGGGATTATCGTGGGTATTCATCACCGAAATGGCGATGATCGAGTCCTTGCCTGCGCTATAGGTCTCCGGCGCCTCCGGTGAAGCCACACCCATCTCCTTCCACTCACTGCCGACCAGGTTGACTTCAGCGATGCGGATGAAATGCATGCCGGATCTGGAAAAACCATCCATCCACAGCCGGACGTACTGGACATTGGTGATGTCGGCATCGCCATATTTGAGCCGCCGCGGCGCTTCGGCATTGAGCGGAATGCGATAGAGTCGCCAGCCGAAATCTTCCCCGGTGGTCGTGTTGATGGACTTGCCAGCGACCAGGACCGTATCGGGACTGGTGCGCGACAGCGAAAACGAATAGGAAAAGTAGGCATTGGCGTCATCGAGAACGCCGTTGCCGTTCATATCCTCTGAATCCGGGACGCGGCCGCCGATGTCGTTCTCGTTGCCCTCGGTTCCGTTGATGCGTTCGTGATTGGAGCTTCCAGAACTGTAGGACCAGTCGTCATTGCTGTAGGGTTCACCCCAGTCCCTGACCTTGTTCTCGTTGAGATCCCAGAAATCGCCGCCCGCGGCGATGGCGCGGGGATCGTTGTTGGCCATGCCGTCGACGCCGACATCCTCCCCGGGATCGAGGAGGTTATTGCGCAGGCCGTTGTTGAAGAGATCCTCGGTGTCGAGGCGGCGATTGGGGATGTAATCCTCCGATATCATCCCCAAATCGATATGGAGGTTGCCTTCGCTGCCTTTGACCCAGATCTCGAGAAATTTCGACTCCGATTGATCCTGATAACCCGCGGATAAAAACTTTTGCAATCCACCCCAGGATTCGTGGATGGCGCTGGAACCATCTCTATTCAACAACGTATCGGCCGGTGTGAATTCGATATCCAGCACGTCCACGGAATTTTGCGTGCCGAGATTGCCCTGGGTATCGCGGTTGGGCCAGATTTCATTGATCGACACCTGGGTATAGGGCTGATAATAGATCATGCGCCCGCGTTTGGCACAGGCGACATCGCCATCGGCGGTGGTATCCACCACAGCGAGCGGTTGCGAGGCGGGACGCCAGCTTCTGCGCTGCACCCCCAAAGGCGTCGAGCGCTTGGCCGCTTCAAAATCATCGATATAGGCGACGCCGTCAAAATCGCCCGTCGCTTCGTTGTTGCGCGTGTTGGGGTTGGGTATGATCTGCGCCACTTCGCCCTCGAAGCGCAGGCTGGTTTCATCCCGGGTATCGACGAACGGCAGGATATTGGCGAACCGCGTCAGGAAAAAGGGCTTGAACGACATGGCCGAGTTGACGTCCCAGATCATGTTGCGCATGGGGCCCTTGCCCACGCGCACTTTTTGATCCAGGGTGCTCTCGTTCAGATAGATGAAGGTGAGGCCGACGAAACTGTCGTCCCAGAGCACATAATCGGCGCGCGCGCCCATGATGGTTTTTTTGTCGATCTGAAACGCCTGGTTGGCTTCATAGGTGATTTCCAGATTGGCCGAGGGCTGCAAGGCCTCCTGGTTCTTGATGCTGATGGTGCCGGAAAAATATTCGATCATATAGTCCGTGCCGCGCTGCAGGCGGCGGCCATTGAGCGTCACTTCCTCGGAACCTTCGATCACATTCATGACGCCCAAAGAGATCTCGGACTTGCGGATTTTTGAATTGACCTGAATGACGAATTTGGTCTCCCGGGCCCAAACCGCCTCGGTGGTCGTATCGTAGATGGCGGGCACCCGTTTATCCTCCGGCAACAGAGCCTGGTATTCGGGCTCGTCAGGATCGAAGGGGTGCAGCGTCGGAAACCACAGCTCGCCCTGCCTCAGCCGCAGGATGTTGTCGTTCTTGTCGATGATGTTGTCGGGTGGACTCCCCGCGGTGCGGCCCACCCGGTCGAGGCCGAATACCTGGAGATAACTGGTGGTCTTGCCATCCAGCCTGATGGTCTCTTCCGGAATGCCCGCCGAAGGCTTGTATAAAATCTTCAACTCGAAATTGCTCTCGGACGCGGCGCCGATATTGTAGACATTGCGCCACGCCAGGCTCCAGGTTTTGTTGGTCGGCCGCGGATTGGAAGGCCGCAACAGCCGCAGCTGCAGAACGCGATCCTTGCCCGGATCGAAATTGATGTTGCCGCGAATGCGTCCGCTGGTATCCTGGAAGGCTACCGCCAGCACCTCATCGGCCTGCAGCATTTCATTGAGGCGGATGTAACCCAGCTCCGGATCGACGTAATAGCTGGTCTTCTCCAGGCGCAAAAAAGGCCCGCGATAGGTGTTGATCTGATCCTGCACCGTCGTGTCGCCGGTGACGATGACCAGCTTGTTCGAGTCCGCGGCGGCCGGCACCCAGGCCCAGCCGTGCACATAGGACTCGGCGCTCGACTTGACATACTGCGGTTTGGATTTGTATACTTCAATGCGCGAGATGCGCCGGCTGGGATCGATCAAAAATTCGCCGTCCGACCCCCGCTGGGGAAACTGCCTGCGGTATAACTCATCGATGAAAAAATAGACATTCTTGACGTAATTGTAGTCCTTGATCTCGTTGACATCATCCACCGTGCCGCCTTTAAAGTCGAGCTTTTTCTTCTGTCCTTTCTCCTGGCTGGCGATGGCGGTCAGCGAGAGATTTCCCAAACGGAAGACGCTTTTGATACCGAACAGACCCGAACTCTTGCCGCCATAGGTGACATAGTTGGTGCGCGGCAGATTGAGTGCGATATTGCCCGCTTCAATGGACTCGATGATCTCGTCTTCATACCCCTTGTATTTCAGTTGCAGGTTATTCTCGAAATCGAACATGCGCTCCGAGTCCTGATCGACACCGATGGTCACTTTGTCGCCAATGTGCCCCGAGACCCGAAAACGCTGCGTCTGCTCCATCTTGAAATTGGTATCATTGCCCTGGTTCATGGTCGACTTGACTTCGCTGCGCTTTTCATGGCGCAAGCCACCCTTGATATTGATATCGCCGGTGACGTCGAGTCCAACCGTGCCGCTGCCGAAGATTTTTTGGAAGGTCTTGCTTTTGATCTCCACAGGGATGTCGATGCGCAGGGCGCCGCTCCCGGTGGCGTAGGCGGAACGCTCACCGAGCTTGGCCAGTGTGTTGCGCTGCCACATGGAACGCAGATTGTGCCTCTGGCGCTGCCGGGCATACTCTTCCAGCGTCAGATAGGCGGGAATTTCAACGGGGATTTTCCCGATCTTTTCAGAAAAATTGATGTTGCGGCCGCTGCTGTCGACTTTGACCTCGCGGCGGATATCGGGGACCGCACGCTTCAGCAATGGAGACACCGCACCCTCGAGGTGCAGCCCGAGAAAAGGCCGCTCCTCAAACAGGGGAACAATAGGCGTCACCATCTGCGGCAGGCGCACACCGATATAAGGCCCGGGCATACGCTCGTCCGCCCGGACTTGCCCCATCAGACAAAATAAAATGACCATCGAAAGCACCACCGCAGGCGGCAGGGTGACCATCGATCTCTGCAAACGACTAGTGGCCATGCAAATGCAAGCTAGGTGAAATCAGGACCGTTATTGGCCGTTCATGTGAGCTAGTTCGGTAACGAAGGCGCTATAAGCATTCTCCGTAACTAAATGATTTTAATACATCTCCGATAGTTGGAGATGTGCCTGCGGTGATGAAGATTGTAAATGTACAAATAATACTGCTGAATATCAATAAAAAATACCAGTCTAAGCGCAAAAAGTTCCTGAAAATAGTAGCTTTCAATACTTTTTTTTAATACTTTATAGCCTGATTCACGATGCGGTTATCTCACAATTCATTGCAAATAATATACCATAATTCTCAATGCGGTGCCTGACGATGTGGGTTCTGTGGCGTTACATCCTCAAAGAACATATCGGACCCTTTATCTTCGCCAACTGCGTCATCACGCTGGTGTTCGTCCTCAATCTCGTCTTCCGGGAACTGCCGCGGATTCTCAGCCGCGGGCTCGGATTCACGCTGGTGGTCGAATTCTTTTTCCTCAACCTCGCCTGGATCGTCGCGCTGGCGGTGCCCATGGCCGTGCTGGTCGCCGCGTTGATGGCCTTCGGCCGCCTCTCCGGCGATAACGAAATCACCGCCATGAAAGCCAGCGGCATCAGCGTGCTGCGCATCATGACCCCGGTGCTTTTCATGGCGGTGGTGCTGGCACTTTTTCTGGTCTGGTTCAACAACGCTGTGCTCCCCGAATTCAACCATCGCGCCCGTCTGCTCGCCTCCGATATCGCCCGCAAACGCCCCACCCTCACCCTGGAAGCCGGCGTGCTCTATCGCGATCTGCCCAATTACACCCTGCTGGTGCAAAATATTGTCGAAACGCCGGACACCGCCTATGTGGACTCGGTGTTCATCGACGACAACTCGGAACCCAACGCCAGCAAATTCATCACCGCCGACCGCGGCAAGATTTATCTCAACCCGCGCAATGGACAACTCACGCTCATCCTCTACGACGGGATCATGTACGAGCTTAACCTCGACAAAATGGAGGAGTACCGGCAGCTGCGCTTCCCCAAACAGGTGCTTTCGATCATGGTCCCCGACATGGTGATGGAGCGCAGCAATTCCGAGTACCGCGGCGATCGCGAGAAGAGTGCCGGGATGATGCGCATAGAGATATCCGATAACAGCAGGGAGACGCAGGCCGCGCTCGGGCGCATGTCCGAAAAAATAATGCGTTTCTGGAACACCTGGCTGCCGCAGCCGCCGGAATCCCTCGACAGGAAACATTCCGCGCCGGAATTTCCGCTGCGCCTTTCCAGAATCCTGACGGAGCACCAGCGTCTGCGCCAGGAGTTGGCGGCGGAAAAAACCTTCATCGATGGCCTCAAGCGCAAAAATTACGAGCTTTCCGTCGAAGTGCACAAAAAATATTCCATCCCCTTTGCGTGCATCATTTTCGTGCTCATCGGCGCCCCCCTGGGCATGATGGCACGCAAGGGATCCATGGCCATGGCCGCGGGCATCAGCTTTGGCTTTTTCCTGCTCTATTGGGCCACCCTGATCGGCGGTGAGGAACTCGCGGACAAAGGTCTCGTCTCACCGTTCATGGCCATGTGGCTCGCCAATCTCATCGTCGGCGTCGGCGGCATCTATCTGCTTCTTCAGGCAATCCACGAGGGCGCCATCCTGTCGGTGCGTAACCTCAAATCGTTGTGGCGGGGCATGACGGAGCGATGGCGCACCTGAAACAGCCCGGTGATTGACCCCTTAATTCGCAGGCCTGCTCGTGAAAATTCTCGACAAATATCTGCTCAAAAAATTTCTCGGAGTATTGTTCTTCGCCCTCTTCGCCTTCATCTGCATCTTTGTCATCGTCGACGGGGTGGAAAAGCTGGATGTCTATATCAGCCAGAAAACGCCGAATTTGATCATCGCCCAGCTCTATCTCTATTACATGCCCTTCATCATCACGTTGACCTTGCCGGTGGCGCTCCTGCTCGCCAGCCTCTTCAGTATCGGCAACATGGCGCGGCAAAACGAACTCGTCGCCATGAAATCGGCGGGGATTTCTCTCTACCGGATTTTAATGCCGGTTTTTATCACGGCGTTCCTGATCAGTCTGGGCGCCTTGTGGTTTGGCGAGACCGTGGTGCCGCGCGCCAGCGCCGCGCGCGCGCAACTCGTCGATGAATATCTCGAAAAGCAGCGCCAGGCCTGGCGCAAACGCGTCAACAACGTCTACGCGCGCGACGCCCAGGATCGCCGCATCAGCATGCGCTGGTTCGACACCGTGCACAACGTCGGCCACCGCGTCAATATCCGCCGCTTCGAAGGACTCGAGCTGCAGACGCATATCTATGCCGGCCGCATGGCCTGGGAGGACAGCGTCTGGGTGCTCTACGAAGGCGTGGAGCGCCATTTCAGCGGCGGCATGGAGATCGTCAACACCTATTCGCGTCTCGAACTGGTGGACCAGAACCTCCGGCCCGAAGAATTCGCCAAAGTCCTGAAAAAACCGGAAGAGATGTCCTATCGGGAATTAAAGGCATTCATCGCCGAAGTGGAACGCAACGGCGGCAATCCGAATCACTGGCTGGTGGATCTCTATTTAAAGATCGCCATTCCCTTTGCCAACTTTATCATCGTGCTCTTTGGCGCCCCGCTCTCGTCTCCCAGGCGCCGCAGCGGCACCGCCACCGGATTCGGCATCAGCCTGGCCATCTGTTTCATCTATTTCGGCATCGTCAAGACGGCGCAATCCATGGGACAGAACGGCATGCTGCCGCCCCTCTTCGCGGCCTGGTCCGCCAATGTGCTCTTCCTCGTCGGCGGCATCTGGGTGCTGATCAAGTCGCAGAAATGACGCCCTGGCCGGCAAACCACTGCGGCAACTCCCTGACATCCAGCACCCGCACGCCGGGCGCCACATCGCCGGGCGCATCCGGATCCGCAAAGGAATAGACGCGCTTGCCCCAGCGCGACGCCATCTGACAGAGATACGCCGACATGCTGCCGGGGGCCGCATAAGCCACCACCACTACCTCGGCCAGCGCCGCCATGCAAAGATTGCGCACCAGGGCCTCCTCACGGGTGGCCCGCCGTGCGGCAAAACCAAAATTGAGTAAAAGCAGCCGTTTCTGCGCCATCAGGGAACGCTCTTCGGCGCAGAGACGCTTTTTGTCGAGGCTGCGCGCCGGACAGCTGATCAACGGCGTCGCGCTGCGCTGCAAGAGCAGAAACCACTCCTTTTCCACCGGCGAGTGGAAGCCACTCATCACCGCCACCAGATTCTGCCGCAGCACATTGGCAAGATCAAACGTTTTGGATAAAATCGCACCCGGACAGTGAACCGAACAGAACAGGGCCAATTGGGGGGCAGTCAGGAGCGGTTCATGTCCGCTCCATTGCAGATGAGCGGGCGCCAGAGTACCGAGGTGCGCCCGTAAAACGTCGGGATAGCGGGGGTCATCGCGTGCGATGCGGGAAATGGACAGCATAAAGCACTCCTCATTTCGATGCGGTTGGCCCGATCAAAACAGGAGCACCCCTGCCCATTCATTCAAATATACAAAAATTTTCCGGGGCTGGCAACTCTCTTTTTATGGCGCGGGAACATTTTATGGCTGTGCCTCGCGCAGCAATTGATCGATGATGCGGCGATGGGCTCGGGGGAAGGCGAAGCGATCGAGATCACAAGGGGCAACCCAGCGCCAATCGCTGTGCAGCGCAGCGCGGGGCGCACCGGAAAGATAACGGCAGGTAAAGACATGCAGGGTGATGGAAAAGTGGGTATAGGCGTGGTTGAGGCGGGCGTAAAGTCCGCCAATGGCGATGCCAATGTCCAGTGTCTCCGCCGTTGCCCGCGCCAGGGCCTCTTCGAGCCCTTCACCGGCTTCCTGCCTGCCGCCGGGCAATTCCCATAACCCGCCCAGCAAGCCCTTTTCCGGGCGGCGCGCGATCAGTATGGTGCCGTCTTTCCAGATCACCGCGGCCGTCATGTGATGATGCGGCCTGGGTCTGGGGGTGGCTTTGAGCGGAAAACGCTCCGCCTCGCCCCGCCCAAAAGCGCGGCAGCAGGCCCGCACGGGACAGCCGCGGCAGAGCGGATTTTGCGGCGTGCAGATGAGGGCGCCCAATTCCATCATCGCCTCGTTGAAGGTGCCGGGGGCGCGCGCATCCAGCAGGCGCTGCGCCATCTCCTGCAAGCGCTGCTTTCCGGCTGTGGACCTGGCGTCGCCCGGCCACGCATGGAGCCGGCTGATGACGCGGATGACGTTGCCATCCACCACCGCCAGCGGCCGGCCGAAGGCGATGCTGAGAATGGCGGCCGCGGTGTACGCTCCGATGCCCGCCAGCGCGGTGACACTTTTCACCTCCGCCGGGAAACGGCCGTCATGCTCTTCCATGATCTGCCCGGCGGCGCGATGCAGATTGCGGGCGCGCGCATAATAGCCCATGCCCTCCCACTGCTTCAAGACCTCATCCAGTGGCGCGGCCGCCAGCGCCGCCACATCGGGGAAACGCTGCATGAAACGCAGATAATAGGGCAACGCCTGCTGCACCTGGGTCTGCTGCAGCATGATTTCGGAAATCCAGATCGCATAGACATCGCGGGTGCGCCGCCACGGCAAATCGCGGGCGTTTTTTTCAAACCACCTCAGCAAGCGCCGCCGGCACGTTTTCAGGGCCAGGG
>DCUM01000230.1:12365-23709 GCA_002327255.1 bacterium UBA2214 | reverse complement strand
GCATCGGCCGCTGCCACCGCTATGGCCAGAAACACGACGTCGTCGTGATCAATTTTATCAACACCAACAATCAGGCCGACCAGCGCGTCTATGAGTTGCTGGAAGAGAAATTCAGCCTCTTCAACGGCGTCTTTGGCGCTTCGGATGAGATTCTCGGCCAGGTCGAATCCGGCGTTGATTTCGAGAAGCGCATTCTTTCCATTTACCAGCAATGCCGCAGCGTGGCAGAGATCGATGCCGCTTTTGCCGAACTTCAGAAAGAGATGGAAACGAGCATCACCCACCATCTCGACAAGACGCGGCGCCTCCTGCTCGAGCATTTCGATCAGGATGTGCAGGCGCGGCTGCGGCTGCGCCTCGATGACGCACGGCAGCACCTCAATCGCATCGGACACTTTTTTTGGGAGCTGACGCGTTACCAACTCGCAGACGCCGCCCATTTCAACGACAGTGCCCTGCATTTCGATCTCATTCAGTCCCCGCTGACGCAGGCCGCACCCGGCCGTTATCAGCTCATCAGCAAAACACGACACGTCGCGGCCGACGACAACCTCTACCGCCTTTCACATCCGCTGGGCGAGTACGTCATCGCCGCGGGCACACGCCAGGCGACCCCGCCTGCACAGGTCTATTTTGACATCACCCATCATCCGGTCAAGATCTCCATGGTGGAGGCGCTCAAGCGCCGCAGCGGATGGTTGAGTCTGCACCACCTGCACATCTCCGCGCTCGAGGATGAGGATCATCTCATTTTTGTTGCCTTTGACGACCAGGGACGGAGCCTGGACCAGGAGGTGTGTGAACATCTCTTCTACTGTCGCGGCGCCGTGGCGCCTCTGCGCGAAGTACCGGAAAATATAGAGGGCAAAATGGCCAGGGAAGTGGAGCGGCGCGTCAAGAATTTGAATCAGCACTCCATCGCGTGGAATAATGAGGTCTTTTGGGAAGAGTGTGACAAGCTCGAGACATGGGCGGATGAAGCGGTGCAAGCGGTGGAGAATGAACTGCGCGAGACCAGAAAAGAGATCAAAGCGCTGACGCGGCAAGTCCGGCGAACGTCGTCGGCGCTAGAACAACACCAGATTCAGCGGCAGTTGCAGGAGCTCGAAACCCGAAAAAGGCGCTTGCGGCAAAAGACGTTTCAGGTGGAAGATGAGATCGAGATCAAACGCAATGGACTCATTCAGATGCTGGAAAAACGCATGGCGCGCGAGACCGGGATCAAACCCCTCTTCACCATCCGCTGGAGTGTGATCTGAGCCAAGGCCTGGGCGCCGCTTGCGATTGAGGATGTTTCCAGTGCAAGTTGAGATCCTTGTCAACCAAACGGGACGCATTCAGAGGCAGGAAAAACGCATGGCGCGCGAGACCGGGATCAAACCCCTCTTCACCATCCGCTGCAGTGTCATCCGGCCGTAGCCCCGTCCGGCTTGAGTGGTTTTTTGAGTTCAACCAGCGTGGCCCCCCAACCACCGGCCCCCTCGCCCGCCAATTGAAAATGCGCGACACAGGACAGACGCCGTAAAATGGCGTGCACCGTCTCGCGCAAAGCGCCCGTCCCCTTGCCGTGAATGATGCGGACATCGCTGATGCCGGCCTCCAGACACGCCTGCAGATAATCGGGGATGAGCGCCTTGACGTCCCGCGGTTGAAAGGTGTGCAGATCGAGGACACCATCGATGGGCATTTCAACAGGGGCATCGTTCATAGAAAACCATTGTGAATTTTTAGCAGGAAGCTGATCCGGGCATGAGCCGTCCCCACGGCGCGCGTCAGTGGCGCACAAAATGCGGCACATCCTCGGGCAGAGGCAGCGAAAATTCCACCAGACCCGCGAAAACGCCGTCGCGATACCACGGCGTCTGGTAGATCATCTTTTTGCAGCCGTTCTTTGTGATTGTGTAGACGTTACTTTTCTGTTCACCGAGGAGACGCAGCAGTGTATCCCGCGCCGGCTGCGGATGGCACTCGAGTATGTTTGTGCCGAGCAGGGCTTCGCCCCCCTCGGCGGCAAAGGTCTTGCGCGCCGCTTCGTTCATCTCGAGAAGGGTGCCCTCCGCGTCGCACACGGTGACAGCCAACGGCAGTTCAACGCTCCATTCCGTCATATATTCGTCTCATTCTTCATGGTCGTGGTTCGAGGCATCGTGCGCATGGCCATGCTCGAGCTCTTCGGCGGTGGCGTCACGCACCTCGAGCAACTTGACTTCGAAATGGAGTTCCATTCCCGCCAGAGGATGATTGAAATCCAGTGTGACCTCATCACCCTCTATCTTGCGGATATAACAGGGGATGGCCTCTTCCTCTTCATCATCCGCTTCGGCGAGGAGATCGACCCCCACTTCGATATCGATATCATCGGGCAACTCTTGCCGCTTGATCACATGTATCTCTTCCGGATCATAGGGCCCATAGGCCATTTCCGGTTTGAGAACGATCTTTTTGGTCGATTGCGGCGCCATATCGGCCAACGCCGCTTCCAGAGCGGGCAATATTTCCTCCTGGCCCGCCAAAAAGGACATGGGGCCGTCTTCCGCTGTCGTATCGAGCACATTGCCATCGGAATCGTGGAGCGTGAAATCGATGGTCACTACCTGATTTTCTTTAAAAGGCACGGAAACCTCCTGAAATGTATGCATAAATTCTCAATATTTACATTAAGTTACGAATAAAATCGGATACTTACAAGGTAAAAATGCGTATCCCGGTAATACCTCACTCAAGAGGGGGGTGGAAGCTGTTATAAAAGGCGGACAAGAATGTCCGGCCTCTCCTTAGTGAGGTATTGCGTATCGCGGAGCCTGATGGATGCTCCGGGCAAGCCGGGAGCGCATGAACGGGCAGGGCAAGAACAGGCGCGCCCCGGGGTTCATGCCTGTGGTTGCCCCGGCCGGCAAAAATGATATAAAAAGATGCCCGCCGCTACCGCCACATTGAGGGAATCGATGCCCGGCCGCATCGGCAGTGTGATGCGATGATCGCAGCGCGCGCTGTTACTTGCATCCAGGCCGTGGTATTCGTTGCCCAGCAAAAGCGCCCAAGCGGCTGCCGGCTGGACGTCATGAAGCGGCGTTGCGGAATCCGAGAGAACGGTCGCATAGAGCGCAGCTCCGACTTTTTGCTGCAGGAAGTTTATATCCGAGCCCAGGTCATCACTGCGCACCAGCGGGAGGGAAAATACGGCGCCCATGGAAACGCGAATGACGCGACGGTAAAAGGGATCGATGGTGTGCGCATCCAGCACAATCGCATCCACGCCGAACGCCGCGCAGGTGCGCAGGAGGACGCCGATATTTTCAGCGTCCTGAAGGCCACACAACACCACCCACTTTTGGGCCCGGGGATTCTGGGGGTACCAGTCAGGGAGTTGCGGCAAGGGCAACCGCCGGCCCAGCGCGAGAACGCCGCGGTGAAAAGAAAAACCGGCGATCGCTGCAAGGAGCGCTTCGGAGGCGATGTAACAGCGCTGCGGGCGCGGCAGGCGGCGCAAAAAATCGTCGGCGCGGTTGGCCGCCACCAGGAGCGAATGCATCGGATAACGGCTCGCGGCGAGACGCAGGACCAAATTCTCGCCTTCGGCGACAAATAAATCGTGATTGCGCAAAAGCTCCTGATCCCGCACGGCGCGATAGGGTGCCATGCGCGGATCGTCCGCAGCGAAAATTTCGATCATTTCGTGTCCGGTGCTGCTCATCGCTTCAGGGCTCCCGGAATCAGAATCGTCATCAACCCGCGCCACCGCCTCAGCCTGCAGGGCGTCCGCCGGACAGAGGAAAAACCTCTATGGTCTCCGCTGCGATCTCGAACGATCTTGCCCGATGGATGGGCGGACGCTCCCGTATCTGTAATAATAAAACGGGCGTGATTACGGCCTGAAGCGGGCATGGCGGCATTCTCCTTGTCGTACGAACCATTGGGACATAATAAAACGAGGCCTGCCGCGGGGCGGGCCTCGTTCATGGGCAAAGGCGGGGACTCAGAAAGTGAAGGAAGCCGTGAGGATCAGACCGCTCAGCCGTTCCACGTAATCGGATTCCTCGGAGCCAAATATATCTCCACGATACCCGGCATTGATCCCGAAACCACCGGAGAAACGATAGCCCACGCCGGCGGTGATGGCAACCAGATTGGTGGCCTCTTCGTTCTCTTCGCTGTCACCTGTCACATTGTCGTCCCAGGTGAGCGTTCCGGTGAGGTAGGCCAATGAACCGTAGCCGTAAAGGTTGGAGCTTCCGAAGGGTATCACCATGGAGACACCACCGCCGTACATCATACCGGAGACGGTCTCATCGATTTCGTAGGTGTCTTCGTAATAGCCGTAGTATTCGTCATAAAAGGAAAAGTCGTAAGAACCCTCGGTGCTGAATTTGACAAACTTTAATCCGCCAAAGAGGTTCATGCCGAAGGACGGGCTGCTGATGATGCGATGGCCCAGGGTAAAATTGAGATCGGAGCGCTTGACTTCCACGCCTTCCCAATCTTCGACGTTGAGCGTGCCGAACATGGCGGAAGCGCCGAAATTCCATTTGCCGTGGTTGATGGAAAGGTAAGGTCCGATAAAATTGCCGGTTCCAACCTCGACATCCTCCCAGTCATCATCGGTGGCGATCCAGTCGTATTTGCTGTTCCACCAACTGCCGCCGACGGTGAAAGTGGTTTGTGTCTGCGACCAGGCCAGCCCAGCCAGGAGCAGAAGTGACAGCACGGTGATCATGTATTTGTGAGCCATACTACCTCCTTGCCTCTTGTTAAAAGACGGGGGGTGGTTCCAGATTGGTGCCTTTTTCCCCCGGTTTCTTGTCTCTCGTTTGTTTTTTGGGTTGCTTCGGCTTTTCTTCCACTGCTTTGGGTATTTCCGCCTGCTTGATTTTGATGGGCGTCGTGGAGACGCGCACCTTGTCGCCGACCCGGAAGGGCAGTTTGAAAACGCCAACGCTGGTTTCCGAATAATCCGGTTTCACGGAACTCACCTGCAGACTGCCGATCAAATCCTCCGAACGGCCGATCACGGTGCCGCCGAGATCGGTGACGACATCGCCGAGACGCATCACGGCGAGTTCCTGGCTCGTGAGGATACCATGATTCATGCCGAGATCGATCAAAACCAGATCGCCTTTGATGCGAATGATGGAACCCTCGATCTGCACTTTTTGGGATATGTTATCGACCAGATCGCTGATGGCTTGGGCGAGGCCCGACTCACCGGTTGTACTGGTGGCTTTTTGCGCCAAATCCAGGGCACCGGTTTTGACATCCACCAGCCGTGTATTGATGATATAACTATCGCCGAGACGGCTGACGCTGCCGATCATGATTTTTTCCACATTGAGCATTTTGCCGATTACCACGGCTTCGCCCATGTCGGTTATTCCCGTCATTTGCAGTTTCTGTTCTTCGAGGATACGGGTGATGGCCTGGCGTTCGATGACATTGAAGCGCTGCGAATTGAACAACTCGGTGCTGAGAATATCCGCAACGGCTTCCGCGGTCTCCTGGCCCACATTTTTGGCCTCGAGATTGAGCACAGCGATGGTGAATTTTCCCTGTGTCCAACCCGTCTGGGCTGCAATCAACAGCGCGGACAGCGATAGCAGAATGGCGAGGTTATTTTTCATTTTCATGGGTAACCCCGATCGAAAAATAAATGGATAATACGTTTCTCTACAATGTACTCAAGCGCATGGTTCTTGTCAAGTGCTTTTTGCCGCGCTGTGGATATTCCCGCAGGCGGTTGCGATGTCCTGTTGGATGCACCCCTGCTCTGCAGGGAATTTTACGCCTCGCGCTGTTCGGAAAATTCAGCCAGCCGGTCGCGCAGAAAAAGCCGCGCGCGATGCAGATTGGTCTTGACGGCCGCCAGACTCATATCCAGCATTTCGGATATTTCTTTCAATGAGAGGCCGTCGATGTCTTTGAGTACAAAGACGCTGCGGAATTTATCCGGCAGTTCGGCAATTGCCCGCTCCATCGCCTGCCGCAGCTCTTCGTTCATGACCGCCTGCAGTGGATTGTTGCCAATAGAACGATTGAAATTTTCCAGCGCGGCGGAACTGACCTTGCTGTCGATATCCTCCAGCGAATTGGTAAAGCGCTTGCGCGAGCGCAGACGCATCAGCGCATAGTTGGTGGCAATGCGAAAAATCCAGGTCGAGAGCGTCGAGTGCCCCTTGAATTCCGGCAGCGCCTGCACCACCTTCAGGAAGGTCTCCTGCAGCACGCATTCCGCCTCCACGGGATCGGCCAGCATGCGCAAAGCCGTGTTATAGACCATCTTCTCGTTGTCAGTGACGATCCGGGTCATGGCGGCGCGATCGCCCGCAATGGCCCGGGCAACCAGATCCATTTCGCCGGGATTCTGTTCAGTCATTTCCGTGCAGTATTTTTGAGGTTGGAAGGTACCGGGAATAACAGAGGAACATAACTAAAAATAATCATTAATTCAAGGAATTTATCAAAATAAAACGCCTCTGAAAAGAGACTTCAGAGGCGTAGCAGGAAAATATATCATGACGATCAGGCGCTGTTCTTTGCCGGCCGGATTTCATATGTACTGACCATTTCTGCACTCTTGCGCAGCATGGCGGAAGCGGAACAGTAGGTTGTTTCCGACAACTCGATGGCACGTTCCACCGCCTCGCGGGGTAAATTTTCACCATAAAATATATATTTAATGCGAATGCGGGTGAAGATTTTGGGGTGCTCCTGCGCACGTTCCGCTTCGATCTGACATTCAAAATCATCCAGGATGACGCGTTTCTTTTTGAGAATGGAGAGGACATCCATGGCGGTACATCCGCCCAATCCCATCAGCATCAATTCCATCGGCCGCGTAGCACCATCCGCTCCGCCCACGTCTGCGGCGGCGTCCATGGCAACCCAATGGTTGCTGTCACCCCGGGCGGCCAGGCTCAAACCATCAATGCTTTGCACTATCACTTTCATACGACAGCAATCTCCCGATTCAATGCTTCCACCAGTTCGTCAATCTGTTGCGGCGTAAACCCCTTTTCCCGCGCAGCGGACTCGAGCGTGCCCCAGAGGGGTTCGCCGCACGCCAGGCATTTCACCCCTTTTTCCATGAGAAAGCGCACCGATTGGGGATACTCCCGCACCAGATCTTCAATGTTGATCTCTTTGACAACAGCCACAGCCCGACTCCTGCTTATTGTGCCAGAAGCGCCTTGATATCCGCTTCAAACACCGCCTTGTCGCGGTATCCCACATAGGTCTGGTAAATTTCGCCTTTTTTATTGATGACCCAGGTGGTCGGGATGCCGTTGACCGGACCGTAACCGTTTAAAAACGCCTCTGTGGAATAGGCATTGGGGTAGTTGATTTTATAGTTGACGATAAAATTTTCCACCGTTTTTTTTCCTTCACGTCCGAGGACGACGCCGAGCATCTCAAAACCCTTGCTGCGATATTGCGTATAGAGTTCGATGAAATGGGGGATCTCCATCCGGCACGGCGGGCACCAGGTATCCCAAAAGTCGATGATGAGGACCTTGCCCTTGTAATCCGCCAGCGTCACGGTTTTGCCATCCGTGCGTGTGAGGCTGAAAGCCGGGGCTTTCTTCAGCGTTCCGCTGGCAGCGGGTTCCTTCTGGGCCGTGCACCCGATCTGGGCGCCCAGCGTCAACATAAAAATGGTGAAAACAGCCAAAATTCCGCGTCTCATGAATCCTCCAGGTATCTGTTTTTGCCCTGGGCAATGAAGGTCTCTTCAATGATGTTATCGACATGCCGCATGAGCATATTATGAACCACCGGACTGACGCACAAGGTATTCACTTCTGAACAGAGCCGCTCCTTGAGCGCTTCCGCCACACTGCGGGATCGACAGGCGCGAATGCGCGCCGCAACATCGCCACAGTGTTTTTGAATTTCAATGTAAATGGTTTCGTCGGTCATGGCTCAATTTATCTCTTTTAATGATTAGATGCCACAACCTCGAAAAAGTTTCAAGCTTGATTGATTCTGGATGTGGCTGCAAGGCTGCCCACAAACGGTCTCTTTCGGATGATGTGCCTGAAACAGGAGCAAAAATTCTTCCTTGACTATAAAAATCTGCCGCTATAGTTTAAACCGCCAAAGGCGCAAAGTTATTTCTGCTGGTATAATGGAATGATTCCTGACAGGATGTATATTCTCGACATCATGATGAACAAATCAGGTTATTTCCCTGTTATTATTTACTCTGCACCTCTCCGCGCTCCCGGCGGTGAAACATTCGGCTCCGTTTTTTGCAGGCAATACCTCCCTGACGGGCGGGAAAAGCTGTTATAAAAGGCGGACAAGAATTTCCGCCCTCCCATTAGTGAGGTATTACTTTTGCGGGCACTATTTGCTTGACATTGTGCGTTGATTTCGTTAAACTTTTTATCATCGAGATGCATCAGCGCACAAGGTACCGTTTTGAAGGGCGATCCTGACGAAGGAGGTCATCGTGAAACAAATCCGTTTTCCATCGAAGTCAATGCGCCACCTGGTGATGGGGCTCCTTGTTTTTTCGAGTATCCCGCTGCAAGCGCAGACGACACCGCTGGTCACAGACCCCCAAATCCGTGCTGAACTCCAAACGCTGTTAAGGGATATCTGCGACTGGAGCATCGCCATTGAATTATGCAGCGGCGAGATCAAGGTGCAGGAACGCCGCCGCACTTCCATATTCATCAACAGCAACCTGGCGCGGGTGTTAATCGCCGGCTATGAAATTCTCGGAGAGCGGCGCTATCTCGATGAAGCCTTTGCCTGGTTCGACCGTCTCGCGGCCCAGCAGCAGATCACCCGCGCGGCCAACGGCGATACGGTGGGCTGGTGGGGGGATTTCTCGCCCACCACCAATATCTATCTGGCGGATGCCGGCACCTCCGCCTCCGCCATGGCGACCGCCGTCCGTTACGCGTCCGCTGAACGCCGCCGGATCTATCTCGACGCCCTGCATCGCTTCGCCCGCTTCGTCACCCACGGCAGCGCCGAGGATCCACAGCAGCAGGGCCGGGGCGGCTCTCCGGGTTGGATCATAACGACGGGGCCCGATCGCGGCGCTTTGGGCACCGGATATTACCGCGGCCAACTGGCGATCGCGCCCTATACCATCTCCACCGCGGTGACCGGCAGCGGTTTTTTCTCCGCCCTGTACCGGCTCTCCGGGCAGATCGAATACCTCGAAACGGCGGAAGCCGCCGGCGAGTGGCTGCTCGAACAGCGCCGACCCGACGGCCGCATGCCGTACGTCCTGGAAAATAAACGCTATGACAACTGGCCCGTCAATACCATGAGTTACATCAGCGACGGCCTCATCGGACTCTATCGCCGCACCCCCCATGAGGAGACCCGCCAGCTCATCGCCAATTCCATCAACCGCAATGTGCAGTGGCTGATCATCAACCAGAACAAGCACGGTGTCTGGGGACACATGCGCAGCGAAGACCAGCAGCGCAGCCAGGGCGCCGTCAATCTGATGGTGCTCTATTACAGCGCGATTTCTCCGGAAAAGATCGTGCTCGACAGCATCGAGAAAAATTACCGATTTTTCCTGGATAAAAAGAACCTCCGCCGCTACGGCGTCATGGATTTGCCCATCAGCACCGGCTTCCTCGGCCTCAGCATCGCCGAAGTGTTGCAGCCGGGCATCACCTATCGCGTTGAGTAAATCAAGACTTTGCCAACGCGTCAGAATGTTTCATCGCATCACCGAGTGATCACACGTAGAGGGTTATGATGAAAAAACTGAAAAAACAATATGTTGTCGGCATCGATCTCGGCGGAACCAAAATTTACGCCGCGGTCATCGATGACAAAGGGAATATCCTCGGCGCGGGACGCAAAAAGACCAAGGCGGAGCAGGGTTTTGCGACCACGGTGCAGCGCATGGCCGCCTGCGTCCATGAAGCGGTCGATGCGGCGGGAGTGCCCTACGACGCGATTCAGGCCGTCGGCGTCGGTTCGCCGGGACCGCTGGACCTGAAAAAGGGGATTATCATCAACACCCCCAACCTGAAATGGAAAGACGCGCCGCTAAAAAAAGAACTCAAAAAACTGCTGCAAAAGCCGGTGATGGTCGATAATGACGGCAACGTCGGCGTGCTGGGTGAATACGCCTTTGGCGCCGCCCAGGGCGCTCACGATGTCGTCGGGCTGTTCGTCGGCACGGGGATCGGCGGCGGCGTGATCATCAAGGGACATCTTCTGCACGGCTTCAATGAGAATGCCGGAGAGATCGGGCATATCATCGTCAATCCCGATGGACCGCTGTGCGGCTGCGGCAATCGCGGCTGTCTCGAGGCGTTTGCCAGCCGCACCGCCATCGAACGCGACATCCGCCAGGCGCTGGAACAGGGCGTTCCTTCCAAAGTGCTGGAAGGCATGGATAATCCCAAGGCGATCATCCGCAGCAAGCGCCTGCTCGAAGCCTACCAGGCGGGCGATCCCGCCGTGGTGCCTGCCATCGAGCGCTCGGCGCAATACCTGGGGTACGGCGTGGCCTCGATGCTGAACATCTTCAATCCGCAAATGGTCGTCCTGGGCGGCGGCGTCGTCGAGGCGTTGGGAGAAGTGTATGTGCAAAA
Source organism: bacterium UBA2214 (assembly GCA_002327255.1). Taxonomy (GTDB): domain Bacteria; phylum Zhuqueibacterota; class Zhuqueibacteria; order Residuimicrobiales; family Residuimicrobiaceae; genus UBA2214. The sequence continues at coordinate 13,138 of DCUM01000230.1, read as the reverse complement.
AGTGCGGGATGTGGCCGTCGCCAACTGCTTTCCCATCGCCTCGCGCGATGTCCGGATCGTGGCCGCCTCTCTCAAGGACGATTCCGCCGTCCTTGGCGCCGCCATGCTGGCGTGGGGGAAAGGGAAATAACGCCAAAAGCGGCCGATAGGAGTCTGTCGGAATTGCGCTATTGAAAATTTGTAAGCTATTGATTTATAATTAATTTAAAAATCGGCCGAAAAATTAACGAAGCAATAAAATCAATTATTTACCATCCTGTTCTATTCATAAACCACCGGGCGTGCCGGGACTGCCGAGCTGTTTTTATTGCGAGTATCGTACAAGCTTTGATTTGAATTTCTTCTCGGGCATAAAAAGTTCTATCGATGCTATTTTTATGTTTTTCTTTTCTTTGCGTATCTCTGCGCTCTCGGCGGTGAATAATTCAGGCTATTTAAATGTGACAGACTCCCAGCCTGATCACCCAGGGAAAGAATCCCCGGATGGTCATATCCGCATTGGGGAGTGCGGCGACACGTCGCCGCTTTCAAAGCGCTTTCATGCCAGAGCACTCCACACTTCCGGCCGGGGATCGAATCCCCGGTCGATCCGTTTCGGCCCGTTTCGGCTCAGAAACTCAGCGGCAGATCAAACACCCGCTCCCACCATGCCTCCGTGCACCGCTCCTTATGCACACGGACTATCCGAATAAAAAAACCATCCCGCTTGGACATGCCCTCGCTGACGATCGCATGCACAGCTTTGTGCCAGCCGATCAGGTCACCAAAAGTCT
>DCUM01000230.1:11067-12332 GCA_002327255.1 bacterium UBA2214 | reverse complement strand
TCAAATAACATGTGCCAAGTTTCCTGTCAGGACTTCATTGCCCAAGTTTCATATCATTTGAAAACAGCGAATTATCTTGCAAACACCGATCCGGTGAGAAATAAACTTGCGATATATTCTAAAAATAAAGTCCGGGTTTCAAGCCGGCTATGCGACTTCCGGCGTTAGGCACATTCAAGGCATTATTTTGGTACGATATTTGTTGTGCATGAATATGCATTCTGCAAAAAAATTGATTAACTATTGATAATTATTATCTTACTGTATACCGCCCTGCCGTGCGGGTATCATGATTTGGTTACATCTGTCCTGAATTTACGTCAAAAACCATCCGGTGTGCACCCCGGCAACAGAGCAATTAAATGCGAACCGGACGAAATATTATACTCGATTACATCAATAAAGCTTTGACCAACTGAAAGGCGATGTCTATGAAAAAGTCTTTCGTCATCTTGATCCTGTTTGTCCTGTCGGCTTGTGCCGCATTCGGACAGATGATCGTCAAATCATCGACAAATGCGGAGCTGATGCGCGTTACCGAGAGCGGCAACGTCGGCATCGGCGTCACCAATCCACGCGAGGCGTTGGCTGTCGTCAGAGCCCAAACACCGCAATTCGGCGTTTACAGCCGTTACGTCTCGGAAGGCGCCACGCACAACACCGCCGGCGGGCTCTTTTCCGTCGACGCCAACGACAACCTGCACATCAAGGCGCAGAGCGAATTCAGCACGTCCATGCAACAACACAATATTTTTCTGACCGATCTCAGCGGCGGCAACGTCGGCATCGGCACCACCACGCCGCTGGAAAAACTGCACGTCAACGGTGACGTCGCCCTCGGCGATGCCGAAACCGTCGGCACCGATCAGGAACTCTATGTCGTACAGCGGCCCACCGATGGCGTCGGTTATGCGCTCACCATCCGCGCCGGCAGGGGCAGAGGCGTAGGATCCGCCAACAGGGGCGGCACCCTGACCCTGCAGGGCGGCCGCACCGGCGATACCATGCCGCCCTACGGCCATGGCCATGTCATTCTGCAACCGTCCACGCCGGACAACACCGGATTGGTCGGCATCGGCACCGACGCGCCGGCAGAACGCCTGGACGTCAACGGCGCCATCCGGCTGGCCAATACCAGCAACGTATCCCCCGGCAACGCCGGCACCATCCGCTGGACCGGCACTGATTTCGAGGGCAACATGGGTGGCGGCACCTGGACTTCCCTCACCCAGGGCGGGGGTTCCTCCCTGTGGAGCCAGAACGGC
>DCUM01000230.1:0-11037 GCA_002327255.1 bacterium UBA2214 | reverse complement strand
AAGACGGCAAAGTCGGCATCGGAACGGCATCTCCTTCCGAACAGCTATCCATCATCAAATCGACCAATGCCGCTCTCGGGCTCTATACCCAAATGAGCGCCTATGGCCACACCGGCGCCAAATTCAGCACCGATGCCAACGGCGATTTGACCGTTAATGCCCTGTATACCCTCGGAACCAATCCGACCGTACAGAAAAACATCTATTTCAATCCCTACGGCACCGAGACCACCTCCCTGGTCGGCATCGGCACCACCGCGCCGCTGGAAAAACTGGACGTCGCCGGCGCCATCCACCTCGGCTCCACCACCAATACCAACGACGGCACCGTCCGTTTCACCGGCGAGGATTTTGAGGGCAGGCTCAAAGACACCTGGGTTTCCCTCACCCAGGGNNTTCCTCCCTGTGGAGCCAGAACGGCACCAGCATCTATTACAACACCGGCCATGTCGGCATCGGCACCACGGCACCCCAGCAAAAACTCATGGTGTTGTCGAGTGCGACGAACCAATTCGGCATTTATAAAGAATTCAATCCGCCCTTCTATCGCAGAGGCGCGCAGTTCTTTATCAATACCAATGACGATCTGCAAATCTTCGCGCGCGAGGAGTACCAGGATTCCATGTCGCCCAAGAACATCATCCTGACCAATGCGGATGAAACCGGCAGCGTCGGAATCGGGGTATTAAACCCGATAGCCAAATTGGATGTCGTAGATCCGATGGCTGCAGGATCGGGTGATTTATTCATGGTCCGCGAATCTACCCCCGGCTCACCGTTCCCGATTATCTTCACGCGATTTGCGGTGAAAAACGACGGTTTTGTCGGCGTCAATACCCATACAACGCCCTACACCCTGACCGTCGACGGCCCGGCCATGCTCCATGATGTGCAGGATGCGCCCAAGCCGACATCAGGATATGCCGGTATCTATACCTCATCCGGCGAACTCTACGCCATGGATGACGCCGGCAACAGCACGCAACTATCACCGCACGACAAAAAAACCGGCGACTGGATTTTCTATTCCAAGAACGTCAATACCGGCCGGGTGGTCAAGGTGAATATGGAAAAATTGGTGAAAAAAATCGAGGAATTGACCGGCGAAAAATTCATGGAAGAATTTTTCGATCAGGAATGACTCAACCGGGGCTGTCCAAAAAGTGTTTTTGGGCCGCGTAGCGGCGAAATAGATTAGCCCGGGGAATCCTTTTCCTGGGCGGACCCATCACTTCGGGCTTCTGCCCTAAAAACCACGGTGACGAACGGGACTGAAAGCCCCTGATGACCTTCCGTCCGGGGATAGAATCCCCGGACGATCCTGACTGCAGGTCGACCAGGCTGGTCGACCTGCAAGAACACAGGGGTAATCCCTTCCCTCAGCGTCGCCAGTGTCCGGGCATCCACGCCCAGCCATGACGCGTGTGCACCCAGCGTCCCTCATCCCAGTGATGACCGGGTTTCTGTTTGATCCAGTAGCCCTGCACCCAAACATGCCTTCCGGCCCGCCACACCCAATGACCATTGACCCACACCGCATGCTTGTACGGGCTTGCCGGCTTGACCACCACGACCCGGTGTGCCGGCGGTCCTGTTTTTATATACACCTTGGCGCGCGCATCCGCGACCGAAAAAGCGCCGTAAAAAAGAAAAACCATCAGCGCCATGCTCAAGAGTGCCGTCAACCGTTTCATGATAACCTCCTGTAAAATAATTACGCCACAGTTGTTTTCAAATTTGCAGAAACTTTCCGGTTTCACCAGGGGGTGATGCAAGGCCGGTGCCAAAATTTCCGCGTCCACGCCGTTGCGCGTCTATATATCAGTAAATAATGAGCTATCGAAAAAAATCCCTGTCCCGTTCCTGATGACATTGAACGCGCAGGTACACTGGTTGTACCTCCCGGAGCAATTAATCGTTCCCTGCCAGCACAAAAATCCGCTTGTCGCTCAGGCAAATAATTCGTAAATTGTACAGGAACAACGAATAATAATCAGGAAGCATCATGGATGCAAAAGAACTAAAAACGCAAAAATACGCAGAAAAATTGAATGATATCTCCACCACCCTGCAGCAATTGATCTGGGAGATGGTGGAAGAATTGCGGGACTCGGAGCAGCGCTACCGCAGCATCGTCGAATTCGCGGCGGATGCCATCATCACCATCGGCAAGGACGCCCGGGTCACCTCCTGGAACAAAGGGGCCGAGGCCATATTCGGTTACACGGAGAAAGAGGCGCTTGGCGAGGAGATCGATCATCTCATCGCCAAAGAGACCGTCCTCAGAGAAGCCACCAATCTCTCCGCCCAGGTATTGAGTGGCGACAGCATCAAAAGTCTCGAGGCCATGCGCTATACCAAAGGCGGCGACCCCCGCCATGTCCTCATCTCGGCAGCGCCCATCAAGGACGATGAGGGCCAGGTGGAAGAGGTCTCTTTGATCTACAAAGACATCACCGATCTCAAGCAGGCGCACGAACAGCTGGTGCGCACGGAAAAACAGGCGACCCTCGGCATCATCGCCGGCAGCATCGGCCATGAGTTGAACAACCTCATTGGCGGCCTGCTGCTGCACGCCCGCATCCTGAAACAGGTCCAGAACAAGCCGGAAAAAGTCTCCGAAATAGCGGACACCTTCACCACCTATCTCGAAAAAGTCGCCCTGCACGGCAAAAATCTGCTATCGCTGAGCCGCCCGACCAAACCCCGCTTCGAACCCATGGATCTCAACAGTGTCGTCAACGAGACCACCGACACGCTGATCCTCACCGGCGTGTTGAAGCACTTCAAGGTGGAACGCAATTATTGCCCCGAGTCCAGCATCGTCTACGGAGACCGCAACCTGCTGGAGCAGCTCATCCGCAACCTTGAAATCAACGCCGCTCACGCCATGCAGCCGGGCGGGGCGCTGCGCATCACCACACAACTCTCCGCGGATCAATCCGCCTGCGAGATAATCTTTGCGGACAACGGCAGCGGCATCCCCAAAGAAATTCAGGAAAAGATATTCCACCCCTTTTTTACGACCAAAGGAGAGGGGCAAGGCACGGGATTGGGACTACCGATTGTCAGGGATATTATCGACAAACACAATGGGGGGATTCGCCTGGAGAGCGAGGTGGGCAAGGGGACGACGATTACGGTGAGCTTGCCCGTGGCAAAGGATGTGACCTTTACAAAAAACATTCAGATATGAACGTAACCAGCCAGCCTGAATCATTGATGGATTTGCCTGCCAGGTCCCTCATAAACGTTTTATTCAAAACAAAGTTTGTAAAAAGGTTTTTATCAAGATATTCGATTTTTTAACACATGAGGTCAATTATATAAGTATTGGTAAATAATGCCGGCTAACGCAGCAGCAGCATCCGCTGTGCGCTGAACTGATCGCCGGCCCGCAGGTGCACCCGGCAGACACCCGCTGCGACCGGCGTTTCCATTTCACCCCTCCCATCCCACGGCACGGCATGCCGCCCGGCCGGATACCAGGCATCCGCCAGCGGCACCACTCTTCGTCCCTGCACATCGCAAATCTCCAGCTCTGCCTGCTGCGCCGCCGCCTTGCAGCGCTTCAGAAAAAGAATTCTTGCGGCAGAATATTGGTAGTTATTCGTTAACAATCAATAAAACCATCTTTCAAATCGCAACTGACTTTTTCCGCAGGGTGCACCCGGTGGACAATTCCCTATTGTGAAAATGATTTCTTGTGCGTAAATTAATCCTCATAAAAACCGTGTGTTCCGGACCTTTTAAAGCAGATGACCCCGTGACCCGACCGCTGACCATATCCTTTCATACTTTGGGCTGCCGCCTCAATCAGGCCGAAACCGCCACACTGGAAAACCGCTTCGTTGCGGCGGGCTATGACCTTGTCACGGCCGGCGAAGCCGCCGATGTGGTGGTGATCAACACCTGCACCGTCACCGAACATGGCGACAGCGATACCCGGCGTCTGGTCAACCGCATCCGCCGCCGCAGACCCGATACCCGCATCGCCCTCATCGGCTGCCAGTCGCAGGTGCAGGCGGAAGAGCTCGGTCAGCTGCCGGGCGTCGCCTGGGTGATCGGCAACGCGGTCAAGATGAACCTGCCGGAGATCATCCACAGCTATCATGGCCCCGGGCCGCTGATTCTGACGCCGGAGATCGGCCGCACGGCATTCACCATGGAGGGCGCCGCCATCGACCGCCATCACACCCGGGCCAATCTCAAGATCCAGGATGGCTGCAATTTTTCATGCGCCTATTGTGAAATCCCCTACGCACGCGGCCGCAGCCGCAGCCGCGAATTTTCCGATGTGGTGCGCGAAGCCCGCGAACTGGCCGCCGCCGGACACCGCGAGGTGATCCTCACCGGCATCAACATCGGCACCTATCGTCACGAAGAGAAAACCATCATCGACATCCTCGCCGCCCTCGAAGCGATCGACGAACTGGCGCGCATCCGCATCTCCTCCATCGAGATGACCACCATTCCGGAAGAGATCCTGACTTTCATGAAGAATGGCAAAGTATGCCGCTTCCTCCATGTCCCGGTGCAGAGCGGCAGCGACCCGGTTCTCAAAGCCATGCAGCGGCGTCATCGCGCCGGCGATTTCGCCGATCTGATGCACAGGGCGGTGCGAGAAATCCCCGATATCTGCCTCGGCACCGACGTCATGGTGGGATTCCCCGGCGAATCGGAGCAACACTTTGAGGAAACGCATGCTCTATTGCAGCGGCTGCCGCTGGCCTACTTTCACGTCTTTTCCTATTCGGAGCGCCCGCACAGCAAGAGCCGGCTGCTGGGCGATAAAGTCCCTGAAGCCGTGAAGGCCGGGCGCAGCCGGGCGCTGCGCGCCCTGAGCATGCAAAAACGTCAGGCCTATTTCCATCGCTTCATCGGCCGCAGCGAAGCGGTGCTGTTCGAAGGGTGTAAAAATGGCTTGTGGAACGGGTTCACCGACACCTATATCCGCGTCCGCGTAGCCGCCGAGGCGCCGCTCCACAACCGGATAAAATCCGTGCGCCTCCTCGGTGCGGAAGAAAGCAGCATGATGGGCGAATTGGCATGAAAATATACATCGAAACCTACGGCTGTCAGATGAACGAATACGACAGCGAGATCGTGCGCGCCGTCATCGCCGCCGCGGATATGGAAAGCACATCCGACATCCACGCAGCCGATGTGATCCTGCTCAACACCTGCGCCGTGCGCGAGCATGCCGCCAGGCGGGTGATCGCGCGCATTCATGAGATTCATCATCTGCGCCGGGACGCGCCGGCGCTCATCGGCGTGCTCGGCTGCATGGCCACCAATCTCAAAAAAAATCTCCCCAAACGGAAAAAGCTGCCCATCGATTTCGTAGCCGGGCCCGACGCCTATCGCCGTTTGCCGGAGTTAATCCGCGCCGCAACCACCAGCGACGAGGTGCCGTATGATATCGAATTGTCAGATTATGAAACCTATGCCGATGTCTATCCCCGCCGCGAGGGCGGCATCAACGCCTGGTTGGCGGTGATGCGGGGATGCAATAATTTTTGTTCCTACTGCGTCGTGCCCTATAGCCGCGGCCGCGAACGCAGCCGCTCGCCGCAGAGCGTCGTCGCCGAAACCCAACGCCTCGTGGCCGAGGGCTTCCGCCAGGTCACCCTTCTGGGCCAGAATGTCAATTCATATCGGCACGAAGACGTCGATTTCGCCGAGCTGCTGCGCCGGGTCAGCGAAGTGCCGGGCGTGCTGCGGGTGCGCTTCATCTCTCCCCATCCCAAGGATTTTCCGCTGCATCTGCTGAAGGTGATGGCCGGGCACCCGACGATCTGCAAGCACGTCCATCTCCCCCTTCAGGCCGGCAACGACCGCATCCTGAAACTCATGCGGCGCACCTACAGTAAAAAGCACTACCTCGACCTGGTGGAGCAGATGCGTTCCATCATACCCGGTCTCGCACTCAGCACCGATATCATCGTCGGCTTTCCGGGCGAAAGCGACGCGGAATTCGAGGACACGGTCGATGTCGTGCAGCGCGTCCGCTTTGATTCGGCCTTTATCTTTAAATATTCCGAGCGGCCGGGCACGCTGGCGGCCAGGAAATATCCGGACGATGTGCCTGAAGCGGTCAAAACCGAACGCATCGTCCGGCTCAATGAGATGCAGCGGCAGATCTCCACTGAAATTTTCTCAGCCCAAATCGGTGCGGTGCAGGACATTCTCGTGGAACGGCAGGGGACGAAAAAATCGGCGCAGCAGAGTCAGGGGCGCAACGACGCCAACATCATGGTGATTTTGAACAGTGCCACACAGGTGCCCGGCACGATGGTGCGCGCGCGCATTCACGATGCAACGGCGCATGTGCTCAAAGGAAAGGCTCTCGACGATTGATCCGTCCGCAGGTCTTGATTATTTCCGTATTTTCACATATATTCTCATGCCATCTCAAAAGGAAGAACCCGTGCGAAAAACACGCTTTATGATCTTTGCGTCCCTGTGGCTCCTCGCCCTGGCCGCCATGGCGCAGTCGACGGATGCCGAAGCCCTGTCGTTGCACCGGCGGATTTTAACGCTCGACACCCACAGCGACACGCCGTTGCACATGATCGACACCACCTGGGACATCGGCGTTTATCACAAGCCCGGCACGCGCAGCGCCGGCAAGGTCGATCTGCCGCGCATGGCCAATGGCAACCTCGACGCCCTCTTCTTCGCGGTCTATGTGGGACAACGTCCCCTGACAGAGGAGAATTACCGCAGGGCGCGGCAGAGCAGCGACCAGCTCTTTGCCCGCATCGACGACATGCTGCAGAAATATCCGGATAAAATCCGCCTGGCGACCACCCCCGAGGAGGCGTATGCCAACGAAGCGCAAGGTATTCTTGCGGCATTCGTCGGTGTGGAAAACGGTTTTGCTCTGGGGCACGATCTGCAGCGTCTGGCCTTTTTTGAAAAGCAGGGCGTCCGTTATATCACCCTGTGCCACACCCGCAACAATGACATCTGCGACTCCTCCACCGACGAATCGGGTCCCTGGTACCATGGCCTGAGCGATTTCGGCCGCACCCTGGTGGCGGAGATGAACCGTCGCGGCATGCTGGTGGACGTCTCACACGCTTCCGATGAAACGTTTTATGAGGCGCTGAAAGTCTCCAAGGCCCCTGTTTTCGCCAGCCACTCCTGTGTGCGCGCCCTCTGCGACAATCCGCGCAACCTCAGTGACGATATGATCAAAGCCCTGGCCGCGCACGGCGGCGTATTACAGATGTGCATCCTGAGCGAATATGTCAAAACGCCGCCGCCCAATCCGGAACGCGAAGCCGCCATCCAGTCGCTGCGGCAGAAATATGGTACCTGGGAAACGGTCAAGGACGATTCCACCCGGCGTTTACTGCGCGCGGCCTATAACGAACTGGATCTGAAATTCCCGCGCCAGCTGGCGACGGTGGCGGACGTCGTCGATCATATCGATCATGTGGTGCGGCTGGTGGGGGTTGATTACATCGGCATCGGCACCGACTTTGACGGTGGCGGTGGCGTCAGCGGCTGCAACGATGTCTCGGAGATGAGCAACATCACCGCCGAGTTATTGCGGCGCCATTATAGTCCGGAAGACATCCAAAAAATCTGGGGCGGCAATTTTTTACGCGTGCTGGGGCGCGCCCTGGAAATCTCCCAGGAGCTGAACCCATCATGAAGAAAATCGATCCGAGTCTGCTCGCCATCGCTTTTTCACATAAAAAATTATGCACCCGCTGCGGGACGTGCGTGGGCGTCTGTCCAACCCGGGCCATTTCGTGCGATGAGGATTACTATCCGGTTCTGAATCCCGAGGCGTGCACAGAATGCGGACTGTGCGAACGCACCTGTCCGGGGGGACGCGTCGATTTCAAGCAGCTCACCGAACTGACTTTCGGTCACCGGCACGATACCCACGCGTTTGACGGCCATGTGCAACGCACCTATGTCGGATATGGTGGAGACGACAAAATCCGCAAGCAGGGCGCCGGCGGCGGCGTCATCACGGCGCTGTTATGGGATCTGCTCAACCGCGGCGTCGTCGACGGCTGCGTCGTCACCCGCATCGATCCGCAACAACCCTGGCGCGGGCAAGTCTATATCGCCCGTTCCTATGAAGCGCTGCGCGAGAGCCAGCAATCGAAGTACATGATCATCCCCGTCAATGAAGTGATTCAGAGCCTTTTGCAACTGCCGGGCAAATTTGCCTACGCCTGCCTGCCCTGTCAGGTTCACGGGCTGCGCCTCTACCTGGCGGAGAATCCCGAGTTCGCTAAAAAGATTCACGTGATCATCGGACTCTATTGCGCCTCCTCGCTCGAGCCCTTTGTCGCCGAGGAGATGCTTGCCTGCAAAGGGATTCCCTTCCAGACCGTCAAGAATTTCAATTTTCGCGGCGGGCAGTGGCCGGGCAGGATTCGCGCCATCCTCAAGGATGGCCGCATCAAACGCCTCCATTATTCCAACTTTAAGGATGGCGCCATCAACTATCTCACTTACCTCTACAGTCCGGAACGGTGTCAGACCTGCATCGATGGTTCCGCAGAATTCGCCGATATCTCGGTGAGCGATGCCTGGACGCGGGACGAAACGGGAAAGTATCTCTTCGAGTCGCATTCAAAACTGATCGCCCGAACCGATCTCGGGGTGACCACCATGCTGGAGGCGATCAGCTGCGGCGCGTTGATCGCCGAGGATGTGACGCAGAGTCGCGCCTATAAAACCCACAAACTGCATACGGTGAAGAAGGGTATGAAAGCGCCGCTGCGCGTGGCGCGTTTGCACCATGAGGGCAAAGTGGCGCCGCTCTATGACCGCGCAGCACCCAGGGCAAGCCGCGCCGATATCTGGGCGGAGCGGGTAGAGTCCGCCATCATGGCCCTCGGACGCAGACGTTCGACGCGCATGCCATTGTTCAAATTTTTGACTTCGCGCTACGGCACCCTTTTTGTGAAAATCCGCCAATGGAACAAGAGCCGGAAATACCGAAACAAATGACTCGTTTCAGCTCGCAGCCCTGGTTTCAGCAGGGTTGGGATTTGCACCGAGCGTAAAAAATTGCCCGGGCAATTTGGCGTGCGGTCACCTGTGACCGCACTGAAAGCGGCATCATGCCGCCGCACAAGACTTGTGATATATCGGGAATTAAAATCATGAAGAGATCGCCCAATGCATCCATGCCTGAACGAGTCTCCACGCGAGCCTGCCGGGCGATCATCGTGTTTCTAACACTCCTCAGTGTTTCTGCCTCACCCGGCCAAAACTCCCAGCCGGAAGGTTTGCCGCTCCGGGCGGTGCATTTCACCGGCAACCACCATTTTCCCGACGCCCTTCTCAAGGAGCAGGTCTTTCAGCTGGCGCCCGGCGGCTTGCAACGCCTCATTTTCTGGCGCAAGCCCCCCGCTTTCCGCGAGAACCTGTTACAACGCGACGTTACGGGCCTGGTACGATTTTATCAGCGTGAGGGTTTTCTCGGGATCCGCATCAGCCCCGACATTGAAAACCAGGCCGGCGGAGACGTCGTCCTCACCTATGATATTGCAGAAGGAGCCCGCGTCATCATCGACAGCGTAACCATTCAAGCCCTCGATGACGAAGAGACTGTACGCCGGGTGCTGCAAAAAGCCAAACTCAAGCTCACCAGCAAACCCGGTAACGGCTTCCGCGATGAAGACGTCCAGGCCGATATGGCAGCGCTGACCACCGCCTTCACCAACGAAGGATACGCTTATGCCCGGATGCTGGTGCGGCCCCTCCTCAGCGCCGATCAACTCTCCGCCCGGATCATCTATGAAATCTCTCCGGGCCCGGCCTGTTATTTCGGTCCTGTCACCATTCATGGCGACACCCTCATCCGCCCGGCCACGCTGCAGCGCCAAATCGCCTTCAAGCCGGAACAGCGCTACTCGCAGGAAAAACTGCAAAAAACGCAGCGGCAGATATACCAGCTCGGCATCTATCTGTTCGTCACCGTCAAGGTGGCCATGGACACGACGCCGGAGCGCATCCTGCCCGTCAGCGTGCAGCTGCGCGCAGCCCCGGCCTGGACCATCAAGCTCGGTGCCGGTTACAGCTATGAAGACCGCTTCCGCACCTTTGTCGATCTGCGCAAGTTGAATTTTTTACACGGCGCGCGCCGCCTCAATCTCTATCTTAAATATTCCTATCTGGAGCCCTGGCATGTCGACATCAAGATGACCCAGGCCGCTTTTCCGGGACCCTCTGCCACGCTGATCTTTAATCCCTTCTTCCGGCGTCAACGCGAACCCGGGTTCACCATCGACCGCACCGGCGCCAACGTCGCCTATCAACAAAGATTCGCCACCAACACCGATGGTTTCCTGCGTTACACCCTCGAACAAAACTATCTCAAGGTGAGTTCCATGACGCGGGAACAGGCGCTGGACAGCAGCAATATTGCCCTTTATCAAAAATCAACCGTCACGCTGGGCATGGCGCGGGACAATTCGCTGCCCATCTTCAATCCGCAAAAAGGGCTCTTCACAGCCGCCACCCTGACCTGGACCGGCATCGGATTCCGCAGCGATTTTCATTATTTCAAACTACTGCTGGAGGGCAGACATTACAGGAAGCTGCGGCACACCCTGATCCTCGCCACCAGAATCAAATTCGGCAGCATGCAGCCGCTCAGGCAGGATCGCTTCACCCCTATCGAAGACCGTTTTTATGCCGGTGGATCGAATTCCGTGCGCGGTTGGCCCTACGCAGGACTGGGGCCGAAAAGCAGCAGCAATGCCCCCCTGGGCGGCAACAGCTTGCTGGAACTCGGCAGTGAATGCCGCTTCCCGCTCATCGGCCCGTTTTCCGGTGTTCTGTTTCTGGATCTGGGCAATGTCTGGAGTCGCGTCAATGGCCAGCGTCTTGACCAACTCCAGGCCGCCGCAGGCACAGGCCTGCGCTACCGCACGCCCATCGGACCCATCCGGCTTGACTTTGGCTGGCCGCTTGCAGCGGGCAATCTGCCCATGCAGGTGCATCTCAGCATCGGACAGGCCTTTTAGTAGCTCATCATTATTTTTGCGCAAAATG
>DCUM01000091.1 GCA_002327255.1 bacterium UBA2214 | reverse complement strand
AGACTGATTCTCATCATCCAGGACCAAGTTGTCCATGAAGTCTAATTGCCAAAGCGATTATTAGGTTTGATCATTCATCCAGTTTCATAGTAAACCATATTCTCCAAATCCCTTGGCGTTCCCCGGCGCTTNNTTTTTCGGATGATCCAAAAATGAATTGAGAAAGAGGAGAAAAAATCGTATATTAGCCGGAAATTTTCACCACCGGCGACGCCGGGAAACGGAGAGAGCCGGCGGCATCGTTCCGGCGAAACGCGCAACGGCGATTCATGAACAGATCATTCAAGATGCATGTAACTGAACAGGACCCCATGGATAGCGCTGCCATCAAGCGGACCACCCTGGCCGTGGCCATGATCACCTCTTTCATCACCCCTTTCATGGGCGCAGCGGCCAACATCGCCTTGCCGCGCATCAGCGCCGATCTCAACATGGATGCCATCCTGCTCAGCTGGGTGGCTTCGGGTTATCTCCTCGCGGCCGCCGTCTTTTTGCTGCCCGCGGGGCGGCTGGCGGATATCGTCGGCAGAAAACGCATCTTCAGCGGCGGCGTCCTTCTTTTTCTCGCCGGATCGATCCTGGTTGCCATCTCCTGGTCCGCCACCCTGCTCATCGCGGCACGCGTCGTCCAGGGACTCGGGGGCGGCATGGTCTTTGGCACCTCCAACGCCATGCTCACTTCGGTATTCCCGGCGGGCGAACGCGGCCGCGCCATCGGCTGGAATACCGGTGCTGTCTACCTCGGACTCTCCATGGGGCCGCCCCTGGGCGGCTGGATGGTGCAGCATCTCGACTGGCGCAGCATCTTTGTCCTCAATGCCGTCCTCTGTCTCCTGATTCTGGTACTGATCGCGCGCCTGCGCTTTGAATGGCAGGAAGCCGCGGAGGAGCCTTTCGACAAAGCCGGGGCGCTGACCTATGGCGTGGGCATCATTGCCATCATGTACGGTTTTTCGGCGCTGCCCGGCGCCAAAGGCGCGCTCTCTCTCGTGGCCGGCCTGTTGATTCTGGCCCTTTTTCTGCGCCGCGAATCCCGTACCGCTTTCCCGCTGCTCGATGTCACTTTGCTGCGCCAGAACCGGGTCTTTGCCTTTTCCAATCTCGCCGCGCTGATCAACTACAGCGCCACCTTCGCCGTGGGATTTCTATTGAGCCTCTATCTGCAATACGTCAAGGGGCTGTCGCCACAGATGGCAGGACTCCTTCTCATGGCGCAGCCCATCGTCATGACGCTGGTGGCGCCTCTGGCCGGTCATCTCTCCGACTCTATCGAGCCGCGCTGGATCGCCTCCCTGGGGATGGGACTCACCGCGCTCGGCCTCTTCACCCTCCTCACCATCGACGCGCATACATCCACACTGCACCTCATCATCAGTCTCATGATCCTGGGCAGCGGCTTCGGACTCTTTTCCTCGCCCAACACCAACGCCATCATGGGCGCGGTGGAACGGCGTCAATTGGGGGTGGCATCCGCCATGGTGGGCACCATGCGGCTGGTGGGGCAGATGCTGAGCATGGGGGTGGCGACCCTGATTATCGCCGTGCAAATCGGCCACACACCAATCCACAACGAAAATCTGCCCGATTTTCTCAAGGGCATGCATCTCCTGCTGTTGATATTCGCCATGCTGTCGCTCCTCGGCATCTTGGCATCGCTGGCGCGCGGCGGCGTGCAGCGCGGAATCAAGGCGCAGCCAGGCGGATCCCCATGAATATTATCATTCAGGCCTTCAACATCGTCGCACCGGTCTTCATCCTGGTTTTCATCGGCGTGCTGCTCAGGAGAGCCCGCCTCATCGATCAGGCGTTCACCAGCACTTCTTCGCGGCTGGTCTTCCTGGTGACCCTGCCCAGTCTGCTGTTTGTCAAGATTTCCACCACCCGTTTCGACGAACTCTTGAATCCGGGCCAGATTGGCTTCGCTTATCTATTCATTTTGATTTCTTTCGCACTCTCATGGCTTGCCGGATACCGGCTGACAAAAAAAGGCCGCGATCGCGGCGCCTTCATCCAGGGCAGCTTTCGCGGCAATTTTGCCATCCTCGGCTTCGCCATGTTGAACAGCGCCTTCGGGGAGGGCGTCCAGGCGGCGGCAGCGGTGGTGCTGGCCGCCATCATGCCGCCCTATAACATCCTCGCGGTTCTGGCACTGACCCTGCCGCAAAAGAAAGAGCGTCAGGTGAGCGCCGCGCGCATCACCCGCGACATCCTCACCAATCCCCTCATCCTCGCCGCGGCCGTGGCGGTGCCCTTCTCCCTGGCACAGATCAGATTGCCGCAGTTTCTGCTCAACAGCGTGGATCATCTCTCCTCGTTGACGCTGCCGCTGGCACTGCTGGGCATCGGCGGCTCGCTCAGTTTTTCCGGCATCCGCGAGGATTTCCGGCTCGCCCTTGCCGCCACCCTGCTCAAAATTCTCCTCCTCCCCATTCTCGTCGTCTGTTGCGCCGTGTGGTGGGGATTCCGCGGCACCGACCTCGGCATTCTTTTCTTCTTTTTCGCCTCCCCCACCGCCATCGCCAGCTATATCATGGCCGACGCCATGGGCGCCAACAGCCGCCTGGCGGGCAATATCATCCTCTTCACGACGCTGGGGAGCATCTTCACCATCGCCGCGGGCATCATCATCCTCAAATCCATGGTGTATTTTTGACGTGTGCAGTGGGCTTTGACCCCTGCGTTGCACTGTCAAATGACTCCGGGGTCTCTTGGTCGTGACCCCGGGGTTCAGCAGTGACTTTATTTGATGTGCGAGGGTCACATGTACGGTACAAGCCGCAGCACCCCCCGATTGGGCACTCGATTCGACTGCCTCTCTTTGCCGGGATTCCCTCTTGAGCAAAATAAAAAATGGGCCTCATCCGGAAAAGAGGGGGCCCATCGGGTCGGACACTCTAGAGTGTCCAGGTGCAGGCGCAGTGCGGACTTGGCCCGTCAACTGCCTGAAGATTAAAAGAGCGAATAATTCAATCCAATTCCAAACGTCTGTTTGATCTGCGGCCGCAGCGAGACGCGCGGCTCGTTGATGGTCTGTATATTGAAATTCACCGTCACCAGCTTGCTCACCGTGGCAGCCAGCGTATTGTTGGTGCGCAAGGCCGTTCGTTTCATATCCTTGAATGCGCCAAACCACTCCGCCACCGAGGTGAAGAGCAGATTCTGCGACCACTTCCAATCCACATTTAAAACCGACTCCATGCCGCCTTCCACCACGCGCTTTTCGAGCTCGCCGGTCTTGGGGTCATCGGCGAAACGGGTGTACTGGTCGGTGAGTATCTCGCGCAGGGCGGCGCCGACGCGAATCTTGGCCTGCGGCAGCAACTGATAGCCCACGCCCGCGCTCTGCGTCAGATAGGCGGGATCGAGGAACCGGGATACCTTGGTGCTGACCCCGTGCTCGTCATAGATCAACCCGGGCGCAAACTGGCTCTTGAAAGTCGCGGCGGCATAGGGATTGACATAGACATTGACTTTGTAGGTGAAGACGCTCTCAAGATCGATGCGGTCATCGGTCTTGCGAAACCCCTTGTCACCGAGACGCGTGCGCCCAAAGGCAAATTTGTAGGTATTGCTCCAGTTGTTCTTGCCCTTTTCATAAACCGATTTGCCGTCCAGGAGCGCATTCCAGGCGATGGTATTTTCACCGCCCTGCACCCAATCGCTATAGGTGACCTGGCTGCCAAGCAGCGATCCCACCAGGCTGTGTTTCCAGTACGGCGCGGGTTTTGAAGTATCCGGCGCAGCGGTTTCCTGCGCCCACAGCGGCAGCGCCAGCAACAGCAATGAATAGATGCACTTTTTCATGGATCCACCTCTCAGATATTCGCAATGCCGGTTCACTTTATGAATCAACACGAGTTCATTATATCCATAAAAATATAAACTTTCCAAATTATTCGCAAATAGATTATCCAGTCCGGATGAATCCCCGCACAGGAGGCCGGGAGATGCGAAGGAATTTAAAAAAAATCTGCGCCATCCCGGATGATTGTATTGCAGTGGAAAAAACGTAAAAAAATCATCTCACCATGCCACCGGCTGCTTCACCCCGGCGGTCTGTGCGCTCAACCATGCAAGGATCGGCGTGGCTGTCTATTCGCTGTTACGGCTGCGCGAAGGGCTTGCATCTTTTGCCGCCTTTGGCTATATTGAAAGAGAACTTGATTTAACAAAGGGACGATCCCATGCACACCAAATGGACACGCCGTCTCCTCTGGGGGACGCTGCTCGGCTGCCTCGCCGCGCTGCTGGTATTGTTTTTCACCTACGTCATCGAATATCATCTCTTTGAAGCCTTCGAGGCCAAAGCCCTGGACTGGCGCTATCTCGGCCGGCTGCGCCATCTCTACGAAAAACGCCAGGGCGCGACCATCGAGGATATCATCATCGTCGACATCGATAACCGCAGTCTGGAAAAGCTCGGCCGTTTCGATCAGTGGCCGCGCAGCTACCATGGCCGCATCATCGACTATATGTCCGGGGGCGGCGCCACAGCCATCGCCTTTGACGTCCTCTTCATGGAACCGGACCGCGATGCGGAGATGGATTCGGCCCTCGTCCGCGCCACAGCCCGCTCCGGCCGCGTCTATCACGCCATGGCCTTTTCCATGGCCAATCCCGACGCCTTTCTCTATCCCATGGAGACGCCGCCCCAAAACCTCGATGCACAACATTTTTCACTGCCCGCCTCCCCGTCGGGGCGTACACGCTTCCGCAAGGCCGATCGCATGGACGGCCGTCTCGTCCCCCTCTACAACGCCGCCGCCGGCATCGGCTATGCCAATTTCTCTCCGGACAACGACAGTGTCATCCGCACCATGCCCATGTTCCTGGAATTTGCCGGACGCGAATATTTCGCCCTCACCCTGGCCATGACCATGGGCCTGATGAATGCCAGACCTGAGGATTTGCATATCGAACCCGGCCGCGCCATCACCATCGCCCCGCCGGGCCGGGAAGCGCTGAGCATCCCCATCAATAATCAGGGCCGCATGCGCATCAGTTACCAGGGCACCTTTCAAACCTTTCGCTACATCTCCTATTACGACGTCCTGCTGCAGCGCGTGCCGCAGGAACTCTTTGCGGATAAAATCGTCTTCATCGGCACTTCCGCCGCCGGCCTGGCCGACATCCGCCCCGTCCCCTTTCAGGACGCCTTCCCCGGGGTCGAAGTGCACGCCAACGTTCTCTACAATATTTTACAACATCAATATATCCATAAACAGGGGCTCATCTATACCGTTCTGATTCTCGTGGGACTGGCCCTGTCAATCGCACTGATCACCATCTTTTTCAAGCCCGCGCTGGGCGGTCTGATTGGCGCGGGCATCATCACCGGCTATGCCCTGCTCGGCAAACACTGGTTCGCCACCGAAGCCTTCTGGCTGGAGCTGGTGCGGCCGGTGCTCGCCATTCTCTTTTCCTATCTCTTTGTGGTGATTTACCGTTTCATCGATGAAGAACGCAGCAAGCGCCAAATCAAAAACATGTTCCAGCACTATCTCACCGCGACAGTGGTCGAGGAACTCCTCAAGAATCCCGCCATGCTCAAACTGGGCGGAGAACGGCGCGAAGCCACCGCCTTTTTCTCGGACATCAAAAATTTCACCACCGTCTCCGAAGCCCTGGAACCGGAAGTACTGGTGGCCCAGCTCAACGATTATCTCAACGCCATGACCGAAGTGGTTTTCAAATACCAGGGGTACCTCGACAAATACGAAGGCGATGCCATCATGGCGGTGTTTGGCGTGCCGCTGCAGCAGAGTGATCATGGCGAACGCGCCTGCCGCGCCGCGCTGGAGATGCAGCAGATTCTCACCGGATTGCGCGCCAAATGGCAAGCGGAAGGCAAACCGGAATTCCACGCCCGCATCGGCATCAACTCCGGCCCCATGATCGCTGGCAACATCGGCAGCCAGAACCGCTACGACTATACCGTCATCGGCGATTCCGTCAACCTCGCCTCGCGTCTCGAAGGCGCCAACAAGGCCTATGGCACCAGCATCATGATCAGCGAGCAGACGCGTGACCTGCTCGGAGAGTCCTTCATCGTTCGCGAACTCGATCTGCTGCGCGTCAAGGGCAAGAACAAGCCGGTGCGCGTCTTCGAATTGCTCGCCGAGACGCGCGGCGGCCTCAGCAATGCCCAGCTCCTCGCCATCGAAGCCTGGCAGGAAGGACTCGGACACTATCGCGCCAAACGCTGGGACAGCGCCATGGCCGCTTTCCGGCGCGCCATCGCCGCGGATGTCCACGAGGGACCCAGTCAGGCCTATCTCGAGCGCTGTGCCTACTACAAGAAAAATCCCGTGCCCCTGAACTGGGACGGCGTTTTCGAGATGAAGAGCAAATAGACGCAAGAAAGGATTTTCATGCATTCCTATATCTACGGCCGCAATCCGGTGCTCGAGTGGCTGCGCAGCGGGATGGACATCGAAAAAATCGTCGTGGCGAAAGATGGCAGTGGTGCCGGCCTGACAGAACTGGAAAGCCTCGCCGGCAAAAAGGGCTTCAAGCTTGAGCGCGCCGCGCGGCAGGAATTGACGCGGATGGTCAAATCGGAGCACCATCAGGGAGTGGCCGCGCGCATCGTCCTGCCGGATTATG
>DCUM01000199.1:3767-10661 GCA_002327255.1 bacterium UBA2214 | reverse complement strand
TCCGGGATCCTTTGATCCGATCACCTATGGACACATCGACATTATCAAGCGGGCGAGCCAGCTCTTTGATCAGGTCATCGTTGCCGTGGCGCGCAATTTCAGCAAAACACCGCTTTTTGATGAAGAGGAACGCCGCGAGATGGTCCGCGAAGCCGTGAAGGAGATGCCATCCGTCGCGGTGGACAGCTTTCAGGGGTTGCTGGTCGACTATGCCCGGGAAAAGAAGGCACAGGCGGTCATTCGCGGACTGCGCGCTGTCAGCGATTTCGAGTTTGAACTGCAAATGGCCCTGGTAAACCGCAAGCTCGATGAAAATCTGATCACGGTTTTCCTGATGCCCCATGAAAAATATTCCTATTTGAATTCGAGCATCGTCAAGGAACTGGTCAAATTCAATGGCGAGGTGAGCAGCTTTGTGCCGCCGCATGTACAGGAAAAATTATTGCTAAAAATGAGGGAAAAATGACCATTCTCGAAACCATTCAGCAGAAAGCACAACAGAACCTGAAATCCATTGTTTTCCCTGAGGGCGAAGAGGATCGCACCATTCAGGCAGCAGCCCTCTGCAACGAAAAACGTCTCGTTGTGCCGGTATTGTTGGGCAGCAGCGAAAAAATTCGCGCCCGCGCCGCGGAACTGGGCGTTGCGCTCGGCGGGATAGAGATCATCGCACCGCTCAAGGATGTCCACTATGCGTCCTATTGCGAGGCTTTTGTGGCGCTGAGAAAGCACAAAGGGATGGATCTGGCGACCGCCCGCACCACCCTGCAAAACCCGCTTTTTTATGGTGCCATGATGGTGCGCCAGGGGCGCGTAGCCGCCAGCGTGGCGGGCGCCATCAACACCACCGGAGATGTCATGCGCGCCGCCATCCAGATCATCGGCGTGGCGCAAGGCTATTCGGTCGTCTCCAGCAGTTTTCTCATGGTGCTGAAAGAGGGCGGCGTCCTGACCTTTGGCGATTGCGCTGTGATTCCGGACCCCACGGCGGATCAACTGGCGGACATCGCGCTCGCCTCGGCGGAAACGCATCGCAGCCTCACCGGAGAAGAGCCCGTGGTGGCGCTGCTCTCTTTTTCGACCAGGGGCAGCGCAACCCATGCCCTGGTAGACAAGGTGACGCAGGCGCTGCATCTGGCCAAAGCGAAGAACCCCGGCCTCACCATTGATGGCGAACTGCAGGCCGATGCCGCCCTGGTCGAGGCGGTGGGGCAGAAAAAAGCGCCGGGCAGCCCGGTCGCCGGCCGCGCCAATGTCCTGGTGTTTCCCGACCTGCAGGCGGGCAACATCGGCTACAAGCTGGTGGAACGCCTGGCGGGCGCGCAGGCCATCGGCCCGATCATCCAGGGCCTGGCCCGGCCAGCCAACGATTTGTCGCGCGGCTGCAAAGTCGATGACATCGTCAATGTCGCCTGCATCTGCAGTTTGAAAGCCAACGCCTAGATAGCCAAGGGAGCGCTCCATGTCTCTGTCTCAACGAATGATGCGAATGAGTGAATCGCAAACCGTAGCCCTGAACAGCACCCTGGCGCGATTGCGCCGTGAGGGAAAAGACGTCGTGGCGCTGGGCGCCGGTGAACCCGATTTTGACACGCCCGGCCACATCAAGGAGGCGGGCATCGCCGCCATCGAACAGGGGTACACCA
This sequence comes from bacterium UBA2214, assembly GCA_002327255.1. Taxonomy (GTDB): domain Bacteria; phylum Zhuqueibacterota; class Zhuqueibacteria; order Residuimicrobiales; family Residuimicrobiaceae; genus UBA2214. The sequence goes on along the minus strand of DCUM01000199.1, from coordinate 9,015 downwards.
AATACACGCCGGCCGAAGGCAGCGTCGAGCTGCGCGAAGCCATCAGTCAATGGCTGCTGGAAGAATATAAGGTGCAGTATAAAACCCAGGAAATCGTCGTCACCTGCGGCGCCAAATATGCGGTGTTTCAGGCTGTTTTGGCTGTGTGCGACCCGGGAGACGAGGTCCTTCTGCCAAAGCCCTATTGGGTGAGTTATCCGGAGATGATACAGCTGGCCGACGCGGTGATGCGCCCCATCGATCCGGCCGATCGCAACCATCTGAAAATCACGCCGGAGGAACTGGAACGGGCGATCACGCCGAAAACGCGGCTGCTCATCCTGAACAGCCCCAGCAATCCATCCGGCGCGGTCTACAGTCCGGAGGAGCTGGCGGGTCTGGTGCGGGTGATCCAAAAGAGCGGCATTTACGTCCTCGCCGATGAAATTTATGATAAAATTGTCTTCACCCGGGAGGGGTTTGCCAGCATGACGCAATTCCCGGAAATTCGCGACCAGCTGCTGCTGGTCAATGGCGTCTCCAAAAGTTACGCTATGACCGGATGGCGCATCGGTTATCTGGCGGCGCCGGAAGCGATCGCGCAGGCGGTCAAAAAATATCAGGGACACACCACTTCCAATCCCACATCGATTTCACAAAAAGCCGCTGTGGCGGCCATGACCGGCCCGAAAGATTTCATCGCGGATATGCACAAAGCCTTTTTGGCGCGCCGCGATTATGTCCATCGCCGCCTCACCACGATACCCCATCTCCCGTGTCTGCTCCCGGAGGGCGCCTTTTATGCCTTTCCGGATGTTTCATTTTACTACGGCCGCGAAAAGAACGGTCAACGGATTTCGGATTCCACTTCGCTGTGTCAGTACTTGCTCGAAACCCATGGCGTCGCCATTGTCCCGGGCATCGCTTTCGGCATGGACACCCATGTGCGCCTCTCCTTTGCGACCTCCATGGCGGAGCTGGAGCGGGCGCTGGATCGTATCGAGCAGGGTTTATCTTCTTTAGGATAGAAGGATTTTGCAATGCCTACCTATGAGTATCGCTGTCATCGCTGTAACCATACTTTTGAGATTTTTCAGAGTATAACGGCCGAACCGGTCAGGATATGTCCCGTCTGTCATGAAGCAGCCGTGGTAAGAATTTTAACGGGCGGTTCGGGGGTCATCTTTAAAGGATCCGGATTCTATATCACCGACTATAAAAAGAATCATACTTCTTCCGACCAAACCGGCAGCAGTGAAAAAACAAAAGAGAAGAAGGATTGAATGAACCAGGAAATCGGCTTCAGCCATATGGTGCGCGCCGGTAAACGCAAACTCCAGATTCAGACGGCGTTTGTCGAGGACGAAAGAAAGGCGCGCGCGAGCATTTTTGACAACGGCCACCTCGTGGATACACGCGAGTGGCCTCTGGATGACAGCATCGAGCCGGAACAGGTTGAGACAGAAGTCAAACAGTTGCACGATTTGGTCGCTTCCGACCTCGACCTTCTCTTTTGCGTCATGGACAAGGTCATCAGCAGCAAGAATACGGATTCGATGTTCAAATTGGGCACGCTCTTTCTGGAAAAGGGTTTTTTCGATGAAGCCGTGGAAACCTTCAACGCACTTCTGACCCTCGAGCCGGACTATGAGAACGGACATTTTTATCTCGGCCAGGCCTTTTTTCTCTTTGGAGACACCGATCAGGCTTTGTACCAGCTGCAGCAGGCGATTCACCTCTCCCCCAACTATCCCGATGTTCATCTGCTTCTGGGAGAAGTCTTTCGCAAGATCAACGACCCGCTGCAGGCCATAAAGTGTTGTGAAAAGGCATTGGTTCTCCATCCCGATTATTTGCGCGCGCATCTCTTTCTCGGCCTGGTTCTGGCCGAATCGGCCCTGCATTATCCGACGCATTCCGAACTCCCGCCGCCCATCGAACGGTTGCGCGAGAGCAAGCAGCATTTACTCTACGCCTTGAGTCAGGTGCCGGAGCAGAGAAAGCAGCATCTGGAGACGGGCATCGAATGTCTGGATATTCGTGAACGGCTGGAAGAGGGCATCCGCGAGATCGAGATGGCCCTGGGGCCGACGATTACGAATCATAAAAGCCTGGTCGCCGACAGCGAATTCTATTTAAAGTTCATGTTTTCCGACCTGGATCGCAATCACCGCACCCTGGAAAACTATATCAAAATCCTGGAAAAAGCCGTCACGCAACATCCCGATTATGCGGATTTGCAGCAGAGCCTTGGCACCGCCCATCTGATGCGCGGATGGCACAGTTTTGCGCGGGCGGTGGAAGCTTATCGCGAGGCGGTACGCATCAATCCAGGCTATAAAAAAGCGCAAAAAAATCTCAAATTATTGGAGAACGATGGCCGCGGCTTTCTCATTCTGTTGCGCGCCATCCTGAAATGAGGATCAGGCTCCCTCTCTTCCCGCATCCATGCGCTTCATCACCCACACACAGCAGGAACAGGCAGCGCGAACGAGCGTGACGCACATAGACCAGACAGCAACGCTATCAGAAATTTGAACAGGGTTAACCGGTCTAAATTCATTAATGGTATAAAGTTTGCAGCTTTGTGATGGCGGCAAAAAATCGGGCTGAAACGTGCCCGGTTTTCGCCCGATATGTTTCGAACCAGGACAGGGTATGGATGCGATGAAACATTGTATACGAAATTTTACCCCTTGGAAGTGAAAATGGCCTTGAGAAAGAAAAGGTGTCTTTTTTTAATCCTGATTTTTGTGATGGCGGTCTCTTTTTCCGCTTTCGCCCAGGAGTTGCTCTCCGTCACTGCCGCACCGCTGACGCCGGGTTCCCCGGCCGTGCTGAGGTTTCACTGGCAATTGCCACAACCCGTCACGACCCGGTGGCAAATGGCGATTCTGCTGCCGCGCGAATTTGACAGCCGCCAGATTATCCTCGCCGCCTCCGCAACACTGAATGGCGGGCTGGCGGTCGAGACCCGGGGCGACACCGTGCGCATAATGCGACTCGGCATCGGCGACCGCTGGACCCGGACGGCGCCCGTCGACATCGCCATCGCGACGGTCGGACTCCCGCAGGATATCGGCAAAACCTATTCATTCACGTTCATCATGCAAGACAGCGCGCAAACCAGACGCTTCGACGCGCAGATGCCGCTCTCGGCGTATTCTGATCGCTAGGCGTTATTCGGACCAGGTGACATTTTGATCAAAAGATATCTTTATATCATCATCGCGGGGATTATTCTCTCGGGCGTTGGCGTCCCCCAGGCCGGGACACTGGGACAAGTGCGCGACAGCCTCTCGACCTATGCCAGCGGCAGCATGGCGACCCATTTCATCCGTTTTACCAACCAGATAGCCATCTCGCCCAAGGGAACCATTGTCTTCTATTTCCCGGATTCTGCCGTCACCGGGAAACCGGAGTTCACCTTCACCGCCGGTTCTGTGATCGCCGCGTTCGGCGATGTGACGCACCCCTCGATCCCCCTGGTACGCGGCGGATTCAGTCAAATCCAGGTCGTCAACGACTCCATCCGTTGCATACGCGATAATACCGGTTCGGATATCCCCATGGGATCCACCGTAAATATCATCCTCGCCCTGATCCGCAACCCCCGCGCGCAGCACCTCGACGCCAAAATGAGCATCAAGGTGTATAAAAGCCAGCCAGGCCAACCTGATTATGAATTGATGGACAGCGGCGTATCCGCACCGTATCATATCGACGGCCCGGCAACGTCTTTCAGTGTCACAACCGTCCCGCAGCAGGCGGCCGGTGTTCCCTTTGCGCTGAAGATAACCGGCGCCCGGGATGCCTATGCGCATCCGGCCGGGGGCAAGATCGCCGTCAGCGCCTTCAGCGGCGGCGGGCCATCGCCACAGGGAAACCTCGCCCTGCTCGACTCCATCTCCCTGCGCGATGGCACGGGAAGCGCAAATCAAATTTTATTCAATGCCGAAACCGGCGTCGTCTTGCGCTGCGCTTCTTCGCTGCACACCCAAAACACCAACACGTTCAATGTGGCGCCCGGCGTGGCGCGGCAATTGACCATCGCCGGAGAGCCAACCACCATCACCTCCGGGGTCCCCTTCAGCAGCGACATCACCGTCAGCGCCCGCGACAACTTTGGCAACATCGCGACCCCTTATGCCAACACCGTCAGCTTTTACAGCAGCGACGCCAGCGCCGTGTTGCCGGCCACCACAACCCTGATAGCGGGCCAACGCACCTACGCCGGCGGCGCGTTTAGTCTGCGCTCAGCCGGCTTGCATAAAATCTGGGTCACCGATGGAACCCTGAGCAATGCAACCGGGACGATTGTGGTCACGCCGGGGCCGATCAGCAGCTTCATCCTCTCCGTTCCCGGAACCGTCACCGCCGGAGTGGCGGCCACCCTCACCGTCAGCGGCGCCGTGGACGCCGCCGGGAATTCCGCCAGCGGCACCGTGAATGTGGCCTTCACCGATGGCCAGCCCCATGCCGCGCCCAACGGCACCCTGCCCGTCTTTTCGCAGATTCAGGCGGTGAACGGCGTCGGCACCGGAAGCGCCACCTTTTTCAAGGCCGAGACCGGCGTCCGCTTGCGCGGTTCGGTCAATGCCGTCACAGATGACACAGAGGCCTTCACCATCCTGCCAGGTGCCGTGGGCGGACTCACCGTAACGAGCAAAAACCCCCTGCCCGCCTGGATCGGCGCCGGAAACTCCCTGAGCGCCATCGACTCCCTCATCGTCGACATCCAGGACGCCTTTGGCAACCGCAAAACAGATTTTACGGGACTGTTGACATTTTCAAGCAACGACCCGCTGGCCAGCTTGCCGGAAGCGTACATCTATTCGCCCGGCGATAACGGCCGTCATCGCTTCAGCGGCAACGCTTTCACGTTCCGCTCCGCCGGCAATCAGACCATCACGGTTCAGACCGGCGCCTTTTCACAGAAAAGCGACGCGGTCAGGGTGGTCAGCGGCGCCATGACCTCCTTCGCCCTGAATGTCGGCGCCGTGCAACAGGCCGGCATCGCCTTTCCGCTGCAGGTCTATAATGCCCGCGATGCCTGGGGTAACCCCGCCACCGGAACCATCGAGGTCCAGGCTCTCAGCGGCGGCAGCGATGCGCCCAACGGACAATCACCCGTTTTCACCCCCATCCCCGTGGTGGCGGGCAGTGGCCAGGCCCATCAGACGCTGGTCAGGGTGGAGGTGGTGCGCCTCATCGGCGCCGTGCGCTCGGGGGAGACGATCATCCATGCGGACACGACGGAGACCATCAC
>DCUM01000199.1:0-3665 GCA_002327255.1 bacterium UBA2214 | reverse complement strand
AGCAGCGGGCAGATCGATGTGAGCGCGGTCGTCATCAGCCGCGTCCGCGCCGACATGGTCAAGGTCAGCCTCGGGCAGTCCAATATTCCCGTCACCATGGAAATCCAGAATTGGGGTACGCTGCCGCTGCAGAGCGTCACCGGACTGCTGAAATTCAGCAACGGCAATTATATTGCTTCTGGACCAGCGGCGCCCGTCACGATTCCTGCGCGCACGGTTTCCGGGCCAGGCACCGGCCAACTGGTTTTCTATGTCACCGTCAGAAGCAACACCACACCAGGCATCAGCACGATGATCGATGCTTCGCTCAGCGCTACTTACAGCGGCTCGCCGATAAGCATCGACGGCGCCGCGGCCGGGGGTACACACACCTGGCTGGTTCAGAGCGAAGCAAATCTGATGATCAAAAAAGTGGACGTCCTCGCCGATACGGTGCAACAGGGACAGCAGAATATCACCATGGAGGTCGAGGTTCAAAACGGGACCGATCTCACCTACGCCAATGCCATCATCCAGTCGACCTCGTTTCAGTTCAGGCTGGACAATATGACCGATGTCACGGATTCTTTCCGGGTCGTCAGAGAGGTCACCAATCCGGCTGTCATCACCGGGCTGCAGACCGCCAAGCTGAAATTCTATCTCAAATCTTCCACCAAGGCGCCGCAGGGATACATTTTTGTCGATCCGACGATCCAATATGTGGAAGGGAATACCACAACCACCAAGTTCGCCTTGACGGCCATGCCGGATCTCTTCTACAGCATCGAGGCGGGTTCGCTGCAAATTCAGGAGATCAGGAGCTCGCAACCAACGGTGACGCAGAACCAGACGACGCCCTGGCAGGTGATCGTCGATGTCAAAAATACCGGTGCATTTCCGATAACCGTAAATTTCAATCCGTCACAAACGTTCATCCGCTTCCGCCGCGCCGGAACCGATTACAGCGGCCAGTTCACCATCGAAATGCCCGGCGCTTTTTCCGACGGCACCGCAAACCTGCCCGATGGCGAAGTCAAGTCGATCGTCTATACCATCCACGAGACCACACCACAAGCCGGGACTTTTTCGATTTTCAGCCGGGTGCAGACGCTCGAGGGCCTGATAACCAGCGATGCGTTTGGAAGTGTCGAAGTCCAGACCAGCGAGGAGATGAATATTGCGCGCGTTCAGTCCTCACAGAACACGGTTACGGCAAACGATACGACGTACCCCTGGCATATTGATGTGCTGCTGAGTAACCAGGGCGGCAGCGCGGTAGAGATCGACACCGTGTTGTCCACACTCCGTTTCGGCGGCAGCGACACCTTTTCTCTGGCCCGGCCCAAACTCTTGCAATATGGCACGGTTCTGCGCGGCGGCCAAAGCGACACGCTGCGATTTCCGGTTCTGCGTTCCGGGGAAACCCCCGGCGACGTAACGATCGATGCAACCGTCTATTATTACAATTTGAACAGCGGCAAGCCGGACAGCATCAAGACGAACCCAAGTGCCCGCGGAATGGTCACTTTGCAGAATCCGGCCAATGGCTATATCTCTTCGATCCGGGCGACACCCCAGGCGCTCACACAAGGCGGTACCGCCCCCTGGCGCGTGACGCTCCACCTCGACAGTCAGGTCAACGCCGGCGACATCCTGCTCAATCTGGAACATGCCGACAGCACCACGGTGCGCCTGTTCAGGGACGGTATTTGGCAAAGTGATTATGTGCTGCAAAGGCCGGCGAATCTCGCGGGCAACGGGACGCGCCTGCTCAGGGCGGGCGTCCCTGACAGCCTCCTGTTCACCGGCATGAGCATGGGGGCCGAAGCGGGCGTGATGCAGATCGAGGCGCGGGTGGTGGGCACGGAGGTCAACCGCAACCGTCACGTGCGATTGGCGAATCTCGCGCCGGCAGCAGCCGTGACCGTGCAGACCCCCGCCAATCTCTCGGTGTTGCCCAATTCACTGGAACCCTCCTATGTCTCCGGCGGCGCTTTTTATCGTTTTCAGATGAATGTGATCAATGCAGGCGGTTCGGCGCTGATCTTCGATCCCCTCGGCACCGTTTTCTCTTTTAGCGACGGCGCGATCACCTACACGACCCTGCTGGATGCCGCCCTGGCAACATCGATCCCGGCATTGGCCTCCACCACCCTGCAATTCAATATCAAGGAGCTGCCGCCCGATTTTCGCATGGGACGCTATACGCCGCAATTGACCATCGCCGGCGCACAAAACGGCAACCCCTTTTCCCAGACCATCAACCTCGTCGATAACGCGGTTACGATCGGCGCCCCCCGGGAGGTGATGATCACCGCGCTGCGCAGCATGGCGCCAACCGTCACCGCGGGCCAGACCAAACCCTGGACGATCGAACTGGACGTGATGGACAATGGCAGCGCCACGCTGCAACTGGATTCAACGCGCATCAGCTTTTTGCGGGATGCGCAGGATATTTCGCACCGTTTTCAGATCAGTTACCCCGACACCTTCACCAACGGCACGCCCCTCATAAGGGGTTTTTCGGCGGCGGAGATTCACTATCTCGTCACCGGCGTGGATGAAGCCACCGAACCGGGACCGATTACCATCGCCGCAAGACTCTGGCTCTCCGATTCGGCACAGACCCATCGCAAGTTCGATGAACAGACCTCGCAAGGGAATGCCGGCTATGTCGTTGTGCAATCGCCGGCCGATTTGCAGTTGCGCGCTTTTCGCGCCAGCCAGTACAGCGTTTCGCGGGGACAAACCACACCCTGGCACATCAGCACCCGGGTGGAGAATGCGGGCGGCAGCCAGGTGACGCTGGACCTGGCGCAGACGCAAATCCGGTTTTCCAATGGGGATTCTTTTTATACCGTGCAGCCACCCCCGGCTTTCAGCGGCAGCAATGATCTTGTTTTGGCGCCGGGCAAATCCGACAGCCTGCGCTGGACCATCCTGTCGGTTCGGGAAGATCCGGCCGTTCTCGGCCCGGTGGCCATCGATGTGCACATCCAGGCCGTCGAAAACAACAGCGATCGCCTGGTGGTCGTCGACAGCCAACCGGCAGGGCAAACCGTGACTGTTTTGGTGCAGGACTCCGCCAAAGTGCGGATCGACAGCGTGCGCGCCGTGCTGCCACGGAAAACCCTTGCCAATAGCGGCCAACCCTTTTATATTCAGGCCAAAGTGACCAATCCCGGCGAGGGCGACGCGATTCGCAAGGTGCGGATCGGTTGGGCCAGCGATGGTTTTATTCTCTTTCCCAATGGCCAGGAAGTGGAGATCGATTCGATCCCGGCGTCATCCAGCAAATGGACGGAACCGGGGCTCCTGGTTCAGGCCGGCAGCACCGCCAATGTCTTTGATACGATCACGGCCCGGATCGTCAGCTCTTTGGCGCAGAATACCGGCCAATCGGCACAGCATTTGCCCAGCCTGAAGGTTGAAGATTATACAACGGTAATAGGCATTCAACAGCCCGGGGCGCTGCAGATTGTCGGGATGAGCACCTCCAGAGACACGATTCCCGCCGGCTATACCAAACCATGGTCTGTATTCGTCGATGTCGCCAACAGCGGCCAGGGCTTGCTGGTGCTGGAGCCGCCGGCCGGCGGCGATATCACCCTGCGGCCGGGTTTTGCCGTCACCCCGCCGCTCCTCTCCGCGGAAGAGCGCCTTCTGCCATTCGGCGACGTGCGGCG
>DCUM01000116.1:33027-33272 GCA_002327255.1 bacterium UBA2214 | reverse complement strand
GGCCAGCCGGCCATCGAGGAATCGATGCTCACGGCAAAAGGCTGCGTATGGCCTTGCGCAAAAAGTGGAAGGGTCAGCAAAGGGAGGAGGATCAGGGATAAGAAGATAACGCGAGATTTCATAACGCACTCCTTTCAATCAGCTATCCACTGCAAACTGGTATTCACTGCGGGCCCATTATTTTAGCATAGGCAAAACGACTGAAAAAAGCAAGCGAAAAGCAAAAAAAGTGGTAATACCGCACG
>DCUM01000116.1:0-33021 GCA_002327255.1 bacterium UBA2214 | reverse complement strand
TCTCCGGCAAGGACTTTCCAGGTACCGGAGAGGAACGGTGAGAGGCACGGCGTGGATTGCCGGGGGTGAGGGTTTATTGGGGTTGCAACTGCAGCTTATGCAGCATCTCCCGGGCCGGTGGGTCATCGGGGTATTCCCCGAGAATGTCTTCCACGACGCGCCGGGCGTATTCGACTCTGCCCAGGGCCAGAAAGCAGCCGGCCAGTTCCTGTTTGGCCGATCGCCTCTGCGCCGCGTCGAGATCCGGAGAAACGATGGCCATCTGCAGGGTGTTCACCGCCGCCGCCATTTTTTTCTGATGCCACTGCGCCATGGCAAGCCGGAAATAGAGGGTGCCTTTTTGGGCGGATCGCGCCACAGCGGCTGTATAATAACGCTCCGCCTCAGGCCACTGCGATTGCTGTTCATAGGTTGCGGCAATTTTCTGCAACGGTTCCGGCCGCTGCGGATAACAGGCGTTGATGGCGAGGTATTGCGCGCGCGCCCTCTCCGGCTGCCGATGCGCCAGGAAGTGATCCGCCAGGGCATAGTGGGCCAGGACCCAGTTGTGGTGCTGGAACACATACTCATAGGCAATTTTGGCCGCCTGCGCCTCTCCATGGGGCACATAGCGGCTGTAATCAACCTGCTGCTCCGCAAAGGGCCAGCGGTGCAACAACTTGTAGATGCGCAACAACCCCATGTCCCAGTCGAGATCGGTGACGAACAGGGGCACCGCCGGCGGTTCAAAAGGCGCCGGGTCAGGGCCGGGCCATGCGCAGCGGCTGATCTCCTGCGCCAGGCTTTTCGCCATGAGATAGTAGCCGACCGGATTGGGGTGGAGGTGATCGCAGATCAACTCTTTGCCGATGATGCCGTGCGGCGACGCCTGTTCAAAAATCGTTGCAAAATCGCACAGCGCGACACGCCGGGTCGATGCAAGGTCGCGGATGATGCGGTTCACCTCGTCGCTGGCGCGAAATCGCACCACATCGCGATCCCGCGCCATGGCAAAATATTTTTTTGCTTCCGGGAACTCTTGCAGACGCAGGCTGGCCTGGCCGAGCTGATACCAGCGCATGGCGGAGGAGGAATCCTTTTTGAGAAAATTCAGGGCGGCGATTTTCGCCGGGAAAAAGGCGCCAGCGTTCAAGAGACTATCGACGCGGGCGCTGAGCACGGCGGCCTGCCGTTTCGCGGCGTCATCACGCGCTTCCGGCAGCGTGCTGCCAAGGGGGGGCAAATCCGCGTCGTTGGCCACCAGTGTGCCCAGGATCACCGGGATCTCTTTCCGCTGGCACGCGGCGACGATGGCGGAGAGGTTGTCGCTGAAATTTCTCAGCGTCGCTCTATATTTTGCACTTTGATACAAGACCTCTTTGTCGGCGATGACCTGCTCCATCAGCGTGGTGTTGGCAGGATTCTGGTGACTGACGGGTTTCAGCGCCGAGAGGAGCGCGCGAACCATTTGCGTGATATGGCATTTTTGCAGTCTCAGATAGAGGCGGATCATATTGCCATTTTGTCCCAACGAAACCGCAGAGGCGCTGCCGTAGGCGCCGTAGAATTCGTTGTGCCCCATGTAGAGGATGATGAGATCGGGCTGTTTGGCCAACACCTCCGGCACAAAGTCCAGCATACTGTAACTGCTGATGGCCGACATGCCGAGGTTGATGACCTCGAAGGTTCTGTCGGGATACTGTCGCTCCAGAATGAGCCTGAGCTGGGCGGGAAAGGGGACCTGAAATTCGAACGGAAATCCGGCGGTACTCGATTCGCCGAGACAGAAAATGCGAAAGATCTCCGCGCTTTTCTCCTCGACGAATGTTTCCGGATAGAGATTCGGAACGGCAACCTGTTTCGCATCAAAGTAGCGTTGGCCGACGTCGGGATTGAGTTGGCAGATTTTCCGGCCTTCTGAAGTCGTTTTTAAAAATAGCGGTTGCATGGGGAAGAGGTTGAAGAGCCGAAGAAAGCCCTCAAGCAGGAAGAGGATCAGGAGTGGCAGTAACAGCAGCAGNNGTGTAAATCGCAATCAAAATCTTGCTGCGACAGCAATACCTCACGGACGGGGGGTGAAAGCTGTTATAAAAGGTGGACAAGGCAGATATGGCCTCCTGCGGGGGCACCTGCTCAGCGCCGCGATTGCAGCCGCTTTTCAACGCAACAGAGTGCCCTTATCGGTATCTGCGACAGCCAAAATCACCGGTTAACGGACGAAATTCATCTTTTTCACGGCGTAGAAATCCGCAGCCCGTAATACATACAGGTAGACGCCGCTCGGTACAACACCCTGCGCATCGCGGCCGTCCCAGGTGATCTGATGCGGCCCGGCATCGAGCGTGCCCGAGAAGAGTTCACAGACGCATTGGCCCTGAAGATTAAAGATGGTGAGCGTCACCTGTCCGGATTGTGCCAGCGTAAATGGAATCGTCGTCGCCGGATTGAACGGATTGGGATAGTTTTGTCCCAGGCGGTACTGTGATGGCGCAGCGATGTGCACCGGGACCGGACCATGCATTCTGACAATGCCGCTGTAACTGATGTCAGCCAGCTTGTAATAGTAGGTGATTTCCGGCATCACGTCGAGATCGGCAAAGGCATAGTGATGCGCCCTCTGGGTCGTGCCTGCGCCGGCGATGAGTTCGGGCGTTATTTGCTGGTAAGGATCGTCCTTCGCTTGCGCGCGGTAGAGATGGAAACCGAGGTTTTCCGTCTCGGACTGTGTCGTCCATTCCAGGCGCGCTGTGCCGTTGAGCGAATGGGCCGTGAACGATGACAATTCGACCGGCACCAGAATGTCGAGGAGATAATCCTCCACTTCACCATCGGTGGCAAAGCCGGTGAAATTCAGACCGCCCTGGGCGCTGAAACGAAAGCGGGCAAAACCGTTGCCGACGGCTGCGCTGCCCGGCACCGCAAAGGGGAGGTTATTCAAGCCGGCGAGGACGGGCTGGGAGATCAGGATTTGTTCTCCGGCGTCCGCCCAGCTGCCATTGCCATTGAAGTCGATCCAGGCATCGATAAAACCAGGTGCGGAGACGGTCACCTGGGCCGTGGCGGCCGGATTACCGGCGTAGAGATTCTGGATGACGACGCCATCCTCATCATCGTTGCCGTCGAGGATGTCGTCCCCGGTTGCGTTGGCGTCGGGCTGACCATCCAGGTCGCCGTCGACATTAACGCCCATGAAAAAGCCGGGTACAATGGCATGCTGCGCGCCATTGTTACTCGCCAGCGTTGGATAACTCGGATCCGGCGCGTCGCCAAAGTCGACTTCGGAAACGAGCAACAGGTAGTCTTCCGTTTCACCATCTTCAAAAGCGCCGGAACCATCCCAGGGCGGACTGACAGGCACTTCGGTGATGCTGAACCGCGTCCAGACGTGTCCGCCCAATGCGCCAATCTGAAAGGGCGGCGGTTGCAAAGCGGAGAGCGCTCCGATATAGCCGGCCGGCACCGGCCAGTTGACAAGGACGTGTTCGGGAGAAGGCGCAGAGGGACAGGGTACAGCCCCCCCCCAGACGCCATTCTGATCCCAGTCCATCAGCACATTGACGTAATAGCCGATATCGGGTCGTGTGTTGGTGATCCAGATATCGATGTTCGTCCCCCAGACGGCCATCCGGCAGACAACGCCCAGAGAAGTGCCACGCCACCCCGGACACACCGTGACGACTTCGGCGCCTGGCGCCCCCTGCAGGGTAAAAGGTTCGGGAAACATCAAACCCGCATCCATATCCTGATAACACTCATCCATGTCATAGGCATTTGGATTGAAAACAGGGCAGGAACCGGCATTGCCGTCGATTTCTGCATCCCATCCCGTGCCGGGAGGAAGCGGCGGCGGTTGCGGTGGATAAGGCCCGAAGAGTGCCCATCCCAGTCCATGCTGAATCCATGATCCCGGCCCTGTGGTTATGCAGGTCGGAAAGGAACCGATGATTCCGGTCGCCGGATAGGCGATCACGCCCTCCGGGGCATCGCCGAAATCCAGCGGATCTTGCGCCCATCCGACATGGCCAAAGGCCAATATGGCGGTCAAGGCGATGAAGAGATACTTTTTCATGATATTTTCTCCTTCATGCATCAATTCTGTGATTTTGCCGGTTTGCTGCCGGACTCGCTAACTGTGGGTGTTGTAAAAATGGGACATACAAGACCCACTGCAGATGAAATTGTCCCATTTTTGTCATAGAATGGTGACGCATGTCGATTAAAACTGTCAAATGATGCTTGCAGTTTTTAAAGTAAAGAGAGAACCTTGGGTACACTGAATCACATTCAAAAATAGTGCCAGAAAGGGTTGAAAAGCCCGGAAATCGCATGCTGCGATATCGCAAAGATTATTTTCATCTTGCTTTTCATACCCTTATTGGCTATTTTGCGCAACAGATTTAAATCCCGGGGAAGAACCATTGAACCCGTAACCATGAGATTGAGGTTAAGCAGAGGGCATTTGCATTCCGGCCAACCTCGCAGGAGTTTGACCATGAAATCGGATATTGAAATCGCACACGCAACCCGTTTGAAGCCCATCCTGGAAATCGCCGGTGAACTCGGCATTGCGGATTCATTCATTGAATCCTACGGAAAATACAAGGCAAAGATCGATTTGGCGCTTTTCAATCAACTGCCGCAGGAGAACGGCAAACTGGTGCTGGTCACGGCCATCACGCCGACACCCGCCGGAGAGGGCAAGACCACGGTCACCGTCGGACTCGGCGATGGTCTGAGAAGAATCGGGAAAAAAGCGATCATCGCGCTGCGGGAACCTTCCCTGGGGCCGGTTTTTGGCATGAAGGGCGGCGCGGCGGGCGGCGGACATGCCCAAGTGGTGCCCATGGAAGACATCAATCTTCATTTTACCGGCGACCTCCACGCCGTTGGCGCCGCCAACAATCTCCTCGCCGCCCTGCTCGACAACCACATCTTTCAGGGAAATGCCCTGAATATCGATCCGCGCCGCATCACCTGGCGGCGCTGCCTCGATATGAACGATCGCCAGTTGCGTTTCATCGTCAACGGCCTCGGCGGCCGCATCAACGGCGTGCCCCGGGAAGATGGCTATGATATCACGGTCGCCTCGGAAATCATGGCGGTGTTGTGCCTCGCCAGCGACATCGCGGATTTGAAAACTCGTCTCGCGCGGATGATCATCGCTCATACCCATGAAGACAAACCCGTAACCGCCGGTGATTTGAAAGCGCAGGGCGCGCTGGCCGCCCTGTTGCGCGATGCCTTCAAACCCAATCTCGTGCAGACCCTGGAGCACACGCCCGCCTTCATTCATGGCGGCCCCTTTGCCAATATTGCCCACGGCTGCAACTCGCTCGTCGCCACCCGCATGGCTCTGAAATTGGGTGACTACGCCGTCACCGAGGCGGGTTTTGGCGCGGATCTGGGCGCGGAAAAATTTGTCAATATCAAGTGCCGCATCGGCGGCTTGACGCCTGGCGCCGTCGTGCTCGTCGCCACGGTCAAGGCGCTGAAACATCATGGCGGTGTCAAAAAGGCGGAGTTGGGCGAAGAAAATCCCGGGGCCGTGCAAAAAGGTTTGCCGAATCTGCTGCGACACGTCGACAACATCACCCGCGTCTACGGCTTGCCCTGCGCCGTCGCCATCAACAAATTTTCAGGCGACAGCGAGGCGGAACTCGCTGTGATCAGCGAAAAGTGCCGGGAGATCGGCGTCCATGCGGTTTTAATGGAAGGCTTTGAAAAAGGCGGTGAAGGCGGCATGGCCCTGGCCCATGAAGTGGTCCGCCTCTGCGAACAGCCCCATCAGTTCGCTTTTACCTACGAGAATACGGAGAGCATCGAAGCAAAAATTAAAACCATCGTGCAGCGCGTCTATCGCGGCGCCCATGTCGAGCTCACGGGATCTGCGAAAAAACAGGCCGCCCAAATCGTCGCCCATGGCCTCGACAAGCTCCCGGTCTGCATGGCGAAAACGCAATACAGTTTTTCCGATGATCCCGGGCTGTTGGGGACGCCGGAGGAGTTTACCGTGCTGGTCCGCAATCTCAAGGTCTCCGCCGGCGCCGGTTTCATCGTCGCCCTGACCGGCGAAATCATGACCATGCCGGGTCTGCCCAAAGTGCCCTCCGCGGAACGGATCGATGTGGATGAGAGTGGAAAAATCACCGGTTTGTTTTGACAGGATGAGGAATAATCCTGCAACTCTATGACCGCAAAACGCAAACGATACGACTGCTCTGACCTATTGCCCGGCCACCGGGTTGTATCAATAACTCGAATAGGGTGTCATAAATCGTTCGCTGTAAAGCAGGCCATTGATAGTGCACCGGCTGCCGGGCATCAGCGGCTGATAATGAAAGGGGCTTTTCCTGTCACTGGAAAAGCCCCTTTCGTTGACTCGTCGGTGCGCTGAGATTTGAACTCAGGGACTCCTGCTCCCAAAGCAGGCGCGCTGACCCGGCTGCGCTACACCCCGCAAACCCATATTCTTTGTTTAAAAATCCAGGACCTTCCCGATCCATCGGGACGCGCTAGCCCGACATCGCTACGCCCCGATGGTGTTCCAGCTCAAAAATACCATAGACTTTTTCATCACCATCAGCGATTTTTTGTCAGCTGATCACTTCTTGAAAAGCAAGCTGAAATTGATCACGCAAAACCTGCAAAGGATTGTAAATGGAGATCATTGTTCAGCATGGCAGCACAAACACTGCAGGACGAGCAGGACGGGCTCTCGGACTTTCAATATCCACTCGTTGAGACATTCGTTGACCTCTTTTTTTATCTGAAAGGTGATATTTCTATCACTGCCTGGCATTACTTCTGTATGGTCTCGAAGAGCTAGTTCCTTTTTCACCCTTTTGGGCTATTGTTTTTGCAGTCGGAAATGATTAACTATGGATGCTGCAAAAGATATTTTGAAAACATTCATACTCCACTAATGTACAATAAAGGCTATGAGTAATAGAATAAAAAACATATTGTTGTGGATTTTTATTGTTTTAATTCTTGCTGTTGCGGCTGCGTATCTAGTGCCAAAGGCATGGCCAAACAAGAAAAAAGCACAAGCTGCCACTGATCAATTGATTACTCATGTAAACAATACCTATGGATTCTCGGTTTCTTATCCAAAAAACAGGAATCCTGAAACCACTTTTCACAAATATCCTTTCCTGAACGATTCGTGGATCGCCGGAGCCACGGAGGAATCAAAAGGAAAAGCCTTGCTATGTATACCTATTTTTCGGGTAACTAATGATGATTCTTATCCGAGGTACTGGAATAGTGAAGTCCGTATCGGGATAACCACTGATTCCCATGTTTTGCACACTTTTTTGACCAGGAGCATCTACACAAATATTCCACCCAAGCAAGAGATTATCAACGGGATTACATTCCATGTTTTTCCAATACAAGAGGCTGGTATGATGAAATTTCTGAGTGGCTATAGCTATCGAACCATTCATAATGGTATCGGGTATGCCGTTGAACAAATGAAGACGGGTAGTATTCATCGAGATGCCATTAGCCCCAAAGACATTCCTGATTCGGTACTGGATGTTTATTTTGACCAGACCACTGCCATCGTAAAGTCCTTTCAATTTATTGATTAAGAAGACCGGGAAAATGGGGAACAACAGAATATCATTTCTATAGGCAAAGTCCGACTTTATTAACGAGAAGGAGATGTTATGTCATATGCTCTTTATGTCGCTGGGTTTTTAATCGTAATTGGTGGATTGATTTACGCTGCCGTCTTGATACATATACCCACACAGTGGATTGTAGTGGGTTCGGTTGTTCTGGTTGGGACAGCGATTTTGACGGGTGTCAAGAGTACACGTCAAAAAGATCAGAGTCAGTAATCGTCCGAAAAGTGCATGGTATAGCACTTGGCCAAGCCCAAACTTCAAGGTGTTGAAACCGAGCATGCCAGCCTGATCCCGTCTCTGTTCAAGATATCAACCGACGGCGAAAGGCGAAGCGGATTTTCAGGAGATTCGTGAAAGGATGCGGTCACCGTCTCTGGAAGCGATGCTTTAACGCTGGTTTAATGGCGGATGGTCCTTGTCCTGGAAACGTTTCAGGAAATCACCCGGCTTTAGGCTGCAAACATAAAAAAGCGCTGTGTTCTCTGCCAGCACTGCGGCCAGATTTGAATAGCTGAATGGTTATAAAAAATGAAGGCAAGATAATCAACACTGCGCAACTCAAGTTGCGGACGAACTCTGGCCGTCGCCGGGAAAACGGCATGATAAAAAAAAGGGTCAGTTCAGTAATGAACTAACCCTTTTCTTTCGAGTCGGGGCGCTGAGATTTGAACTCAGGACCTCCTGCTCCCAAAGCAGGCGCGCTAACCGGACTGCGCTACGCCCCGGAATATTTATGGCAGGTAGAACATGGTGGGTTGAGGCCCACGCACCAGATTACCACAGGTTATGGTGAGCTGACGCCCACACGGCGGGTTTGCAGAGATCATGGCAGGCTGACGCCGACGCTAGCGGAAAATCTCCTCGAGCACGGCACGGGCTTTGCGCAAGGCGCGGCCGCGGTGACTGATGAGGTTTTTCTCCGCGAGCGATAACTCGGCAAAGGTCTTGCGCAAATCCGGCACCCAGAAGACCGGATCGTATCCGAAGCCATCCGTTCCGCGCGGCGTAGCGGTGATCAGGCCCTCGCAAACGCCCTCCACCGTGTTGACATGGCCGTCCCGGGCGATGGCGATGACACAGCGAAACCGCGCTGTCCGCGCTGATTCCGGTATGTTTTGCATCTCCCGCAACAGCCTGGCCACGTTGGCGGCATAAGTCGCTTCCGGAGCGCTGTAGCGGCTCGAGTACACACCCGGTGCACCGCCCAGCGCGTCCACTTCCAGTCCGGTGTCGTCCGCCAGTGCGATCATTCCGGTCAGTTGGGAGAGTGTCAACGCTTTCTTGACGGCATTGCCGGCCAGGGTGTCCTGATCTTCGTCAACTGGCGGGATGCCTTCGAGGCTGGCGGCACTGATCAATTCAATATCCAAATCGCGCAGCACATCGCGCATCTCGATGATTTTATCGGCGTTTTGCGTGGCCAATAACAGTGAACGAGGCGGTGTGCGCAAGGGATCCTCTCGCTCAGCTGAAAATTTCGGCGTTGTTGCATTTGCAGACGCCGATCAGTTTCTCGTTGAATCGCACGCCCTGCGACTGCTCATTTTTTACGCCGCTGATGTACTTGAGCGTCGTTATGGCCTCATTGCAGACCGGACATACTTTTCCCGCCACCACGTGGCCTTTGGCGACTTTGGCGCCAAAACTGCGATCCTTACCCATTGCCATTCTCCAAATGTTATTATAAATACGCCATTGAAAACAAGACTTATAATTTAGCAAAATATTTCAAAAAGTCAATAGATTTTAGTGAGTTAGGAGGGAAAAACAGGCCGTATGCGCCCCTGAATGGCGGAAAAATACACGATGGAGATCTTTGCGATCCCGGCACTATCTGGACTGGCGCAAGGTGGCGCGCAGATCGTTCAGCTCCCGTTCCAGGCTCTCGATGCGGCGCATGAGCTGTTTTTGCTGTTCCTTGCTGAGCTCGGGGGTGACGGCTTTGCGCGAGGTGCCGATGAAAGAGCGGGCGGGCGCAGACGCTTGTTTGTGGGAAGCTTCTTCAGGAGAAGGCGCGCCGATTTTGACGTTGCAATAAAGACTGCTGTCGCCGCGCAACACGCCGAGATGCATGGTGTGACCGGGATTGAAGCGGCGAACGGACTGCGCCAACTCCAGTGAACTGTGCAAGCGGTGTCCGTTGGCCGTCACGATGATATCGCCCATTTGCAGCCCGGCTTCGAACGCGGGACTGCCGGGGCTGACATTGCTGATGTGTACCCAACCGCGTTGGCCCGGCCAGTCTTCCGCGGTGACGCCCATCCAGCCTTCTTCACGATTGCGGGTGCCGAGGATGATACGGGTGCGGCTGGCGATCTCATCGATGGGATAAACCAGCGCCGCGTCTCCGGCCAGACTGCTCTCAAAAGGGTTGCTGCCCGACGTTATCAGTCCGGCCAAAAGCCCGAGAAGATGACCAGAGGAGTCAAAAACCGGACCACCGAGATTACCTGCCGGGATGTTGGCGGCGATCTGGATCATGCCATCACCTCGCACGGCGTTGATAGTACCCCACGAGACCGCGGAGGAGATGCCCAGTGCATTGCCGACGATGGCCACATAGCCGCCGGGCGTCACCGTGCGATGGGGTGTGAAGATGGCCACCTGTTTCAGTCTTGTGCTGCTGCGCAGGACAGCCAGTCCCAATTCATTATCGGCCCCGGCCAGGGTGACGGGTATCTCCTGCCCGTTGGCCAGGGTGATGGTTATATTACGGCTGTCACGAATCACACTGGCATGTGTCACTACATGAATCGAATCGAAAATGATACCGGATCCAACATTGGTGATCACCACGGCATTGTGTTCTGAGAAGGCGTTATCCGGATCGTGATCCAGAAAAAGGTCAGAGAGGGAAACCTGAGCCGATACGGTGACCACGGTGGGTTTAACCTTTTCCACGAGGCGGCGCATATCCTGCTCGAGGCGTAGCAGATAGGAGCCATCCTGTCCGGAAACAGTCCGGGGCAGTCCGATCATCAGAAACAACCCGCTACACAGCGCATAAATTAGCGACACTTTGATCATATAATTTTGGTCCATAAGCCATCACTCATCAGGTTGGCTCGCATTAAAAATGAATCGAGGCATTGACGGGCTGCAGGTCGGTGATGGGCATACGGGAGGCCCGTTCGCGAACCTGCGCGCTATCCTTGTGGTTCTGATCCAGTGTTGCCTGGCGGTATCCGGGGTTCTGCCGGTTCACCCGCAAAAGCTCCTGCATGGGAATTTTTTGCATGACATAGTTTTTGATGGGCGTCTGATTGCTGCGGGCGGAGGCGGTCAACATCGTCCCGGCTGCCAGGGTTGCCGGCTGCTGTACGCTCCGGGCCGGAATGGTGATGGTTTTGCGCTCCATGGCGGTTTGCGTTGCAAGGTCAGCCTGGCGCTGGAAAAAGATGCCGGTAGCCACGACCACCAGGGCAGCGGCTGCGTAGGCCGGTACGCGCCAGTTCCAGGTCAGGAGCGGGAAACGCGAAAAATTTTGTTCCTGGTATGCGGCGTGTCTCATCCTGGCGTGCAGCACAATGTCAAAATCCGCTGAAATTTTACGCGGCGGCAGCCGGTGCAGGGCGGCCAGAGTCTGCCGGGCCAGTGATAATCGCGCCATGCAAGCCTGGCACGAATCGAGATGTGCCATAATCTCGTTGCGTTCGCTCTCCGTGAGTGATCCTTCCAGGTATTTGAACGCTTGTTTGGCTATTTTGTCACAATTGATCATCCTCACCTCGTTGAATCTGTTAGCGCGTTTTCGATCGCCGCATGGTATCAGGTGTGCAGGTGTATTTCAGCAATATCTTTGAGCATTTCCTGCAGCTTTAATCGTGCCCGGTTGACGCGCGATTTGATGGTGCCGAGTGGAATGCGCATAATTTTACTGACTTCCTCATAGGAAAGT
Source organism: bacterium UBA2214 (assembly GCA_002327255.1). GTDB lineage: Bacteria > Zhuqueibacterota > Zhuqueibacteria > Residuimicrobiales > Residuimicrobiaceae > UBA2214. Next base: position 21,510 of record DCUM01000116.1, on the reverse strand, counting down.
TCCTGAACGTCCACCAGCACAATCACTTTTTTAAATTTTTCCGGAAGCCGGTTGATGGCATCCTGTATCAATTTTTCCGTCAAGGCGCTGTCGACGACGCGTTCGGTGTCAGCGTGTATGTCTTCAATCTCAAATTCGCGGTCATCAAATCCCATATCGGATGTGTACACCTGACGTCTGCGCTTGCGCTTGCGCAGTTCGGTCTTGGCCAGGTTGCTCGCGATCGTATAAATCCAGGTCGAAAACTTGGCGATTTGCCGGTAAGCATGACGATTGCGAAAGATGCGGAGAAAAGTTTCCTGAACGACATCTTCTGCTTCCTGCGAAGATCCCAAATAGCGATAGGTGAAATTGAACAGTGCATCCTTGTAGCGATGCACGATCAGATCGAATGCGTACAGATCCCCATCCTGAAACCGCTTGATGAGTTCCTCGTCGCTGACTTGGGATGATTTCGTCTCTGTTTTATTCATCCATTCACATTGTTTGAACCGACAGGGCGCGCAAAAGTTCCCGATGGCGTTTCCTGAAGGGCATACTTTAATCGCACTATCAGCAGTTCCAGCACCAGTGCCGGTTTCTGATAGCTGGTTTTCAGATGGATATCCGCATCCAGCAGATGGCGGAACGCGTTCTGCAGTTGCGGTTTGTTATAGAGCGCTGCTTGCCGCATATAATTCCTGACAAAAAAGGGGTGCACTTTGGCGCTCTGCGCCATCTGCTCCTCCGGGATGCGGCGTCTCTGCAGGGTATTCAATTTGGCGAGAATGATGAAATGACGTGTGAGCATGGTCAGGATGCCGATCGGCGCCTCGCCGTTGAGCAGCATGTGGCGGAGTATGGTGAGGCTGGCATCCATTTTTTGGGCGGCGACGGCATCGCAGAGTTCAAAGATGGTGAACTGCCGGGAGACGCCCACAACGCGTTCGACGTCGCCCACCTCTACGGTCTTGCGATCAGCAAGATTCAATTTGATTTTTTCTATTTCGCTGTTGATTTGCCTGAGATTGCTGCCCACAGCGCCGTGCAGCATGCGAATGGCTTCCTCCCCGATCGACAAGTTGTCCGCTTTGAGGCGGCGGCGGATCCACTCCGGTATGGCGTTGTCATAGAGCGGTTTGAAATCGAGACTGACGCTGTTCTTGATGATGGTTTGCCAGGCGCCGCGGCGCGCATCGATCCTGGCCGCCGTCAATACCAGGCAGGTGGAAGGGAGCGCGTTTTTACAGTAGTGGGCGAGCAGATCGAGTCCTGCCGCCGCCAGCTGATGGATGTTTTTCACCACCACAACCCGCCGGGCGGCGATCATCGGGAAGGCTGTGGCCAGCTGGATTATTCTGGCGCCATCGATCTCGTTACCATAGAGCAGATCGAAATTAAAATCGTGACTCTCCGGTTCCAGAGCGAGGCGGATGCAGGCGTTCACCGCCGACTCGATCTGGAAATCATCCTCGCCATGCAGGAAATAGACCGCTGCAAAGCGGCCGCCGGCCCACTCTTTCTCGACTTGTTCAATGGTCGCTTTCATCGCCGTCAGTCCGTGTGATGGCACTGGTCTAGAAAAGCCTGCAGCAGCAACCGCGAAGATACGTCATCATCCATGGTTTCCGGATGCCACTGCACGCCCAACACAAAGGTTTGCTCGGGTGCCTCGATCGCCTCGATGATGCCGTCCTGGCTGCGCGCGCTGATTTTGAGACCCTGTCCCAACGCCTTGATGGACTGATGATGGGAGGTGGTCACGCGCAGGGAAGTGGTATTGAGGATGGCGCCGAGCGCGGAGTGTTTTTCGATATGGATGCCGTGATAATTCCAGCGCGGTTTGTCGGGGGAGCGGTGCTGGATGGCATCGGCAACCTGGGAGGGGATGTCCTGATAGAGGGTGCCGCCCAGTGCGACGTTGATCATCTGACAGCCACGGCAGATTCCGAACACCGGTTTGTTCTGTCGCAGCGCTTCCGCCACCAGTTCTATTTCAAAAAACGTGCGTGGTGGATCGATGCGCCAGGTGCCGGGAATGACGCTCTCACCATAGGCGCCGGCAAAGACATCGTCGCCGCCGCTCAGGAGCAGTCCGTCGATGGATTGCATGAGGGCGGGGATGCGCTCGAATTCGAGCCAGGTCGGCAGGGCGAGGGGGATGCAGCCGGCTTTTTCGACATAGCGGCAATAGGCTGCGTTGATGAAATAGAGATCAGCGCCCGTGCTGAATGGCCTGACATCCGCAGCGGGGCTTTGATCCATGGTCATGGCGATGATGGGTAAACTCATAAGTGTGTTTTCCATTATAAATGGAGCAATGCCAACAATCCGAGGAGCAGGCAATAGGGGGCAAACCAGTAGAGATTCCCATGTCTGAGGATACGCAACATCCAGCGAATGGCCACATAGCCGGCGAGAAATGCCGCGATGGTGCCCACAGCCAGCGCCAGCAGGTAGGAACCCTCCACGGGCATGCCCGCCAGATCCCTGACTTTCAGGAGGGTGGCGCCAAGCACCGCGGGTATGGATAACAGGAACGAAAACCGCGCCGCCTGGTCGCCGCGCAAACCGGCGAAGAGGCCAAAACTTATCGTGGACCCCGAGCGGGAAATCCCGGGCATGATCGCCATAGCCTGGGCAATACCCATGATCAATGTGTTGCCCAGGGTCAGGTCTTTGCCGCCTTTTCGCTTATAATAGGTCAGCCCCAACAGGATCGCGGTGAGGATCAGCGCCAGGGCGACAAAGCGTGAATTCTCAAAGGCCGCCTCAATTTTATTCTCAAACAGCAGGCCGACGATCACTGCCGGCAGCGTCGCCAACACGATATAGAGCATGAGGCGAAAATCTGTTTCCGTGTCATAGCGCGTTTTCCACGAAAGACGCCGGTCGAAGAGTGAAAAAAAGGCGCGCACAAGGTTGAGGATGTCGCGATGGAAAACGGCGACAATGGCCAACAGGGTGCCGAAATGGACAAAGACTTCAAAAACGATGCCCGCATCCCTGACGCCGAGAAAGTGTCCGGCGAGAACCAGATGTCCGGAACTGGAGATCGGCAAAAATTCGGTGAATCCTTGCAAGAGTCCGAGTATAAGCGCGTGCAGTAAAGACAAAACTCCTCCACAGGTGCGTGTGTTGCCGTGAATGGGTTGATGAGAAAAATCTATCAGGGATGATCGCTTTTCATGATTTTTATTGAATCCCTGTTGACTTATATTGTAGAGAAAAAATTGCTTTAATCCAAGTCAAAAAATTGATTGGCTGGGTGTGATGCAAAAAAAAAGGGCCATTCCGTCAGGAATAGCCCCTTGAAACAGGATGTGCCAAAGTTAGAAATGCATCAGGTAGCTGCCCATGATGAGAAGATCCGGAGCGCCGTCATCGAGGCCGAGGCCGAGACCGCCGCGCAGATGGCCGCCGCCCATGGTGTAGTCAACCGCGCCGCTCAGCATCATGTAATCGACTTCGGTTTTCAACACCAGCTCGCCGACGATGTTCAGGGCTTTGTCAACCGCGTAGATGAGACCGCCGCCGAGGACGATCGATGTTTCGCGTTTGCTCTTTTCTTTCTCGGTGAATTCACCCGTCGTATAATCGATATCGTACGAATAGGTTTTGTATTCGAGGAAATCGATCCCGACCGTTCCGGTGATGATCATTTTGTTGTCGAGTTTGTGTCGTGTGGCGCCGAACATACCAAAGTCCAGCGTGCCCTGGCCGACCTCTTCGCCGCCGATGGGCAGCGTCAGGTAGGCACCGGCCGTCATCTGCGTCGGACCGGGTTTCAGCAAGTAACGGCCGCTCACCAGCAAGTCGGAGATACCGGACTCAGAACCGCCACCGTCATAGCTCCAGCTGAGAAAGTTCAAGCCCACGCCCACTTCGAGTTTCGGATTGACGGGATAGCCGCCTTGTACACCGATGGCCAGGCTGCTGGCACCATCGTAGCTGCCGTAATTGAGTCCCGCTTCTCCATAAGGCGCCTGGGTGATCACAGCATCCTTGAAAAAGTTTTGAAACAGGTGTATATCACTGGTCTGGGCTTTTTGCGCAACAGCCAATCCTGACAGGAGCATCAGGGCAACTACTGCAAACGCGATCGTACGTGACTTCATCGGTTTCCTCCTTTGTAAAATGAATAGATGATGGATGTTGGTGGTGTTTACTCTTTTTGCGTCAATTTTTCTTTCAATTCGTTCAATTCGGCGGAGAGGGCATCAATTTTGGCCTGGAGGTGGGTGATTTGTTCGGCGGTTTTCGGCTTGATCTTTTCCCAGGCATCTTCAACTTGCGCCGTGACCCAGGCCTTCGCTTCCTGGGCGCGCTCATCCACCTTGTCCAGGGTCTCTTTGATATATTGAGAACGATCTTCCTGGGTGACTTCGCCCTTTTTGATCATCTCATCGACGAATTCTTCCACTTTTTCTTTGGTGGTCTCGAACAGCCCGAGACCGGCCAGGACGCTTTTTCTGAAGAAATTTTCCATTTCATATCCTCCTGTAATGATTGATTGGGCGGCGAAGAGGTTCATGCTCATGGTTCCAGAGGCATGATGACGCCGTCCTTGAATTGCAGCAAAACCACGTCCGCATTGATGCGCTGATGACCGGCAAAAGAGTAATTTCCACCCAGACCTGTATACTTTTTCAATTGCGTCAGATAAGAGGTGATCTCCAGACCGGAGCGATTGCCCGCGCGAATCGCCTGCAGGAGAAGGCGCATGATATCGTATCCCGGCAGCGCGAGTGTTCCGGGTGATGCGGCTGTCTGTGTTCTGAAACGATTACGGAAATGAATATATTCCACACGTGTTGCCGTGGCGAAGGAACTGGTGCAGAAAATGGCGCCATTGAGATAGCGGCGCTGATTGCGCAGGAGATCGTTGTGCAGCCAATCATCACCGCCAAGGGGCACTGCCTGGATGTTAGCCAGCGCGTATTGTGGCGCCGCAAAAGAGAGGTCTTCTGCATAAACCGGCATGAAAAAGCCGTCGATGGACCGGATGCTCAATTCACGGTCCTGGACGGCGGTGCTATGCACCGTGCGCGAATAGTTATAATCGGGTTGATTGATCCCGGACGCTTGCGCCCGGGCATCTTGATCCATTGCGGCCGTCAGTGTGTCGCGCGGGCTGAAGTGCAGGGCCGATTCGCGGATGGCGGCAAATTGCCGGCTCAGATCCTGGGCCCCCGGATAATACCACTGCTGCGCCACCATGGTGCCGCCGAGCCGGTCCACGGTGGCAGTGAAAGCATCACACAAAGCCTGGCCATATTCATCGGCGGGTGCGAGGCATGCAAACGAACGCAATCCGAGCTTGTGGTAGGCATAAGAGGCCAGGGCAATGCCCCGGGTTTCAAGATCGCTGCTCATCTGGAAAACACGCGGCCCCAGTTCCGAGATGCCATTATCGGAAGCGACCGGTGCGAGATAGAGCAGGTTGCGCTCAGACGCCATGGCGGCCAGGGCAGAAGTACGGTCTCCGGCCAATTCGCCGATCACCAGTGAAACATCCATCCGCAACAGCCGCTGCATCATGCGAATGGACTGTTTGATCTGGCTGCCGGAATCCATGAGGAAGATTTCCACCTGTTGCGGCTGTTCATCCACAGCCAATGCCAGGCCACGGAGAAAATCCATGCCGTTTTCCGTCTCCACACCGCTGAGCGGCAGAATCAAGCCGATGCGAACCGGATAGCGGAGGCTCGTGGCGGGTCGCGTTTTCAGTTCCTGCATCATGAGCTGCAGTTTCGGTATCATGGCAGTCGGCTGCATTTTTTGCAGCCACAGGCTACCATCAGCAGGCTGCCCGATTCCGTAACTCTGACGCGCCAGCCAGAAGAGCAGGATATTTTTCCCCAGGCCGGTGGTGCGCTCAGCCAGCAGACTCTCGAGGCCCTTGTCATACAATCCATCGGAAACGATTTTGCTGCCGCTCACCATGGCGACTTCTCCAAGGCGCGACCCCGGCCTGCGGTCTATGATGCTGAGCAGATAACTGATCGCTTCGATGTTTTTGCCTTCCGCATAATAGCAACGTGCCAGCGCAAACAACGCTGCCTCTGCATATTGGCTGGAAGGGAAGTTTTTCAGCAATTGTCTGGCAAAATGCTGCGCTTGCGTCAAATCCCCAAGTTTTTCATGCACCGCACTGAGCAGGAGATAGGTCTTGCTCAAATGGGGATGGTGCATGGAACGGTTAACGAGATTATTCAGCAGCGTGCGCGCCTGATCATAGTCACCATTGCGGTAGAGAATGAGGCTCTGCTCAAAAATGGCCTTCGGATCACCGGAAGTCTGTGCATACCCCTGAGCGGATAAGGGCGCCTGGCTCAGGGTGAACAGGCATACAGCCACGAAAAAAGGTGCGGAAAGCGTTTCGATTTGCCGGATCAGTGAGCGAACTGGTGCGAACAGGGACAAGGCTTGCTCCTTATGAAAATACTACTCTACAGTTACACTTTTTGCCAAATTTCTCGGTTGATCTACGTCACAGTTTCTCAGAATGGCCATATCGTAAGCGAGAAGCTGCAGCGGAATGATGGTAAGTAAAGGGGCGAACGGTTCCAGGACGTCTGGTATATAGATAACATGTTCAGCGTATTTCTTTATTTCTTGATCCCCTTCTGTGGCGATGGCGATGACACGTCCGTTGCGGGCACGCACTTCCTGAATATTGTTGAGAATCTTGTCATAGATCGAGTCGTGTGTTGCAATTACGATGACGGGCATGTCCTTGTCGATCAGGGCCAGGGGACCGTGCTTGATTTCCGCGGCCGGATAGCCCTCGGCATGAATATAGGCTATTTCCTTCATCTTCAAAGCCCCCTCGAGCGCCACTGGAAACTGATAGCCGCGCCCGAGATAGAGTATATTTCGGGCATCCTGGTACGCCTCGGCCAGCGCGCGGATTTGTTCGTGCTGCTGCAAAATCCGCTCGATCTTTTGCGGTATTTGCTGCAACTCCCGCAGCAGCTCGCCGCCACGGGCGGAAGAGATGGAGCGCATTCTGCCGAGAAGCAAGGTGATCAGCGCGAGCACCGTCACCTGAGAGGTGAATGCCTTGGTCGAAGCGACACCGATCTCCGCTCCGGCATGCAGGTAGACGCCGGCGTCGGTTTCCCGCGCAATGCTGGATCCTACCACATTACAGATGCCATAGACCTTGCAGCGCTTGCGCCGCGCCTCACGCACCGCTGCCAGCGTATCGGCTGTTTCACCGGACTGGCTGACGGCGATGACGACGGAGTCTTCGCTGATAATGGGATTGCGGTAACGGAACTCGGACGCATATTCCACTTCGACAGGAATGCCCACCAACTCTTCAAACAGATATTCGCCGATCAGGGCGGCATGCCAGGAGGTGCCACATCCGGTCAGAATGATGCGGCGCGCATAGAGCAGCGAATCGATATCGTTTCCAATGCCGCCCAGTTTGACCGTACATTCCTCTTCAAGGAGACGGCCGCGCATGGTGTCCTCGACGGTTTGCGGCTGCTCCATGATCTCCTTGAGCATGTAATGCGGATAGCCCGCCTTCTCGATGCGCTTGAGATTCTGATCGATGATCTCGACGCGCGTATCGACGCTGCGATTATCAATGGTCTTGACCGCGACCCCGTTGCGCGACAGAATCGCCAACTCGCCATCATCCAGAAAGGTTACCTTGTCGGTCAGGCCGACCAGGGCTGCGGTATCGGAGGCGACAAAACAGGCGCCCTGACCATGGCCGATGATGAGGGGACTGCCATTGCGTGCCACCATCAGATAGTCCGGCGTCTCCTCATCGATCACGGCCAGGCCGAATGTACCCTGCACGCGCAGCAATCCCTGACGCACCGCTTCACTCAAAGGCATTCCGCTCGCAAGATACTCTTCAAAGAGATGGCTGAGCACTTCGGTGTCGGTCTGCGATTGAAAGATATGCCCTTTGTCGATGAGCTCCTGGCGCAGGACGCCATGATTTTCGATGATGCCGTTGTGTACCACGGCGAGGCGCTGATGGCAGTCGCAGTGCGGGTGCGCATTGGCCTCATTGGGGACGCCGTGCGTCGCCCAGCGCGTGTGACCGATACCGATGGTGCTCAGCGGGGCATCGGCGGGGAGTTTTTGTTCCAGCGCTGTTATTTTGCCCGCGGCGCGCTGCAGATAGAGCCGGTTTTCGTTCAGGAGCGCAACACCGGCTGAATCATAACCCCGGTATTCGAGACGATGCAGTCCATTGATGAGAATGGGGAGTACGTTGGTGTCGCCTATGTATCCAATGATTCCACACATGGTTCATTCATGCTCGCGCTAAAAGGGTTATTCCCACTCGATGGTACTGGGCGGTTTGGAACTGATATCGTAAACGACGCGGTTGACACCCTTGACTTCGTTGATGATGCGATTGGATATGCGCGCCAGCAGATCGCGCGGGATGTCCGCCCAATCCGCTGTCATGCCATCCAGACTGGTGACCGCGCGCAGCGCCACGACATTCTCATAGGTCCGTTCATCGCCCATGACCCCGACCGTCTGAATCGGCAGCAGGACCGCGAAGGCCTGCCAAATTTGATCATAGTGGCCGCTGGCACGCAGCTCTTCCATGAAAATGCGGTCTGCGGGACGAAGAATATCAACTCGCTCCGGCGTGATCTCCCCGAGGATGCGAACCGCCAGGCCGGGTCCCGGGAAAGGATGGCGCCCCAATATGAAGGAAGGCACCATCAGCTCACGTCCGACACGACGGACTTCATCCTTGAAGAGCTCGCGCAGCGGTTCGAGAAGTCGCAGCTTCATCCGGTCCGGCAGACCACCGACGTTGTGATGACTCTTGATGGTCGCCGAGGGCCCTCTGGTGGAGACGCTCTCGATGACATCGGGATAGAGTGTACCCTGCACCAGATAATCGACCGTTCCGAGCTGTTTGGCCTCTTCCTCAAAGACCCGGATGAATTCGTGGCCGATGATTTTGCGCTTTTCTTCCGGGTCGACCACGCCGCGCAGTTTGGCCAGAAAGCGCTGGCTGGCATCGACAAAGCGAAACTCGAAATCCGCGTGCTGATAAAAGCTGCACACCTCTTCGGCTTCATTTTCGCGCAGCAGCCCCGTATCGACAAAGACGCAGACGAGCCGTTCGCCAATGGCGCGCCCCACCAGGGCCGCGGCCACCGTCGAATCGACACCGCCGGAAAGTGCACACAAGGCGCGCTTTTTCGCAATGCGGGTGCGTATATCGATCACCGTACGCTCGACAAACGAACTGGCGTTCCAATCACCGCGGCACCGGCAGGATTTAAAGACGTAATTGGCGAGTATTTCGGCGCCGCGCGGCGTATGTACGACTTCGGGGTGGAACTGAATCCCGTAGAGCGGTTTGTTCAGGTGATGAATCGCAGCGATGGGCGCATTGGCCGTGTGCGCAATGATTTGAAAACCGGGCGGCAATTTGGTGAGATGATCGCCATGACTCATCCATACATCGAGCGATTTTCCCAATCCGGCAAAGAGGTGCGCGGCATCCTCCACCTGCAACTCGGCGCGGCCATATTCGCGCTGTGGCGCCCGTGTGACTTCTCCGCCCAGCAAATGCGCGATCACTTGTAATCCGTAGCAAATGCCAAGGATGGGGATGTTCACATCAAAAATGCCGGGGTCGGGCAGCGGCGCATCCGCGGCATAGACCGAAGCGGGACCTCCCGAAAGGATGATGCCCTTCGGCGACAGCATGCGGATTTCCTGCAGCGGGATGGAAAACGGCTTGATCTCCGAGTAGACACCCAATTCACGCACCCGCCGCGCAATCAATTGCGTATATTGCGATCCGAAATCAAGAATCAATATTTTATCGTGATGATCCACGGTTTTACCCTGAATAATTTGGCGATGACAAATCCGTTATGAATTCGAAAGATGTAAAAAACAAAAAGTTATTATAAAGAGACCGGGTCAGAAGGTGATGCGCCAATTCCGCAATTGCGAGAGCGCGGGATAGCAGGTCAAATCGAGCTGAATCGGCGTGATGGAAATTCTGTTCTCGATGATGGCCCGGTCATCGATATCGGAATTTGTCTCCACTTCCATCTTTTCCCCCGTCAACCAGTAATATTCACGGTCGTGAGGATCACGTCGCACTTCATACTCTTCGATATAGTTGGTGAAGCCTTGCCTGGTGATGGCGATGCCCTGCACGGCTTCTTTGGGCACCGCCGGGACGTTCACGTTCAAAAAGACGCCCGGTGGCAGCGGATTGGCCAGCAGATGCCTGGCCACAACCGGCGCAAATTGGGCGGCGACGGAGAAATCGCGGCTGGTGAAGCTGGCCAGTGATATGGCAATGGCGGGAATGCCGAAAATGGCGCCTTCGGTGGCGGCTGAAACGGTTCCCGAATAGATCGTATTGATGCCGGTGTTGGAGCCGAGGTTGATGCCGGAGATGAGTATATCCGGTTTGCGGTCTTGCCGGTTCAAAACCCAGGTGGCGATTTTCACGCAATCGGCCGGCGTACCGCGCACCGCATGTCCGAACAAGCGGCCGTTTTTATGAAACTCCACCACACGCAACGGGTCACTCAGGGTGATGGCGTGTCCCACGGCGCTCATCTCCGAAACGGGTGCGTAGATGATCACCTCGCCGTGCCCGGACATCTCGTCAGCAAGGGCAGCCAGACCGGGCGCATTGATGCCGTCATCATTTGTCAGCAGGATTCTCACGTGACCTTCTTTTCCGATAGCGGGGTTTGATTGGATTTTCTTGTTTTCGATTTTCTGCGTCTCTGCTTTGGCAGCGGGGCGGCCGCTGTTGCCGGTTTGGTTTTGGCGGGCGATTTCTGACGCTTGCCAGGTGCGGCGGGTTGCGCAAAAAAGGAGAGGATTTGCGCGATATGGTGTTTCATCTCACCACGCTGGACAATGATATCGACAAACCCGTGCGTTAACAGGAATTCGGAGCGCTGAAATCCTTCCGGCAAATCCTGACCGATCGTTTGTTTGATGACGCGCGGACCCGCAAATCCGATCAACGCCCCCGGTTCCGCCAGAATGATGTCGCCGAGCATGGAAAAACTGGCGGTGACGCCGCCGGTGGTGGGATCGGTCAACACGGAGATATAGGGCAGCCGGGCATCCGATAACAGAGCCAGTTTGGCCGATGTTTTGGCCATTTGCATCAGGGAGAGGGCACCTTCCTGCATGCGAGCCCCACCGGAGGAGGATATGATCACCAGAGGTCTGTGTTCCGCGATGGCACTATCCGTGGCGCGCGAAATTTTTTCGCCGACCACCGACCCCATGCTGCCGCCGATGAAACGAAAATCCATCGCCGCCAGAACAATGGGAAGGCCGCTGACGGTGCAGTAACCGGTGCGCACCGCCTCAGTCAGTCCTGTTTTTGCGGCTGCGTCGCGCAAACGGTCGCAATATTTCTTTGAATCCTTGAATTTGAGCGGATCGGCGGGCAGCAGATGCTGATTGAACTCTGCAAATGTTCCCTCATCCGCCAGCAGTTGAATATACTGCTCGCTGTTCATGCGAAAATGATAGGCGCACTTGGTGCACACTTGCAGATTACGTTCCAGTTCTTTCTTGTAGAGAATCTCCCCGCAATGATCACATTTAATCCACAATCCATCGGGAAGCTCTCGCTTGGTCTGTGGCTCCAACCCAGGTGTGACCCGTTTGAACCACTCCATAGTCGACTCCTTGAATAAAATTCCGTTATGCCCATGCCGCGCTGAAAGTGAAACCTGATCGCGGCGCCGCTTCAGGGCTGCAATCGGCTGTTTACCTGTAACAGTGAACTCATCAGGAGCGCATCTTCGTGTTCGATCTCGTAATAATTTTTGCGTCGCCCCACCTGATCAAAGCCCAATTTTGCATACAGCGCGATCGCAGCGCGATTGCTCTCGCGGACTTCCAGATGCGCCAGGGCATAGCCGCAGATGCGTGCCGTGGTCAGGACGGTGAGCAACAGCGCATAGCCTATTCCCAGGCGTTGATATTCCGGGGCCACACCCACATTGGCGATGTGCAGTTCGTCGAGAATCAGATAAATCACGATATAGGCAATGATTGCCGTGTCATCCAAAACGACCAGCGACAGCGCGTACTCCTTACCCAGATCCTGCAAAAACATTTCGTCGCTCCAGGCGGAGAGAAAGAGCTGGTGTTCGAGCAGACTGATTTGTAGAATATCCTGTTGCGTCATACAGCGTAACGCGTAGTTCCGGTTGGCCTTGGGCACATACACTGTGCCTGATTGCAGCAGACTACAGAGCATGTGGCTGCACCGGCAGAATACTTTTCCCGGGCTTGCCCGCTTCGAAATCCTGCCAATAGCGGGGTTCAAGCGTGTCACCATTTTCGACCTGTCCCGACAGCAGCTGTCGCCAGCCGAGGTGCGCTACGCCATAGGCGCTGAGGTGTGCAAATGCCTGGGGCGCGGCCTTGAAGCCGGGGGGCAGCGGGTGCTGAATCGTTGCGCCGATGATGAGCGCATCTTGCGGGAGGTGGGCGGAGATGGTTTCCCAATGCACCACTTCGGTCTCGGCGACGATTCTGTCGACGCCCATCTGCCGCCGGTAAAGTGCCAGATAATATTCGTCGCCGCGCGATCGAATCAGAGGCGCTATCAAGCCGTCCTGAAGCGGCGCCTGGGTGGCCAGTGCGGCCAGGGTATCGACCGCCGTGATGGGCGCGGCGGTGGCGAGTGCCAGGCCCTTGGCCGCGGCAAGTCCAATGCGCAACCCCGTGAAAGAACCGGGGCCGATGGAGACCGCAATGCCCTGGATTTCGTGTACCGCCACGCCGGCGTCGCGCAGCACCATCTGGATGGCGCCCGCGAGCAGGCGACCATGCGCATTTTTAATGGCAGCGCGATACTCCGCCACCAGCGCACCATCGTTGGCCAGACAGACGCCGCAGACAGGCGTGGCCGTTTCAATCCCGAGAACGAGCATCCTGGTAGACCTCTATAATTCTCACGTTTGTGTCCACGGTGAATTCTGCGGATGGTGCAGGATTCCCTTTTCTGGTTTCAACTCCCGAGGCACTGCCATGCGCCAGTTCCATGCGGATATGGCCGGCCGGCAACCACGGCGCAATCAGTTCAGGCCATTCGATCAGGCAGATGCCATCGCCGTAGAGATACTCTTCGATGCCGAGATCGTGCAAATCGGCGGGCGTATGCATGCGATAAAAATCAAAGTGATACACGGGTACGCGGCCGCAGTACTCGTTGATGAGGGCGAAGGTGGGGCTGCTGACTATTTCGGTCACCCCCAGTCCCTGACAAATGCCTTGAATGAGCGTGGTTTTGCCGCTGCCAAGATCACCGCTGAGCGTGATCACCGCGCCGGGCTGCAAATCCGCGGCACAGGAGCGGCCAAAGGCCATGGTTTCGTCACTGCTGTGCGAAACGATTCGGCAAACAAGTTTCCTGTTCAACGCATCCACGCAGCGGCCTTTGTCTATTTGGGTTGCAGTGTTACGACGGGCAAAACCATCTCTTCCAGAGAGATGCCGCCGTGCTGGAAACTGTCGGCATAATAATTCAGGTAATAATGATAATTCGTCGGATAGACGAAATAATAGTCCTCTTTGGCGAAGAGATAGTTCGTATTCACACCCCGCGCGGGCAGTTTGTACGGACGCGGATCTTTGACGATCATGGCGTTTTTGGCATCCGCCTTGATGTTGCGGCCATATTTGTAGCGCAGACTGGTCGAGGTCTCGCGGTCGCCGATGACTTTGGCGCCGCGCAAACCGCGGATGCTGCCGTGATCGGAGGTGATGATGATGGTGTTGCCCGAGCCGGCGAGCTGTTGCAAGGCCTGAAACATGTGGGAATGTTCAAACCACGATTTTGTCAACGAACGGAAGGCCGCTTCATTGGGGATCATCTCTTTGATGAGGTCCGATGAACTGCGTGTGTGCGCCAGAATATCGACGAAATTCAGGACGATCGCCGAGAGCGGCACATCTCCGAATTCCTGAATCTTGCGCGCGATGGAGCGGTGTTCCTGCATGTCGAGAATCTTGGCGTATTTTGGCGCCGGTTTCAACTCGAGTTTGAGGCGTCGCAGCTGTTCCTCCAGTAATTGACTTTCGAAACGGTTGCAGCTTACATCATCGTTTTCATCGCCATGTTGCCACAGCTCCGGAAGCTGTTTTTCGATCTCGCTGGGAAAGAGACCACTGAAAATCGCATTGCGCGAATAGGGCGTTGCCGTGGGGAGAATGGAAAAATAATAATCGCGCGTAATGTCAAAAAAGGCGCGCAGCAGCGGTTCCACCACCAGCCATTGGTCGAGGCGCAGATTGTCGATGATCATCAACAGCGTTTTTTTGCCGGCGCGCACATGCGGCAGCACGAAACGCGGCACAATATCCACCGAAAGGGGGGGACGTTCGGAACTGGAGAGCCAACCGAGATAATTGCGCTCGATGAAGCGTCCGTACTCGGCGTTGCATTCCCGTTTCTGCTCGTAAAGAATCTGTTTCAGGCCGAGTTCGTTATGCTGTTCCAGATCGATATCGTACTCTGACAGCCTGCAGTGAATATCGATCCAATCCCGCCATTGCATCGGGCCCATGAGGCGCAGGCCGATCTCCTTGAACTCTGAGGTATAATCGCGCGAAATACGCTGACCGGCAATTTTTCTTTTTTCAAGTATTTTTTTACACACGAGCAGAATCTGGCTGGGATTGACCGGTTTGGTCAGGTAATCGTCGATTTTGCCACCGATGGCTTCTTCCATCAGTGACTCCTCTTCGTTCTTGGTGACCATGATAATCGGCAACCCGGGTTGTATGCTCTTGAATTCATTGAGCGCTGTGAGGCCATCCATGCCGTTGAGCATCTCGTCGAGCAATACCAGATCAAAATTCTTTTCGCGAATCAATACCAGGGCGTCTTCGGCGTTGGTGACGGTTGTTACGGCATAACCTTTTTCTTCCAGGAACAAAACATGGGGACGCAGCAAATCGATCTCATCGTCGACCCACATGATTTGGCGTCTTTCCTCTGCCACAAGACCTCCCGATTTTCTTTCATAACAACAAAAGTAATCAATTTTTGTTAATCTGTCAATCCTTTTGTTGTTTTTTGCTGGTTATCAAGTTTTTTAGTTGCTTAAAAAACTTTTAATCATTAAGTTATACGCTAAAATAATATATTCAGGTTCCATTTTTCGTCAGACCACCCCAGAAACAAGGGATAAGACGTTGTTGCAACAATTGGTACACCGGGGCGTACTGGTCCCTGAACCACCCCCCTATCTGCATCTGGTGATAGCCTGCCGCGGTGAGAAAGTGTCGCTCACCGCAAAGCAGGAAGAGATGGCCATCGCCTGGGTGAAAAAGCTGGGCACCGAGTATGCTGAGGATGCTGTCTTTGTCCGCAATTTCATGACCGATTTCAGCGCCGCCCTGGGCATTGAACCGGTATTGAAAAGCGATGAGATCGATCTGCAGGCGGTGATCGATGTGGTGGCTGCCGAACGCATGCAGAAAGAGTCCATGAGCAAGGAGGCGCGCAAGGCCCTCGCCGTGGAGCGCAAAGAAAAGCGCGAAGCGCTCAAGGAAGCGTACGGCCATGCCATCGCCGATGGAGAACGCATCGAATTGGCCAATTATCTGGTGGAACCCTCCGGCATCTTCATGGGACGCGGCAAACACCCGTTGCGCGGCCGCTGGAAGGAGGGGGCGACCGGGCAGGATATCACCCTCAACCTGAGTCACGATGCGCCCCGGCCTGACGGAGCGTGGGCCGAGATTGTCTGGCAGCCCGAGAGTCTCTGGGTGGCGAAGTGGCCGGACAAGCTCACCGGAAAAATCAAATACATCTGGCTCCACGACACGGCGCCCATCAAACAGGCGCGCGAAGCGCAAAAATTCGACAAGGCCATCGAACTGGCTGAACAGATTGACGTGGTGCGGCAACATATTCGCGACGCCCTGACCTGCGAAAGTTTCAGACGGCGCAAGATCGCCACCGCCTGCTTCCTGATAGATGCCCTGTGCCTGCGCGTGGGCGATGAAAAGGACCCGGACGAAGCCGATACCGTGGGCGCCACCACCCTGCGGCCCGAACATGTGAAACTGTTGCCCGACGGCGCCGTCGAGTTCCGCTTCCTTGGCAAAGACTCGGTGCTGTGGCATAAAAAAATTATACTCGACGACGTGGTGCGCGGCAACCTGGAGATGCTGTCGCGCGAAGCAAGACCTTCCAAAAACGGCGGCAAGAAGAAACACCCGGCCTATAACAAACCGCAGCTCTTCCCGGACATCTCCAGCCGCAACGTCAATGAATTTCTCTCGGAAATCCTGCCCGGACTGACTGCCAAGGTTTTTCGTACGTTTCACGCCTCCACGGTGGTGCACAACAGCTTGTCCGCTTCCGGGGTTCTGGTTGAAGATCCCGAATACCGCAAGTGGGAAGCCGCGGTCAAAGCCAACGTCGAAGCGGCCATCCTTTGCAACCATACCAAAAAGGCGCCGGTCAATTGGGCGCAGCGCAAGGAAAATTTCCGTGGGCGTGAACAGAAACTGGCGGGCGAACTGGCCGTTATCTCGGCACGGATCAAGAGCGAATCCGCGAAATTGACGCCGCTGCGCCAGCAGATGAAGAGGCGCAAGGAAGCCACGGCCGGGGCCGATCAGCGCAAACGGGTGCACAACGCCTTTCAGCGCAAGATCGATGCCGTGAATCTGGCCATCAGCCGCCTCAGGGAAAAAGAGGAGAAAAAACGCGTCGCATTGGGCAAACTCAAAACGCAGATAGCGATCGCTTCCAAAAACCGCACCTGGAATCTCGGCACCAGCCAAAAGTCCTATATCGATCCGCGCGTCTATTATAACTGGGGCCGTGAGGTGGATTACGATGTGCTGGAAAAATACTATTCCACCACCCTGCGGCGCAAATTCCAGTGGGTGCGCGGCGAAAATGAATCCAGCCGTGAAGATGAATCGTAGCCCATCAATTTATTGCAGGTTACCGCAGTGGCACAGGATCCCGGGCTGCAAATAGTCACGGGGTCTTTTTTTTGATCGGGAGTCTTATGAACCGCGGCGTCCTCTATGCGCTCATCGCTTATGTCATGTGGGGACTGTTTCCGATCTACTGGAAATGGCTGCATCCCGTCCCCGCACTGGAAATCCTCTGTCATCGCATGGCATGGAGCATGCTCTTTGTTCTGATCCTGCTCTTCTGGAAGAAAACAGCCATCCGGACGCTTTTGCGCAGAGAGCCGCAGACGCTGTCGATATTTTTGCTGACCGCGTCCCTGCTCTCCGTGAACTGGGGCCTCTACATCTGGGCGGTTCATACACACCGCGTCGTCGACGCCAGCCTCGGTTACTTTATCAATCCACTGGTCAATGTACTCCTGGGGGTTATCATCCTCAAGGAAAAGCTTCAGCCCGGACACTGGCTCGCCGTGGGACTGGCGGCGGCGGGGGTGCTCTATCTCGCCCTGCAGCAGGCCGGACTGCCCTGGATCGCGTTGGTGTTGGCCTTCTCCTTTGCGCTCTATGGTTTGCTGCGCAAGACCGCCCCGCTCAACAGTCTCGAGGGACTCGCAATCGAAACGACGCTGCTGCTGCCCCTGGCGCTGGCGTATCTCGTCACCCTGGAACGCGGGGGGATGGGCCATTTTGGACATGGCGCGCCGCAAATAACCCTGTTGTTGGCGCTGGCCGGTCCGGTCACCGCGCTGCCGCTGCTCTTTTTCGCCGCCGGCGCCAGACGCATCCCCTACAGCCAGATCGGCTTTTTGCAGTATGTCGCACCGACCATGCAGTTTCTCATCGGTGTCTTCCTCTTTCATGAACCCTTTTCAAAAACGAGATTGACGGGTTTTGCACTGGTGTGGATGGCGTTGGCTATTTATGCGGGCGTGGAATGGGGGACAAAACGCAGAGTGGCGCTCGCAGCGCCGCTGGAATGAGCCGCAGCTCGCCGGCAGGTGTGAATGATTCAGGTCGGCAACCTTGCGGGAATAATCCGGCGTGACAGCCCCTGTCTGCAAAGGCAAGGCCGTGCAGGCGCGGGCCGCAAGCGCCCTGTCAATCCACCGCTTCATGACCAGTTGAACAGAATGATCGATTCAATCGCCTGCCAGTTTCCAATTCATCTCCGCCGCGATGTATCCTGCCAATGTTTCTCCCATCTCCAGGTGATGCCGCACCCGCGGATGCTTGCCCCAGCCGGTGAAGGGGAAGAAATGGAGGCCGAGATGCCCGTCGCCATCCTCCGTGCGCAATCGCGTCACCGCCATCTCGATATAGCCCGGCCATGGCGATCCTTCGCGCGTGGCATCCATGCTGCCCAAAGCGCACACCACAAAGGCATCGGGATGATGGCGGCGTATGGTGCGCACAAAATCCGCATAAGCCTGGACGATGTCCGCCGCCGTCGGCACCGGATCCAGTTTCTTGTAGAGCCAGCTGTCGTTTTGCAGCAGATTGATCACCACCACATCGGGTGTGAAAAGACTGAAATCGTAGCGGCTGCCGGGATCGTCCGGGTCGAGACGGTAAAAATAATCGGGCATGACCAGATCGAACCAGCTGATCAGGATGCCGATGCCCGACCTGGCGATGCACATATATTCGGCATCGAGATGACGTGCGGCGATGGCGCCGTAGGCGAGAAAATGGTTCTCCTCATCAAAATGATCATCAACACCATCGTCCGGTGCTTCATTGCCCATGCCGCAGGTGATGGAATCGCCATAGAAGAGAATTTTGCGAAGCGGTTTGGGCGGCGGCGGCAGGAGCAGCCCGCCATCCTGCAATTCCAGGCCCAGAAAGATGGTCGGACCGGTGGAGGCTTCCGTGCGACGCAAGAGGAGCAGTGTGTGCAGGGTGTCCTGCAGGGTTGTGGCAATCTCATAACGGTGGCGGCCCGGCGCGCAGTCGAGCACCACGGGATGGTCGAAATCATCATCGAGGAAAGCCGCATACCAGGAGGCGCCGCTGCGGTCATCGAGGATCACGGCGAGGGAAGTGCCCTTGAAGACGGCTTTGATGCTGGTTCCGGGCCAGTAGAGAAGCGGCGCTTCGGGACGGGTAAAATTAATGCGGCCGCTGTACTGAATATGGGGATTGTCGGCCGGGATGAAGAGAGCGGCGGATGCTGGAGGGTCCAGCGTCAACAGGATGCTGAGAAAAAGGGCGAAACCGGCCGTTTTCCGCGACATGGCACCTCCTGAGGCGAAAAAAACCAAACCGCCACAGCCCGGTGACGGTGGTTTGTGTAATGCGTTTTCGATTCGACGGCCTATTCGAGGTAGGTGTACCCGAAAAGGCCGGAGCGGTAGTTGGAGAGGAACTCTTTGCCCTCTTCCAGGGAAATGACGCCCGACTTGACGGCACTGGTGGCCCAGGTCTCCACGGTGCGCACCATCTTTTTCGAGTTGTACTGCACATAGTCGAGCACTTCGGCGATGGTCTCGCCGTCGATGACCTGTTCGATTTTGTAGCCGTTTTCATCCACCGTGACGTGAACGGCGTTGGTGTCGCCGAAGAGATTGTGCAAATCACCGAGGATTTCCTGATAGGCGCCCACCAGAAAGACGCCGAGATAGTAGCGCTCTTTTCCCTTCAGGGCGTGCAGCGGGAGGTGGTAGGGGGGATTGCTGGTGGAGATGAAATTATCGATTTTGCCGTCGGAGTCGCAGGTCATGTCCTGTACCGTGGCAAAGCGCGTCGGTTTCTCGTTGAGACGATGGATGGGCATGATGGGGAAGATTTGGTCGATGGCCCAGGCGTCGGGCAGGGACTGAAACAGGGAGAAATTGGCAAAGTATTTGTCCGAGAGCATTTTCGAAATCTGGCGCAGCTCTTCCGGGACGTGGCGGGTGGTGCTGGCGAACTGGTACACTTCGCGGGCGATGGACCAGAAGAGGCGCTCGATCTGGGCGCGCGTCTTGAGGTCGAGCAAGCCGAGGTTGAAACGGTCGAGCGCCTCCTCGCGAATCTGTTGCGCATCGTGCCACGTCTCCAGCATCCGCGGCTGGTTCATGGTGTCCCAGAGTTGATAGAGCTCCTTGACCAGTTCATGGGCTTCACCGTTGATCAATTCCTCATCTTCCCATGCCGGCAGCGTCGTGGTCTCCAGGACTTCGAAGACGAGCACCGAGTGGTGCGCGGTCAACGAGCGCCCCGATTCGGTGATGATGTTGGGATGGGGGATACTGTTTTTATCGCTGGCTTCGACGAAGGTGCTGATGGAATCGTTGACATATTCCTGAATGGTATAATTGACGCTGTTTTCGCTGTTGGAGGAGCCGGTGCCGTCATAATCGACGCCGAGGCCGCCGCCGATGTCGACGAATTCGACATTGAACCCCATGAGGCGCAGCTGTACATAAAACTGGGAGGCCTCCGTGAGCGCCATTTTGATGCGGCGGATTTTGGTGACCTGACTGCCGATATGGAAATGGATGAGTCTGAGGCAATCGCGCATCTTGATGCGGTCGAGATAATCGAGCGCCTCGAGGAGTTCGCTGGAAGTCAGACCGAATTTGCTGATATCGCCGCCCGATTCTTCCCATTTGCCGCTGCCCGAACTGGTCAGTTTGATGCGGATGCCGACGTTGGGTTTCAGTTTGAGACGGTTGGCGATGGAAATGACCAGTTTGAGCTCGTTGAGCTTTTCCACCACCAAAAAGATCCGTTTGCCCATCTTTTGCGCCAGCAGCGCCAGTTCGATGTACTTTTCGTCCTTGTAGCCGTTGCAGATGATCAGTGATTCGGGATCGGTATTGATGGCGATGACGGCGTGGAGTTCGGGTTTGGAGCCGGCTTCCAGTCCGATGTTGAATTTCTTGCCGTGCCCGACGATTTCTTCGACCACCGGCCGCATCTGGTTGACCTTGATGGGATAGATGATGTAGCTCTGTCCCTGATAGCCGTACTCTTCCGTGGCGGCTTTAAAGCATTCCGAGACATTGAGGATGCGGTCATCGAGGATATCGGGAAAGCGGATCAGCACCGGGGTGGAGACATCGGTGAGCGTCAGTTCATCGATGAGTTCCTTCAAATCCACACTGGCGCCGTTGCGGCGCGGCGCGACGCAGACGTTGCCTTTTTCATTGATGGAGAAATAATTAACCCCCCAGCCGATGATGTTGTAGAGTTCGGCCGAGTCTTCAATGCGCCATTTTCTCATTTTATGTGCTGATGCCTTATCGGTTAGGTACGAAACAACTGCCAGGATTCATTGGCTTCGGATGGGGTGCGCGGGAATTCCCTCAAGGATATGCACCATTTGCGGGGGATAATTTACTCTCTTTGGAGAAAAATGTCAAGGTAAATGATTGGCCGCGGCAGTTTGCCGGGGAATTTTTGCAGTGATGCATGGCTTCGGGGTTGCGTTGTACGAAGAGGATGGTTGCTGCTGTAGCCAGGCATGGGAGCAATGATCGTTCAGGCAGACTTCCCGGAGCGCAGGAGAGACCGGGTGGGTTGCGGTTGTACAGAAGCAGAGCATGCCATGCGCGCGGGAAGCCGGATTTTTCGGCCAGGGAAGGGATTCCCTGGCCG
>DCUM01000211.1 GCA_002327255.1 bacterium UBA2214 | reverse complement strand
TGGTGATGAGTGCCGCCCTGAAGAGTCCGCGCTCGCCGCAATACGTCGACGGCGAAGTGCTGGTCAAATTCAAGGCTTCTCTTTCGGCGCAATCGCAAACCTCCATCGTGTCGGGCATGGGCGCGCGCGTCAGATCGCGCCTCAGCAGCATCGGCGTGCAGCGCTTGCAGCTGCGCCGCGATATGACCGTGCACAGCGCCATCGAGCAGCTCTACAAGTCCGGCCAGGTCCTTTACGCCGAACCGAACTATATTGTGCGCGCCTCGATCATTCCCAACGATGCGCAGTTTGTGCAGCAGTGGGGCTTGCGCAACACGGGGCAGACCGGTGGTCTGGCGGGCGCCGACATCAAGGCTGCCGCGGCCTGGGATGTGATCACCGGGACCACTGCGGTGATCATCGGAATACTCGACAGCGGACTCGACTACCGCCATGCCGATCTCAGGAACAACCTCTACACCAATCCGGGTGAAGACCCGTGGTCCGATCCCAACGACCCCACCACCGGCAACAAGATCGATGACGACGGCAATGGCTTGGTCGATGACTGGAAGGGGTATAATTTCTTCGCCAACAGCAATGATGTCTATGATGACAATGGCCATGGCACGCATGTGGCCGGCATCGCCGGCGCTGTGGGCAACAACGGCCAGGGCGTGGCGGGCGTCTGCTGGCAGGTGCGCATCCTGCCCCTCAAGACCCTCAATGCGGTCGGTGACGGCAGCGTCGGCGATGCCATCGAGGCGGTCGAATATGCCGCCGACAGGGGTGT
Organism: bacterium UBA2214; assembly: GCA_002327255.1. Classification (GTDB taxonomy): domain Bacteria; phylum Zhuqueibacterota; class Zhuqueibacteria; order Residuimicrobiales; family Residuimicrobiaceae; genus UBA2214. The sequence continues at coordinate 50,531 of DCUM01000211.1, read as the reverse complement.
GGATATTCTCAACTGCAGCTGGGGCGGACCGGATTATTCCGAGGCGCTGCGCGACATGATGGCCTATGCGGGCGGCCAGGGCATGCTCATTGTGGCCGCTGCCGGCAACAGAGGTGTGAATACCGACAATTCACCGGAATACCCGGCCTGCTTCGACCTCACCCCCATCCTCTCCGTCGCTGCTTCGGATGCGGGGGATCAACGCGCGGTGTGGGGGGAAGAAGGCGGAACCACGGACGACTGCGGCTTCTCGTGCACCAATGCCGTGGCGGCGGTGCCGGGTTCCAATTTCGGCGTCAAGACGGTCGATCTCGCGGCGCCGGGCAAGTATATCCTCTCCACCGTGCCGGGTGGCTATGCGGTTTTTTCCGGCACCTCGATGTCGGCACCCTATGTCTCCGGAGCGGCCGCCCTGGTGCTGGCGCGCAATCCCGGTTTCACGCCCGATCAACTCAAACAGCGCCTGATGAACACCGTCGATGCGGTGTCGGCTTTCAACGGATTGTGTGTCACCGGCGGCCGCCTCAACCTGCACCGGGCGGTTACGGGATCGTGAGGGTGCGGCGGGCCGGCGCGATATCTTGTGCCTGTGCCGGTGAAGCGGCCAGGGGGCCCGGGTTTGGGGCTCCTGCCGCGTAAAACGCTTGATCCGGACGAATATTTTTACTATCATATTATTCGAAAAGAGAGATCATTGTTTTCCGAGAAGCAAAGGATGCGACCGTGACCCTGCAACACGAATCCCGTTTCGAACAGTCCCTGCAAAGGGACATCGCCCTGCTGTGCAGCAAGGTCCAGGAGATGGCCGCTCTGGGTGAAGGCGGATTGCGCAACAGCATGAAAGCCCTGATGAACCGCGACCGCCAGCTCGCCTATACGGTCATCCTCAGGGATCGCTGCATCGATGAACTGGAGATCGAACTGGACCGCCTCTGCCTCGAGTTCATCGTCCGCCAACAGCCGGTCGCCGGACACCTGCGCTTCGTCTTTGCAACCATCAAAATCATCCGCGAACTGGAACGCATCGGCGATTATGCCGAGAGCATCTCCCGCCAGGTGCTGCGCATCATCCCCAGCGATCCCATTCCACCGCTGGACGATTTCAACGAACTGGCGGAACTCGCCATCCCGATGTTTCATCAGTCCGTGAAAGCCTTCCTGGAAAAGGATGTCGATCTGGCGCGCAGCCTCATGGTCATCGAAGACCAGGCCGATCTGGTGCGCAGCCGCATCAATGGCAAACTGCTCAACCATCGTGAAGTCGGGGAACTGGCCATGGAGGCCTTTGCACCCCTGATGACCATCGCGCGGCGCCTCGAACGCACTTCCGATCAGGCCAAAAACATCTGCGAAGAGGTCATCTACATGACCACCGGCGAATTCGTCAAACACCAGCGCCGCGAATCCTTCCGCATCCTCTTCGTCGACGCCGACAACAGCTGTCTCAGCCCGATGGCGGGACAGATCGGGGTGGAATTTTTCAGCGACAAGTTCATATTCGACAGCGCCGGGATCACGCCCGCCGTCCACTTTGATCCCCTGATGATGCAATTTATGGCCACGCGCGGACACCCTGTGTCGAAAAAAAACCCGCAACGTTTTGACGATTATTTTGAGCGTCAGGAAATCCAGGTGATCGTGGATCTTGGCGTCAACATTCGCAAGGAGCTGCCGGAAAAAGTCGAAAAAGCCGTGGTTTTTGAATGGCCCATGGAGGACCCGAGCAAACGCGCCGGCACGGCCGCGGAAATCCATGCGGCTTATGAACAGAGTTATTCGACGCTGGTGTATCAACTTCAAGATCTGGTACAAGCCATACTCGGCCATGCCGAATTCCGCGCCAAAAACAAAACCGCCCCCTGACACTGAAAAGGATTTTTGTGATCTCTGACCCTCTGCCAAAATGGTGCAGCCCTTTTCCGTGCATGCGCCGGATATCTTCCAGACTGGCAACGTTTGTGCTGGCGGCTTGCATTCCGCTCTGTCTCCTGGGCTGTTTGCGCGGACGCACGCCCGGCGTCCCCGGCGGCGGGCAAAAGACGGTCATTCAGAACACCGGATCCGATACCATGGTGAATCTGGCGCAGGCCTGGGCGGAGGAGTATGCCGCCATCGAGCCGGGGGTTTCGGTGGAGGTCTCCGGCGGCGGCTCCGGAACCGGCATTGCCGCGTTGATCAACGGCACCGTGGACATCGCCAATTGCAGCCGCGAAATGCACGCCGACGAGATCAGCCGCGCCAGGGCCAATACGGGCAAGGATGCGCAGGAATTTTTGGTCGGGTATGATGCCCTGGCGGTCTTTGTCCATCCAGCCAATCCCCTCAACGACATCTCCCTGGAACAACTCGCGGAAATTTACGGGGAAAAAGGCACCATCACCCGCTGGTCCGATCTGGGCGTCGCGATGACGGGTAAAGCCTCCGACGAGATGATTCTGGTGAGCCGGCAGTCCAATTCCGGGACGTACGAATATTTTCGCGAAGCGGTGCTGGGGAAAAAACGCGATTTCCGTCTCGGCACCATCGACATGCACGGTTCCAAGGATGTGGTCGAGCTGGTGGCGCGCACGCGCAGCGCCATCGGCTACAGCGGCATGGGATATGCAACCGGCCACGTCAAAATGCTGAATATCGCCAAAAGGACGGGCGAAACGGCGTTTGCCCCGACCATCGATAACACACAATCGGGCGCCTATCCCGTCGCCCGGCCGCTGCTCATGTACACCATGGGCGCTCCCGGCGAGGCGGGCGCCCAATATCTGCAGTGGATTTTCTCCCCGGCAGGGCAAAAACTGGTCGCCCTCTCCGGATATGTGCCGTTGTCGGATACGGTTGCTGTCGCCGCGGCCGCCACGCCGCACCCGGAGGAGCCATGAAGATGCGCGGCATGTTTCACAGCCGGGAACTGCTCAAGGAGTGGCTGATCGAGAAGCTGATCTGGATCTGCGGTATCAGCGCCATCTTTTTTGTCTTTGGCATCTTTTTCTTCGTCTTCCGCGAGGGTGCCGATTATCTGCTGCGCGGCTTCCACATCCGCGAATTTTTCACCAGCATCGAATGGTATCCGACTTCGCGCACGCAGGTGCGCTACGGCGCGTTGGCGCTCATCACCGGCACCTTCAGCGTCACCCTGTTGGCCATGTTCATTGCGGTGCCGTTCGGTTTGGGCACGGCGATTTTCATCTCCGAGTTCTGTTCGCCGCGGGCGCGCGAGGCGCTCAAAATCATCATCGAACTCCTGGCGGCCATCCCTTCGGTGGTTTGGGGTTTCATTGGTCTGACGGTGATGAATTCCCTGATAATCCACCTTTTCAATGCCCCCCTCGGATTGAACGTCCTCAACGGCGGCATCATTCTGGCGCTGATGAGCGTTCCCATCATCGTCTCCATCGGCGAAGATGCCCTCAAGGCCGTGCCCGAGTCGTATCGCGAGGCGGCGACCGCCCTGGGATGCACACGCTGGCAGATGACATTCCGGGTGCTGCTGCCGGCAGCGCGCAACGGCTTGCTGGCCGCTGTGCTATTGGGCGTCGGCCGCGCCGCGGGTGAGACCATGGCGGTGCTGATGGCCACCGGCCACTCCATCCGCATCCCCGGCGGCGTTCTCGAGCCGGTGCGCACCCTGACCGCCACCATCGCCGCGGAACTGGGCGAGGCGCCGGTGCATTCGGATCACTATCAGGTGCTGTTCATCATCGGCATTCTCCTGTTCTCGATAACCTTTATTGTCAATTTGACCGCGGACCTGGTGGTGCGTGGCATTCGAAAAAAATAACCAGACCGGAACCGCATGTTCATCCGTACGCATTTGACCCGTCGCAAGAAGCGCCACGAACTTTACGTGAAATACGTGCTGCTATTGATGACGCTGTTGATCATCCTGCCGCTGATTCTGATCGTGTTCTATCTGATCTATCAGGCGGCGCCGATTTTGTCACTCGATTTTCTCCTCAAGAATCCGATCCGCGGCATGCGCGATGGCGGCATCTGGGCGCCGTTGTTGGGCACCATCTATCTGGTACTGATCTCCCTGCTCATCGCCACGCCCATCGGCGTCTTTGCCGCGGTTTACCTCAACGAATACGCCCGCGAAAGCTGGTTCACGCGGGTGATCAATCTCGCGGTGGTCAATCTCGCCGGCGTCCCCAGCATCGTCCATGCGCTGTTTGGCCTGGGTGCCTTTGTTCTGTTTGCGGGGATCGGCCGCTCGATCCTGGCCGCCTCAATGACGCTGGCCATCATGACGCTGCCGGTGCTCATCGCCAGCACCAAGGAGGCCCTCGCCGCGGTGCCGCTCGCCTTTCGCCAGGCCTGCTGGAACGTGGGCGCAACGCGCTGGCAAACCATCCGTGAAGTGGTCCTTCCCAACTCCATCAGCGGCATTCTCACCGGCATCATCCTTCAGGTTTCGCGCGCCGCGGGCGAGACGGCGCCCATCATGTTCACCGGTGCGGTCTTTTACAAGGCCATCCAGGAGGGCGACCTGCTCGCTTACGGTCTTCTGGATCAGTGCATGGCGCTCTCCATGCATCTTTTCACCATATCGACGCAGGTGCCGGACGTGCCCGCGGCGCTGCCCTATGGGACCGCCGTGGTGCTGCTGGGGGTGGTGCTGCTGGTCAATGCGCTGGCCATCGTGCTGCGGATTAAAATCAGATCGCGCAAGAAATGGTGAGCGCTGCGGTGAAAATCGACGTGCGCGATCTGCACGTCTACTACGGCCACAAGGAGGCGCTCAAGGGCATCTCGTTTGACGTCCGCGCCAATGAAGTGTTTGGCATCATCGGACCGGCGCAGTCCGGCAAGACGACCCTGCTGCGGGTGATCAACCGCACGCTGGAATTTGTGGCGGAAGCCCGTTACAAAGGCCAGGTCCGCGTGGATCAGGAGGATATCCGCCAGGTGCGCAATGTGTTCGAGCTGCGGCGAAAAATCGGCATGGTGGCGCCCCTGCCGGTGGGCCTGCCGCTCACCATTTACGACAATGTCGCTTTTGCGCCGCGCATGGCGGGCATTCGCAATCGTGAAGAGCTGGACAGCCGGGTGGAGCAGTGTCTGCGGCAGGCGGCACTGTGGGATGAAGTCAAGGATCGTCTCAACACCCTCGGCACGCGTCTCTCCGGCGGTCAGCAACAGCGCCTCACCATCGCCCGGGCACTCTCCCATCAGCCGGAGATCCTCTGCCTCGACGAATTTTCGATCGCCATCGATCCCGTCACCACCATGCGCATCGAGGAGGTGCTCAAGGAGTTGTGCCGGAGCATGACCATCATCCTGGTCACCAATCTGGTGCAGCAGGCGCGGCGCCTGGCAAACCGCACCATGTTTCTCTTCGAAGGAGAGATCGTCGAATTGGATGATACGGAAGTGATTTTTTCCGATCACCCGGCGCAGCAAAAGACCTATGACTATGTCAATGGGATATTCGGATGAACCCGGAGCGGCACAGCATCATAACCCGGGACCTGAATCTGTGGTATGGCACGTTTCAGGCCCTGCAGAACGTCAGTCTGAAGGTCGTCGACGGCCTGATCACCGCGCTGATCGGGCCGTCGGGCTGCGGCAAGACGACGCTGCTGCGTTGCTTCAATCGCGTCAATGAACGCTTCGGCAACGTCATCACCACCGGGGAAATTCGAATCCTCGATAAAAATATCTATGATGCGGATGTCGAACTGATCGAGCTGCGCAAAAGCGTGGGCATGGTGTTTCAACGTCCCAATCCGCTGCCCATTTCCGTCTATGAGAATGTGGTGTTCGGCCTGCGCCTGCACACCGCCCGCGCCCAGTTGTCGCGCGCCCGCCTCGATGAGGCGGTGGAGAGCGCGCTCAGCGACGTCGGCTTATGGGACGATCTCAAGGACAAATTGAAACGCAGAGCCACGGATTTGCAGCTCGAGCAGCAGCAGAAACTCTGCATCGCCCGGCTGCTGCCGCTCAAGCCGGAGATCATCCTCATGGACGAGCCCTGCTCGGCCCTGGATGTGGAGGCGACGCGGCAGATTGAAGAACTGATGCTCGATCTGGCGGGCCGCTACACCATCGTCATCGTCACCCATAACATGGCCCAGGCGCGCCGCGTCAGTCATGAATGTATCTTCATGCTCATGGGTGAACTCGTCGAACACAGCCGCACGGAAGATTTGTTCATCAATCCGGCGGACCGCCGCACCGCGGATTATATCGAAGGCCGCTTTGGTTGATATCTCCTGGGCAGAAATTTCCTCCATGTGCCCCGTAATACCTCACTCAAGAGGGGTGTGGAAGCTGTTATAGCAGGCGGACAAGAATGTCCGCCCTCCCAATAGTGAGGTATTACCGGGACCCCGATTTTCCCCTTGAAAGATTCAGCCGGCTTTTGTATTTTAGCCTGAACTTTTACAGCGCCGGAAACGCCGCAAGACGCAGCGTACGTGAATACAGGCGACGCCCTTCATGGTGGATTCCGGTGTTGAGGCGAAAAATGGTTCCAGTAATCCTTTTCGTGTAGCCATCGATTTAACCCGGCGGCTTCTGCTTCCGTGGCGGCCCTGCAGCCGCAGGATGGAGACACAGCACTTTTCAAAGGATAACGGCCAGGTGCTCCTGCATCATTTATGGTGTATGACCGGACAAAACCAATCTCTCAACTTTCATCACGAATGGTATTCGATATTGTTATTACAAAAGGACATACGCGCCGGCCTGGACATTGGCGCGGTCGCCGCGAAACTGGTGCTGCAGGTGCCCGCGGCCGCGGACGGTCTGGTGCAACGCATGGAGCTGCCTTTCCGGTATCTGGCTGAAAGGCCTGACGGAAAGCTGTTTGGCTGCCAGTTTCCGGTTTTGGGGCAACCCGTCCAGCTCTGTCAGCGGCTGCTCGGGGCCGTGGTGCGTCAGATCCCGCCACAGACGGCACTGCGGTTGTGTTTGTCGGGCAGCAATGCCAAAAGCATCGCCGCCGTTCTGGGCCTGCCCCATATCAATGAATTCAAGGCGATAGCGCGGGGTGTCGCCGCGCTGATTCCCGCGGCGAGAACCATCCTCGAGATCGGCGGCGATGGGTCGCGCTATCTGCAGATCGTATATCAGAAGGAAACCGGGCAGCTCGATATCGTCGATTACGCGCGCAACGGCGAGTGCGCTGCCGGTACCGGGTCGTTCATCGACCAGCAGGTGGCGCGCATGCGGCTCGAGGTCGCTGATATCGGTGGCCTGGTGACCGGGGCGGGTAAAGCCGCCAACATCGCCGGCCGCTGTTCGGTGTTCGCCAAGTCCGACATGGTGCACGCCCAGCAGCGCGGCTACGCACCGGGCGCCATCCTCAAAGGCCTGTGTGAAGCCGTTGTCCGCAATTACAAGGGCACGGTATTGCGCGGCAAATCGCTCAGCCGGCCGGTCGTGTTCGCCGGTGGTGTCGCCGCCAACCACGGGGTTGTGGAGGCGATGGCGCAGCAGCTCGAGATCTCCCCCGGCGACTTCATCGTTCCCGAATGGCATGTCTACGCCGCGGCGCTTGGATGCGCCCTGATCGGAGAGGGTGTTTCACTCCCGGAGGATGGTTTGCTCAAGCTGGCGCGGATCAACGGAAGCGCTGCGGCCGCGCTGACACGCTCAAAGCGGCTGGATCTCTCCCGGGTGTGTTTTCCCGGCAAGCTGCATCAGTTTTGCGAAACTCCTGTCGGTGACGACAAGACCGGCGTCTATCTCGGCATCGATGTGGGCTCGGTCAGCACGAATCTGGTGCTGCTCGACACCCAGGGCCTGGTGGTGGATGAAATCTACACGCGCACAGAGGGCAAGCCGGTTGAGGTGGTTGATCGCGAGCTGCGCGCCTGGAAAGAAAAGTGGGCGCAGCGCGTCGAAGTGTTGGGCGTCGGCACCACCGGTTCCGGACGCGAGATGATCGGGGAGCTGGTCGGTGCCGATACGGTCAACGATGAGATCACGGCGCATAAAACCGGCGCCGCTTTCATAGCCGACCAGTTGGGCGGCGGGCAAGTCGACACTATTTTCGAGATCGGCGGCCAGGATGCCAAGTTCATTTCCATCGAGGATGGTGTGGTGGTTGATTTTACCATGAATGAGGCGTGCGCCGCAGGGACGGGCTCTTTTCTCGAGGAACAGGCCAACAAACTCGGCATCTCGATCGTCAATGAATTCGCGGATCTGGCCATGGAATCCGCGGCGCCGGTCGCCATGGGCGAGCGCTGCACGGTATTCATGGAAAAAGATGTCAGTGCGTTTCTGCAGCAGGGCGTGGCGCGCAGGGACATCGCAGCGGGACTCGCCTTTGCGGTGGTGCAAAATTATCTCAATCGTGTCGTCCGCGGCCGCAAGATCGGCGAGGTGATCTTTTTGCAGGGCGGCACGGCCTATAACCGCGCCGTGGCTGCCGCTTTTTCGGCGACGCTGGACCAGCCCATCATCGTGCCGCCGCATTGCGGCGTCATGGGCGCCATCGGCGCGGCGCTCCTCGCCAAAAATAAAATGGCAAGCCCTCACACCCTGACCCGGTTTCATGGCTTTGATCTCGCGGCCGTGCAATTCACCATTCGTCACTTCACCTGCAAATCCTGCTCGAACCAGTGCGACATGCAGGAGGTCACGGTCAATGGACAAAAGACCTATTGGGGCGACAAGTGCTCAGAACGTTACCGCAGCAAATCCCGCCGCGGACAAAAGGCCGCACTGCCCGATTTGATCGCCTTTTACAATGAACAGCTCGAACGCGATGTGCCCGGTCCGGATGGACTGGGGCTGAAAATTGGTGTGCCGCGCGCCATGTACTTCTTCGACCGCTTTCCCTTCTGGCGCGCCTATTTTGCCGAGTTGGGCGCCGAACTGATTCTCTCCAGTCCCACGAACCGGGCTGTCGTCGCCCTGGGACGCGAGCACACCATTGCCGAACCCTGTTTCCCCATTCTCGCCGCCCATGGTCATGTTGTCGAACTGCTGCAGCAAGGCGTCGATTATCTCTTCATGCCCACTGCCATCAATGCCGAGACCGACACACCGCAGACGGAATCGTGGTATTGTCCGTGGGGACAAACCCTGCCGCTGGTTTTCAAGAACACTTTTTATCGTTCAGAGTGGTGTGAAAAGATACTCTCCCCCGTGGTGCGCTTCCGGGATGGGCGTGAATCGGTGGCAAAAGCGCTTTATGGCATGGCCAAAGGACTGGGCATTCGGGAAGAGCGCCATCGCCGTGCGCTGGAAATGGCCTATGCGGTGCAAGCGCAGTTTCAGGCGGCGCTCAGGGCCGCCGGTGAAGCGGCGTTGCAACAACTGAAAAAAAATCGCGGCCAGGCCGTGGTGCTGGTCGGCCGTCCCTATAATCTTTTCGATGCGGGATTGAATCTCAATGTGCCCGCCAAACTGCGCAGCCACTATGGCATCGACGTCATCCCCATGGATTTTCTCCCCTGTGAGGGGATCGATGTGGCGCCGGTGCATGAGAATATGTTCTGGAGTTATGGCCGCCGCATCCTCCAGGCGGCGACCTTTGCCGGCCGCCACAAGAATCTCCATGTCATCTATTTTACCAATTTCAAGTGCGGGCCGGATTCCTATATCAAGCATTTTGTGCGCCAGGCCCTGGGTGCGCCCTTTTTAACCCTGCAATTCGATGAACACGGCAACGACGCCGGCATCCTGACGCGCTGCGAGGCCTATCTGCAGAGCAAGGGACTGCTGGGACACGCCGCGCAGCGGGCGGCCGTTTTTCAGGAGAAGATGTAAAATGACGCGCGCGCAAAAGACCCTGAAGGGGCGCACGCTCTATATCCCGCAGATGTCCTTTGAGGGGGCCGCCTGCATGGCCGCGGCGTTTCGCTCCATCGGCATCGAAGCCCATCCCTGCCCGGACAGCGACGCCCACAGCGATGAGATGGCGCGCAGGTATTTGAGCGGAGACGAATGTCTGCCGGAAGCGATCACCCTGGGCAGCTTTCTCAAGATCACCGGGATGCCCGATTACGATCCCGCCAAAACGGCGTTTTTGCTGCCAACCTCCAACGGGCCGTGCCGATTCGGGCACTATCTGCCCCTGGCGAAAAAAATTTTTGCGGACAGGGGTGAGGACGAACTGCTGATTCTGTCGCCGACCAGTTCCAATGGCTATCAGGACATCGGCAGCGGCGCCCGGGAGTTGATGCGAACGGGTTGGCGCGCCGTAGTGGTTTCCGACATCCTCCGCAAGATGTTGCTGAAAACCCGGCCCTATGAAAAAGAGAAAGGTCTGACGGATCGCATCTTTCAGGCGGCGCTGCATAGAGTCTGCACGGCGCTGGCGCTTTCCGATATCTCGCATAAAAAACGGATGCAGGAGATTCTCGTCGCCCTCACCGCATCGCGCGATGCCTTCCGCACCATCGCGGTGGATCGCAGCAAACCCAGGCTGTTGATCGGCATCGTCGGCGAAATTTTTTGCCGGCTGAATGATTATTCGAACAGCCACCTCATCCGTCTGATCGAAAAATCTGGCGGCGAAGCCTGGATGTCCGATGTGGCCGAATGGGTCTGGTACACCAACGATGAAGAAGAGAAACGGCTCCTGCGCGAGGGGAGACGTTTCTCGACGAGCATGCTTGTCGCCAGAATACGGCAAAAAGTGATGCACCGAGATGAAGCGAAGATGCTGGCGCTCTTCCGGCAGGATTTCTTCGACTATCCGGAACCGCGCCACATCACACAGGTGCTCGACCTCAGCCGGCCCTATCTGCCGCGGGAGGGCGCCCATGGCGAAATGGTGATCTCGGTGGGCAAAGCCATCTGGTATCAGCGCCACGGCGCGGACGGTGTCATCGACATCAGTCCCTTCACCTGCATGAATGGCATCGTCTGTGAAGCGGTTTATCCGCGTGTGAGCGAGGAGTTGGGCAACTTTCCCCTGCGCGTCCTCTATTTTGACGGCTTGCAGAATAATTTCGAGAGCGATGTCGAAATTTATATGGAATTGGCGCGCCATTATCATCAGAAACGCGGTGCTGCAGGAGGCTAGCCACGAAGCGTCTGAAACCTCTGGCGGAGAGCGTGCTCTCTCTGGTCATCTGGACCTATGGATTGATCATCACCATACCGGTGCTGCTGTTAATAACGCTGTCAGCCCTGCTGCTGCCGCCGCGTCTCTATAATGATCCCGGACGCGCCTTGTTGCGGTTTCTGGTGTGGGTGTTTGGCGGCAGGGTGCGCGTCGAAGGGCTGGAAAAGCTGGATCGTTCCCGCACCTATCTTTTCATGCCCAATCACGTCAGTCTCTTTGATGTTCCACTGGTCGGGGGGTATCTGCCGTTTTATGCGCGCGGCGTCGAGGCGGCGGAACAGTTCAAATGGCCGCTCATCGGCTGGTTCATCCGCGCCATCGGCAATATACCGATCGAACGCGGCAGCCCACACGCCTCCTGGGCCAGCCTGGAACGGGCGGCACAGGAGATACAAAAAGGCAAGTCCATCATCATCATGCCGGAAGGGACCAGGACGCGCAGCGGACAGCCGGGGGCTTTCAAAAAGCTGCCGTTCCGTCTGGCGCAATTGGCCGGGGTGGATGTCGTTCCCATCGGCACCTCCGGGCTTTTTCGCTTCAAATCGCGCGTCAGCTGGCTGGTGCGGCCGGGCCCCATACTCCTCAAAATCGGCACGCCGGTTTCCTGTGAAGAAATCAAAAGCAAAAGCGTTGAAGAAGTGAGTTCCCTTGTCCGGGAAAAGATGATGGAGTTGATCGAATATCCCTGACCCGGATAAACCGAACCGTTGCAGGGCGGGCAGCCCCCTCGCCTTGCCCTATTATGAAATTTTGCGGGAAAAATAATGGCTGTCAGGCTAGCCACTGTCTGTGAGGCGTCCTGTTCAAGAATATTTTGCCGGGTTCGCTTTTTTGATTTTTTCGGAAAACACGCGGAACCGATCATCGCAACGTGTCAGGAATTGCCGGCATTGACGGCGGACGAGAGTGATCTGGCGGCAAAGGTGCGGCGTATCAAGGATTTGGAGCACCAGGCCGACGACATCACCCATGAAGGCATCGATGCGCTGCGCAGTCTGAACGGGCAGACGGAATGGATTCTGCGCGAAACGCTGCGTCAACGCAAGAGAGTGGCCATGGCGCAGGATGCGCAGGGAGGCGGCGGGCATGAAAAAGGCTGTTAAAATCGGGGTTATCGGCGCGGGCGCGGCAGGGATGACGGCGGCCCTCGTTGCCGCGGAAGCGGGCGCGCAGGTGATTTTGTTTGAAGCGCAGGCGCAGCCGGGCAAAAAACTGGCCGTCACCGGCAGCGGACGCTGCAATATCAGCAACCGACACATCGATCCGAGCCGGTATGTCTGCGCCGATGGCGCGTTTGTCTCATCCGTGCTGGATTGTTTTGGTCATGACGATCTGATGCAATTCATGGAAGGGATGGCGGTTCCGGTCATGGCCACTTCCGATGGCTGGTGTTATCCGGTGTCGCAATCCGCCGCCAATGTGGTCGCGGCATTGACCACCGCCCTGGATATCAACCGGGTGGAGGTTCATGTGCAGGAACCCGTCACGGATTTTTCTCCCGAGGCGGGCGGATGGCGGATCAGCGCCAGGGCGTGTTATCTGATCGACCGCCTCGTTGTCGCGTCCGGGGGCGTGGCGTATCCCCGGCTCGGATATGCCGGTTCCGGTTATGCCAATTTGGGCCGGCTGGGGCATACCATCGTTCCTCCGCGTCCGGCGCTGGCGCCGCTGCTGGCCGATATGAAGCGGCTGCACAAGCTGCAGGGGGTGCGCATGGATGTCGCGCTGCGTCTGTTGCAGGGGGAAAAGTCTCTTGGCAGCAGTTGCGGCAATGTCATCTTTACACAATGGGGCATCAACGGTCCGGCGGCCATGGATTTGAGCCATTTGTTCGGGCGGCAGCCGGGCGATCTGCAACTGGAGATCAATTTTCTCGCCCACCAGGAGACCCTGTTTCTGAATCTGTTCGAACGGCTGTCCGGCACGCGCTGGCCATTGCGCATGCTGTTGGCTTCTGTTCTGGCGCCCAAAGTCGTTCGCGTACTCCTGCAGTGGAGTGATCTGGATGGCGATCTTGCGGTGCGGGAATTGGATGCGAAGAGCAGGCGCGTATTGCTGCAGCACCTGCAGTCCACGCGGATCAAAGTGACCGGGACGCGCGACTTTCACTACGCCCAGGTTTCAACAGGAGGCGTTGCGGTGACGGAAGTGGAGGGGCGGAGCTGCGCGTCGCGTAGGTGCCCGGGTCTCTATCTGGCGGGTGAAGTGCTGGATGTGGTGGGTCCCTGCGGCGGATACAATCTGCAATTTGCCTTCAGCAGCGGTGCCGTAGCCGGCCGCGCGGCCGCGCGGATGTGATGCGGTGACGGCGATAATCTGTGCAGCGTCTGCAACAGGCATAAAAAATCCGGCTCTGAAGAGCCGGATTTTTTATTGGGATGGCCGCACAGCGCTGGCATGGAGTGGGGCTCATGCCGCACAGCGGCGGGAGAGGATGCAGTCTTATAGCATGATCTTGTAATCCGATTCATCCTTGAGTTTTTCGATGACCGAGGTGTTCAATTCACGGCGTTTGTTGCGCAGCAGTTGTTGTTCCAGCTCGGTTTTGACCTCCGCGAACGGCCGCTTTTCCTTCTCACGATTGACAACTTGCAGGATGTGGTAGCCGTATTGGGTTTCCACGACATCGCTGAGCTCTCCAACGGGCACGTTGAAAGCGGCATCCTCGAAGGGTTTCACCATGTGACCGCGGGGGAAATTTTCATACAAACCGCCGGAATCTTTGGAGCCCGGATCTTCGGTGTATTCTTTGGCAAGGGCAGCAAAATTTTCGCCCGCCTTGGCGCGTTTCAGCAGGTCTTGCATCTTCTTTTTGACTTCGGCTTTTTCCGCATCGTTTTTGCCCTGGGTCATGAGGAGGATGTGGCGCACGCTGGCGGTTTTGTCCTCGGCATAAGCCGCCTCGATATCCGACGCTGTGACTGTGGTTTCGTTGTACAGTTTTTCAAAATACTTGCGGATCGTCATCTCGCGTTCGACATCCTTGCGTACCGTTTCCAGGGAGATTCTCTGTTCGCCAATCCGCTGCGCAAACGCTTCCATGCCGCCATTTTGCTGGTAGATGAAGTTGAGGGTGCTGTCGAGTTGCTGTGGGGTGATGGAGACGCCACTCTTTTTTGCCGCTTCGAGCAGCAGATTGCGTTCGCCCATGCGCTCGATATTCACTTTCAAAAATTCGGGCAGGCGTTGGGCATCGAGGTTTTTCAATTCATCGATATTTTTTCCCATGGCCTGTTGCATTTCAGTGAAAAAAGTACCTGGCGTGATGACGAAATATTTGCACGTGATCAACTCCCGATTCTGATCGGGATCTACAGCGGGATAGGACTTGGCCACTTCTTTTGCCAACTCGTAAATGGGGGTGCCTTTTTCGAGCTGCAGACCCTTCTTACCACCGCAGCCACCTGTGAGCAGAGCCAGAAACAGGATGGCGATGATTGATTTACGCATAGCGGTCTCCTTGGTTTATATAACAAAGCATTCGATTTTAATCGATAAATTTACGAAAAAATATAGTTATTTCATACCATTTATTTTTTCGCGCCGTCAGCCGTGCTCAACCGGTCTGGCCGCAAAGCGCCGGGGCGCAGCCGCTGCACAATCGGCCTGGTGCGGCGGCGCCTAATTCTGGTCAGGAGTATTTCATCCACTTGAGCAATTCCTGCAGCGTCGGTTTTTTGCCGTACATCAAAATACCGACGCGGAATATTTTCGCCGTCACCCAGATCAGCCCCCAGGTGGTGAGGATCATGATGAGGATGCTCGCCAGGAGTTCCACCGTTGTCGCTGCATTGGCCGTGAAGCGTAAAAACATGAGGATCGGAGTGAAAAAGGGCAAGAGCGAGATGACGATCGCAAAGGTGCCGGACGGATTTTGCAGCACCGGGAAAGCACATAACATGGCGAAGAGGATCAGCATCACCACCGGCCATTGCAGGCTTTGCGCCTCGCGGTCACTGTTGACCATGCTGCCCACCGCGGCGTAGAGGGTGGCGTAGAGGAAAAAACCCAATATGAAGTAAACCAGGAAGAGCACATAGACCCAAATGGAAATGGTGGGCATGGCGATTTTGCTGATGCCGGGATCAATGGCCTGCACCATGGCCAGTCCATACATGGAAGCGAGGGCGGCAAAGAGCATCCAGATGAAAAATTGCGTCAAGCCGACGGCGCCGATGCCGAGAATTTTCCCGGCCATGATCTGCCGCGCATTGGCCGACGAGAGCAGTATTTCCATGACCCGCGACGATTTATCTTCCGTGACGCCCTGCATGACAAAAGTGCCGTAAAGAATAAGTGCGATATATAATAAAAACATAAAAATATAGTTTACGGCATAGGAGGCGAATCCGCTCTCCTCCCTGCTGCCCTGCTCGCCCACTTTATAGGTTTTGGCATTGATGCGGGCGCTGAACTTTTTGACCAGTTCCGCGTCGAGTCCGCTGCGCTGCAGGCGTGTTGTCGTGGCAACCTGTGTCACCGCATTTTCAATGCGGCGATTGAAGAGCAGATTGCTCACCGTGCTGCAATGCAACTCAAATTGATTGCTCTCAAAAATATCTTCAGGAATGATCAGGTAAGCATCCAGTTTTTTGTCTTTGACCTGATTATCCAGCAGCTGCACAGTCTCGGTCCACGCCGCAGCATCCGGGGTGTGGATGTGCAAGTGATATCGGGTGGCTTCCTTGCCTTCGCCGTCGTTTTGCATCGCCTCGTGGAGGGGGGCGGCGAGCGCACCGCTGCGATCGATGATGGCGATGTTTTTCACATCGTCACCGGTGAATTCACCCAAAAGGAGCGGAAAAAAGGTGACCAGCAAGATGAACACCGGCATCAACAGGGTTCCCCAAAGAAATCCTTTGGTGTGGATGCGGGTGACATACTCGCGTTTAATCAGTGTCCAGATTTTTCGCATGAAGTCTCCACTTTTTAAAACGCCTGGAATCCAGGGATCAGGGATTGGCGACGACCTTGATGAATATTTCATTCAGGGAGGGGTCAGCGATTTCAAAATGCTGCACCGAGAGTTGCTGAACCGCCCTTTCCAGGATTTGCTGTGCGCTGATGCCGGCGGCCGGGGTGATTTCGACATATTGACCATAGTCGTCGAATTTTGCCACGATCGCTTTATCGGCCAGAAAGGAGGCCTTGCCGTCGTAGCGCAGACGCACCCGGTTGCTGCCGAATTGGCGCTTGATCTCGGTCAGTGGACCGTAGAGGACGCGCTTTCCCTGATCGATGAGGCAGATGGTTTCGCAGATTTTCTCGGCGCTGTCCATCTGGTGGGTGGAGAAGAGGATGGCGTGGCCCTTTTTCTTCAATTCGAGCATGATATCCTTGAGGAGCATGGTGTTGACGGGGTCGAGCCCACTGAAGGGTTCGTCGAGGATGATGAGCCGCGGCTGATGCAGCACCGTGGCGGCGAATTGTATTTTTTGCTGCATGCCTTTGGAGAGATCTTCCACTTTTTTATCTTGCCACTCGGGCAGTTCGAGTCTGCCGAGCCATTGCACGGCCTCCCGTCGCGCCGGGGCAGCGCCGAGCCCTTTCATTTCCGCGAAAAATACCAACAGATCGATCACGCGCATATTCTTGTAGAGTCCGCGCTCTTCCGGCATGTATCCCACCTGATCGAGCAAGCCGGGATGGTGCGGCTGCCCAAAGAGCGAAATCGCGCCGCTGTCGGGCATGATGATCTGCATGATCATGCGGATGGTGGTGGTTTTGCCGGCGCCATTGGGACCGAGGAATCCCAGGATGGTGCCCTCTTCGACATCGAGGCTGAGTTGATCGACCGCGGTAATATGCCCGAACTGTTTTGAGATGTTGGCAATATTGAGAACGCTCAAGGGGTTTCTCCTTATGGTTTGTCTGATTTACCATTCCTGTAAAATGCGATCGTTTGACGAAAAAAGCAAGGGCAAATATCGATGCCGTGATGATTCTTTGTTTTGCATCTGTGTCATAATTTCTGTACCTTGAAGGGACTGAATCATCGATCGCCAGGAATACAGGGAGATGTCGGAGATGAGAAAGACAAAAATCGTCGCCACGATTGGGCCGGCGACGCACTCCGCCGAAATGATCCGGCAGCTCATTGCGGCGGGTGTGGATGTGATACGCCTGAACTTTTCACACGGGCGTGCCGCCGACCATGCCGTCGCACTGTCGCATGTGCGGCGGGCTGCAGCCGCTGCCGGGCGGGTGGTGGCGATTTTACAGGACCTGCAGGGCCCGAAAATTCGCACCGGGATGCTGGCGCAAAACGTGCCGGTGATGCTGATGGAGGGGCAGGATCTGGTCATCACCACCGCAGCGTGTTCGGGGAGCGCGCAGCGCGTCAGCACGACCTATGCGGCGCTGCCGCAAGATGTGCATCCTGGTGATCGCATCTTATTGTCCGATGGACTCATCGCCCTGGAGGTGCTGGACTCATCCGCCACGGAAGTCAAAACCAGGGTCCTGAATGGGGGCCTTTTGAAGGAGTACCAGGGCATCAATCTGCCGGGGGTGGCGTTGAGCGCCCCCGCGCTTACGGAGAAGGATCGGACGGATTTGTCGTTTGGCCTGGAGCACGGCGTCGATTATATCACGCTCTCATTTGTGCGCCAGGCCTCCGATATCGCGGAGGTAAAAGCGCTGATGCAGGCGCAGGGGGTACAGATACCGGTGGTCGCCAAGATAGAGCGCGCTGAAGCGCTGCAGGATTTACCCGCCATCCTCGACCTCGCCGATGCCATCATGGTGGCGCGGGGCGATCTCGGCGTGGAGATGCCACCGGAAGAGGTGCCGGTCATCCAGAAGCAGCTCATCGAAGCGGCCAACGAAGCGGCGCTCCCGGTCATCACGGCGACCCAGATGCTGGAGTCGATGATCCAGCAGCCCCGTCCTACGCGCGCCGAAGTCAGCGACGTCGCCAATGCCATCATCGATGGCAGCGACGCCATCATGCTCAGTGCCGAGACAGCGATCGGTGCCCATCCGCTGGCAGCGGTGGAGATGATGGTGCGGATTGCCAAAATTGCCGAGACCAGCGGACGCCATGGCGCTATGGATAAGCCGCGCCGCTGGGCGATCACGCCGCCCAGGAGTCCGGCCCAGGCCATCGCAGCGGCGGCGCGCACCTATACCGAGCAGCAGAGGGTGGCGGCCATTTGTGTTTTTACGCTTTCCGGAGAGACCGCACGACTGGTTGCCCATCAGCGGCCGCGGGTGCCCATTTTGGCTTTCACACCCTCGCAGGAGACGCTGCGTAAAATGGCGCTGTTTTGGGGGGTGATTCCGATGTTGACCCATTTTACACCGGATGCAGCTGCCCTGTGGCAGCACGTCAAGCCGGCGGTACGGCGGCTGCTGCAGGAGACGTCCGGGCAGGTGCTTCTGATCGGCGGCCACCCCTTTGGGACGGGCGCCACTACCAATTTAATTAAAATACAGAATCTTGACGGGGATGATTGAAAAACAATTTGACTTTGATGAAAGAAAACTCTATTTTCAACGTCATTTTTTGAGTGGATGCCCATGAGGAGTTCTACGGTCCATGATGCTCGTGGGCAACTTTTTTTCAGGAGGTAACGTTTTGCGTTTATCGGAGTACATGAACCGGGGATTGATCTACCTGGATGTGGCGGCCAGCGACAAAGCGGATGCGATTGCCCAGATCGTTGCATCCATGGGCAAGACAAAAATCATTAAAAAAGCGGACGATTTCAGGGAAGAGGTCATTCAACGAGAACGTCTCGGCAGCACGGGGATTGGCAAGGGGATTGCGATTCCGCACGCGCGTACCAAAAACGTCGGCAAAATCACCATCGCCTTCGCGCGGCTGCAAAATGGGATCGATTTCGGCGCCGAGGATGAGGAACTGGTGCGCCTGGTCTTTTTGCTCGGCACACCCATCGAAGCCGTGGGTGAATATTTGAAAATCCTCGCGAAACTCACCAAAGTTCTCAAGGAGAACGGCTTGCGCAAGAAGCTGCTCAAGGCGAACTCGGCCGACGAAGTGCTGAGCCTGATCGAGGAGGCGGAGGATCAGACGCTTTGATCAAGTAAATCCTGTAATGGTAAAGGCCGGTGACATCTGTAATCATCGGCCTTTTTTGGTTACACCGGCATGCGTATCAGGCGTGGTTGCCCGGACGGTTTTTTTCTTCCCAAATCTGCACCAGATGAACGATGGTCTCCACGGCCTTGTGCATATCCTGGATCGAAATCCATTCCTGGCGGGAGTGGAAGTTGTGCCCGCCGGTGAAAATATTGGGCGTGAGCAGACCCTGATAGCTGAGCCTGGAACCGTCGGTGCCGCCGCGGATGAGTCCCTTGACGGGGGTCACATTCGCCCGCCGCACCGCTTCCATGGCGTAATCGACGACGTCGGGATTTTTGTCGATTTCATAGCGCATGTTGCGGTACGACTCCGCCACCTGGAAATCCATGGCGGCTTTGGGGTGATGGCTGAGAATATTATCGGCGCGCTCCTTCAAAAAGCTTTCCTTTTCGTGCAAACCCTCCACGGTAAAATCGCGGATGAGGAACTTGATCACCGCTTCTTCGACGCCTCCGCTGATGTGGTGCGGATGGACATAGCCCTCGCGCTTTTCGGTAGTCTCCGGCGACAGGCCATCCTGGGGCAGATCGGCAATGATCGCGGCGGCGATTTTGATGGCATTGACCAGCTTGCCTTTGGCATAACCGGGATGCACGTTGACGCCGCGTATCTTCAGGGTCACGCTGTCCGCACAAAACGTCTCGTCTTCCACTTCGCCGAGGGATTCACCGTCGATGGTGTAGGCGAATTGGGCACCGAATGCCTTGACGTCGAAATGCTCGGTGCCGCGGCCGACTTCTTCGTCCGGAGTGACGGCGATGCGGATGGTGCCGTGTTTGAGTTCGGGGTGCTCGACCAGATGATGAATGGCGTCAAAAATCTCGGCGATGCCGGCCTTGTTGTCGGCGCCGAGCAGGGTATGACCGTCTGAGGTGATGATATCGTTGCCCATCTGGGTTGCCAGGGCGGGGTTGTCCTGGGCGGTGATGATCACACCGGCCGGCAAAGGGATGTCCCCACCCTGATAATCGGGATGGGTTATGGTTTTGACATTGGCGCCGCTGACATCGGGCGAAGTGTCCATGTGGGCGATCAGACCGATAACCGGCACATGATGATGGACATTGGCCGGCAGCGTCGCCGTGACGTAGCCCCATTCATCCATCTGCGCGTCACTCAGGCCCATTTCGCGCAATTCCTTGACCAGTTCCTTGCCGAGCACTTTTTGTTTTTCCGTGCTCGGAAACGTCGTCGATTCTTCGCTGGATTGGGTGTCATAGGTCACATAGCGCAAAAAACGGTTGACGCAAGTGTGTTGTATGGCTTTCATAAACAAGAGGCTCCTGTTGGTAATAGAGTTGCTTGTATCGTTGGTTTCTTGTTCCAGATGGATACGCCGCAGCGCTCAGACAAATCTTGAATTTGGCCGGTCAAACTGCTATATTGTCAGGCGACCGGTTTGTTTTTGGGGCGCACCACGCGCCAAGTCTTAATATAGCAAAAGGAAACAAGATGACAAGAAGAATTTTTCCCGGCCTGGCGATTATGATGTTTTTTCTTTTTGGTTGCAGGCAGGACGATTCCGGTCAGACCGTCATCAAGGGGATGAAAACGGATGGCGAGCCGCAGGACAACGGCGGATTTCTGCGCTTGCAGCTCGAAGGCAAGCGGCTGCGTGATCACTTCCTTGTCGCGCAATTCACCCCGCGCGGCGATCTCTTTTCTCATGACAACCTGCAGTTTTATAACTATGACCTTGATTCTGAAAAATATCCGCGCCTTTTGATCAGCGTCGATCATCTTGAGAGCGAGCTCGCAAAGTGGCAAGGAGAGGTCTTTCCCATGACGGTTTGTGCATTGACGGTCGAACAGGGACACAAGACCCTCTACGGGCAGGGCCGCATCAAGATCACCAAGGTCGCCGATGGTTTCATTGAAGCGCACTTTTCCGGTGAACTGGTGTCAGAGGATGGCCGCAAACGCTTTCCGATTCAGGGTGAAGTGAAGGGCATTTTCCGGCTCAATGTCTGATCGCAGGGGATGTCTGTGCCGTGGCAGCAAAATGTGCGTGCAAGTTTTCACCGTAAAGGGTGTCTTATAGTAACGTCGTTCAGGCAGGTTTCGCGCCGCTGTGCCGCGGTGGAGGTCATGACGCATCGTGACACCCCATCATTTGAATGAAAACCAGAGGTACCCTTGCAGGAGCAGGAACTCATAAAAGGTCTCCAACGTGGCGATGAGCAGGCGTTCAAATCTTTATACGCGCAGTATGGGGATATGGTCTATCGTCTGTGTCGCCGTCTCCTCGAGGATGAAAAGGAGGCTGAAGACGCAGCGCAGGACGTCTTTTGCAAGGTCTATTTGTCGATCAACAAATTTCGTCAGGAAGCCAAATTATCCTCCTGGCTCTACCGCATGACGATCAATCAGTGTTTGAACCACCAGCGTCAAAAACGCCGTGCCCGTTTTTTGACATTGGAGTGGCTCTCGGAGCGTCCGGAGACGGCGTCCCTTTCACCTGCCGATCCCGCCGCCCTGGTCGAGAGCAAGGAGCAGCATGAAATTCTGCGCGCCGCCATCGACGCCCTCTCCGAGACGCAGCGGATCGCCCTGATATTGTACCGTTTTGAAGGTCTGAGCTATCAGGAGATCGCTCAGGTGCTGGGATGTTCCGTTGCGGCGGTGGAAAGCAGGTTGTTCCAGGCCAAAAAAAATCTCTGCAAAAAATTGCTCCCCCTTTTAAAAAGATAAAAGTTTTTTGAGGTGCGTGTGTCTAATCTACAAGAGAAGCCTATGAGACATCGAAGCACAGAAAAATATTTATTGCTCTATCTGGATGGACATCTGAATGCGCAGCGCTCAGCGCGCATCCGTGAACATCTCGGGCAGTGTGACGCATGCCGACAAACATTCCAGGCGCTGCAGCAACTGCAAAATGCAGCGGACGCGCTGGCTCACGTCGAGGCGCCGCCATTTCTGTGGACCCGCATTCACGCCGGGATATCCCAAGGGGCCGCGCCCAGAGTCACCGCGAGAGAGCCGGTTTGGCGGCCCCTCCTGGCCACCCTGCTGGTGGCGATCGCGTTGACCATCGGGCTGTTTCTCGGTGATGTGCCGATCTCTGAAGAGTCGGTGCTGCCGGAGACGACCACACTGCACCAGTCCTACTACACCGATCTGTTTGAACCCCTGGCGCCGGCGTCCATGGTCGAGGCGGTTACGCTGGTCTATGAGCAATCAGAGGGGAGGGTGCGATGAGCAGGAAATGGTTTTTTCTCCTTCTCGTGCTGCTGACCATCGTCAATCTGGCGGCCTTTACGCGCATGGCATGCCGCCGGTGGGGCGTCACGCACCAGCCGCAGGCCTGTCCGAGGCAGCAGATCGAGGCGGAAAAAATCCTCGAAGCCAGGCTCGACCTGCAAGACGAGCAAATCCGCGCCATGCGGGCATTGCGTCTGCAATTCAACAACGATGCCGAGCGTACCCATGCAGCCCTGGAACGGGAGCGGATGGTACTGACCGGTCTGTTGATGGCGGAGGTGACTGATTCACTGACCATCGGCGCCGTCACCCGCCGAATCGATTCGCTGCAATCCGATTTGCAGCAGCGTGTTGTCAGGCATCTGCTTGCGCAAAAGACCTGTTTAAACCAGGATCAGCAAAAGCTCTTTTTTGGCATGGTCCTGCACGCATGCGCCACGAATTCAAATCAATGTATCAATCAGACAAACCATACCCAACCAAAGGAGTAACATCATGAAACGCAGAATCGCCCTGTTCCTCGCCGTAGTTGTCCTCTTCGTTTTCGCCTTCAGCACCTTCTCGGGCTATGCGGTGGCGGATGAAAAATGCAAAACCCCATGCACGATGCACAAGGACGGCAAATGCTCGCCAGAAAAGGGTGATGCCGCCAAATGTGAACAGAAGAAGGAAGCCTGCCAGGAAAAAGCCAAGGAACAACCCAAGAGTGACAGCAAGAAAGGCACCTGCAGCAAATCCTGTCCCGCTGCTTCTGCCTGCCAAAAAGCCGGCGTCAAGTAAGTCAATCATTGTTTTTCATGAAGGAAGGCCTGCCGGTCTTCCTTTTTTTTTGCCCTGGACAGGCGTCAGCGCTGCAAATAGTGGTTGCTTTTATTTCCTGTTTGGTGCTACATTGCAGTAGGAACTATTGGATCAGAGGCGGCTATGACGCGCAAACGCACTTTTCAGGAATTGCAGGCACAACAGGCCCCTGTCGCTGCCGCGGCGCAGCGGCGGCGGCCCATCGCCGTGCTGCTCGATGATATTCGCAGTCTGCACAATGTCGGGGCGATCTTTCGCACCGCAGACGGCGCCTGTCTGGAGCATCTCCACCTCTGCGGCATCACGGGTGTACCGCCGCGGGACGAAATTCGCAAGACGAGCCTGGGTGCCGAAGAGGTCGTCCCGTGGAGCTATCATCCCCATCCCGAAGAGGTTGTTGCCCGGCTCAGGCAGCGCGGCTATCAAATCGTTGCGCTCGAGCAGACCACGGCGAGTGTGGATTACCGAACCGCATCCTATCGCTTTCCTTTGTGCCTGATCGTGGGACACGAATACAACGGAATGCGCGAATCGCTCGTCTCCCTGGCTGATTTGAGCATCGAAATCCCCATGTGCGGCGTCAAATGGTCGCTCAACGTCTCGGTCGCCTTTGGCATCGCGGCGTACGAAATGTGCTCGCATTGGGCAGAGGGTGTCATGGAACGCGGTTGATTCCTCCACCGCATCACGAAAGAGGATGTTCATCATGCTGACTTGGCTGAAAGCGCGATACAGCGCGGCGGGGCGGTACGGCAACCGGGCGCTCATCTATTCCGTGGTCGGTCTGACGGGATTGGGCGTAGAAGTCTGCCGCTTTGGCTTGCTGCGGCCTTTTGGCGTGTTCCTGTGGAGCCTGATCTTTCTTTGCGGATGCCTGTTGTTCCTCTTCATGAAGGAGCCTTGAGAATGAGCACACGCGCCAGACTCCTTTTAGGGGCGCTGTTATTGCTGCCGTTCTCTGGCATGCGCGGGCAGGGTGCAGATCCACAGGCTGTTTCGCCGCGGGGAGAGTGGCGCGATGCGCGCAATCCCGTCGATGTATTGCACTATACCACCCGCATTCATTTGAATCCGCAGCTGAAAATACTCCATGGCGAGGCGGAGCTTGACATCCGCATGGTGGATGCGGCCAATCAATTTTATCTCCACCTCAACGGATTGACCGTCGATTCGGTGTGGAGCAGTGGCGCCGGCCTGAGCATGCGGCGCGTTGAGGAGCGGCTCGTTTTTGATTTCCCGCAGCCGCTCGGCACCGCGGCACCGATCAGGCTGGGGGTGCGCTATCATGGCAGCCCCGGCAATGACGGTTATGGCGGGTTTTTCTGGGGCGATCGTGTCATCTATACGGTTGGCGAGGGAATTCGTACCAACCCGCCTTCGATGCTGCGCTACTGGATGCCGAGCCATGATGAGCCGTTCGACAAGGCGACGCTGGATCTGTTCATCACGGTTCCGCAGCCCCTGAAAGCGTATGCCAACGGCACGCTGATGGCGGCGCTGCAAAATCCGGGAACGCAGGAAACGACCTTTCATTATGCCACGGCGCAGGTGATCGCGCCCTATTTGATCGCCATCACCGCCGGTTCCCATGAGGTGATCGAGGATGTTTTTCCCTCACTTTCCGGAA
Organism: bacterium UBA2214; assembly: GCA_002327255.1. Lineage (GTDB taxonomy): Bacteria > Zhuqueibacterota > Zhuqueibacteria > Residuimicrobiales > Residuimicrobiaceae > UBA2214. The sequence goes on along the minus strand of DCUM01000211.1, from coordinate 25,772 downwards.
AAGACGTACCCCTGCAATACATCGTCTTTGCGGAGAATGTGGAGAAGGCCCTGGCCGATTGGCGCCGCACGCCGGAGATGATGCAATTTTTGGAGGGACGTTTTGGCGCCTATCCCTTCGAGCGCTATGGGATGATTGAGGTGCCCATGCGCGGCGCCATGGAACACCAGACGCTGACCTCCATGTCTTCGGCCTTGTTGACCGGAACGGGAGATTATGAATCGATCGTCGTTCACGAATTGGCGCATCAATGGTGGGGAAATTGGGTGACCTGTGCGGATTGGCGCGACCTTTGGCTCAACGAAGGATTCGCCTCTTATTGTGAAGCGCTCTGGGCGGAATATCGGGGCGGCGCCGACAGTCTGCGGCGCACGATGAGCGCGTTTGCCTCCCACTATTTTTCCGAAGCGGGACAGAGAGGCCATTTTTCTGTCTATGATCCGGAATATTCCTGGGGCGCCACGGTTTATAAAAAGGGCGCCTGGATCCTGCACATGCTGCGCTTCGTCGTTGGCGAGGAGGCCTTTTGGCGGATTTTGCAGGTGTATGGCACGACGCATGCCTATGGCAGCGCGACGAGCCGCGATTTTATCGCCGTCGCCGAAGGGGAAACGGGACAATCATTGGCGTGGTTTTTTGAACAGTGGCTCTTCGGGGCGGGTTACCCCGATCTGCATGTTGCCTGGGATACACCGGTGCGGCGCATGGATTCAACCCGGGTGACCCTGATCATCGCGCAGCGGCAGCGCCAGCAACCATTCGAGATGCCCCTCGAGGTGGTGGTGGAGACGGAGCGGGGCGCGGTCACCGATACGGTATGGCTGCGTACCCGGGAAGATCGCTTTGAATTCACCGTGGCCGGCACGCCCGGGCGTCTGATGATCGATCCGCATGAATGGCTGTTGAATCGCGCCGCCATCATCAGCACCCCCCTGCCAGGGAATTTGCCGCCGGGTGAATTGGCGCTGACGCAGAATTATCCCAATCCATTCCTGCCGCAACAGCATGGCAGAATGGAGCTGGTGGCGCAGATTCCGGAGTATCAGGCGCCCATGAAGGTGGAAATTTGTATTTATAACGTGCTGGGCCGGGAAGTGGTAAAACTGGCGCAGAAGAATATGGCCTCCGGGCTGCAGATATTTTCCTGGGATGGCCGTGACGACCGCGGCGCAGCCGTGGGCAGTGGTGTCTATTTTTGTCAACTCAGGGCCGGCGGACGAATGGTCAACCGCAAGTTCACCGTTATTCACTAAAAGGATTTATCATGAACGGACTCGTTTTTGATCTCAAGGGAAAAGTGGCATTGGTCACCGGAGGATCCCGGGGTATCGGCCGGGCCATCGCGGTGCGGCTTGCCGAAGCCGGCGCCGATGTGGCGATCAATTACCTGCGGCAACGAACCGCCGCCGAGGAGACGGTCGCATTGATCGAAACGCAGGGGAGCCGGGCATTGGCGATCCGGGCCAATGTCGGCGAACCGGAAGTCATTCCCGCGATGATCGCAGAGATCGCGCAAAAGTTCGGGCGGCTCGATATTCTCATCAGCAATGCCGCTTCCGGCGTGCTCAAACCCGCGCTGGAGTTGAACGAAAAGCATTGGCACTGGACCATGGATATCAATGCAGGCACGCTGCTGCCGCTGAGTCAACATGCGGTGCCCTTGATGCGTCCGCAAGGGGGCCACATCATCGCCGTGTCGAGTCTGGGGTCGGTGCGCGCCATTCCCAATTATGCGGCGGTTGGCGCTTCCAAGGCGGCGCTGGAATCCCTCATCCGCCATCTGGCGGTGGAACTGGCATCGCGCGGCGTCAATGTCAATGCCGTTTCCGCCGGGGTGGTGGATACCGATGCCCTGAAGCATTTTCCCAATCGCGAACTATTGCTCGAAGCCAGCCGCGCCAAGACCCCGACGGGACGGCTGACGACGCCGGAGGACGTTGCGGATATTGTTCTCTTCCTGTGCAGCCCGCTGGCGCGGCAGATACAGGGTCAGACCATTGTGGTGGATGGCGGATATGCCATCATGGGTTGAACGCCCGCTCGCTGAAAAATCAGTGCCCGGAACAGGGCAGGCATTCACATTATAGACGAGGAGATATTCATGTCGGCCAAAGAGGTATTGGGCTTGTTGCTCTCCTATGGCTATGCGTTTGCGTTGTTGATCGTGATGGAAGCGCTTGGCAAAAAACGGGCATGGCCGCAGCGGGTGACGCGCAAATTGATACATATTGGTGCGGGCATGTGGGTGTGGGGCATCCTCTACTTTTTCAATCAACGGCTCTGGGGTATTCTGCCCTTTGCGACTTTTATTGTGTTGAACTATTGGTTCTATCGCCGCCAGACCTTTTCGCAGATGGATGATGAAGCGTCGACGCCGGGCACGGTCTATTTTGCCATTTCCATTACGGTTTTGTTTTTCTTCCTGTGGCGGCCACAAGGCGTGATCGATTATGCGCCGCAGGCCGTCGCGGGCATCATGGCCATGACCTGGGGCGATGCCTTCGCCAGCCTGCTCGGTCAATCCTGTGGCAAAAAAGGGTATCGCGTCTTTGGGCATCGTCGCACATGGCTGGGCAGTGCGGTGATGTTTTTTGTCAGCTTTGCAGCCATCGGCCTGACGTTGTGGTTGTTGCCCGGGTCCCTGTTGAGCCGTTACAGTGTCGCGATGGCGTCCGCGACCATTCTCAAACAGGCGCTGATCGCAGCGGCTGCCGCCACGGTCGCGGAGGCTTGTGCGCCGGCGGGAACGGATAATCTGACGGTACCGCTGTTCACTTCAGCCTGTTTGCTGCTTTTGCAGGCGTAGAGGAAAAACCGATCGATAATCAGGGAGATTAAGCCATGATATGTCCACAATGCCGCTCGGAATATGTCGCCGGTATCACGGTTTGTCGGGAGTGCGGAGTGCCTCTGGTTGAGGTATTGGCCCCGGAGGAATTTGATTACATTGATTATGAAGAGATACTCGCGACGATGAACCCTGGAGATGTGGCGCTGATCAAATCGATTCTGGATGGTGCCGGCATCGCGTATATGATTCCGGAGGAGAATTTCACGCTGGTGAGTCCCTGGGTGCAACCGGCGCGCATTCTGGTCAGAAAAGATCTGGCGAGAACGGCGCGGTTGCTTTTGCGCGATTTGGACCTTTCCTACTCGGGTACAGCCGGCGCGGACGAGTCCTGAAACGGGCCATCGCCGTTATTCCCGGTACCAGGTGATCAATCCGGTTTCATAGGGATTGATAATGTCCGGGTGATCGGGCAGGACGCGCACCGAATAGGCGTGCTGTCCGGTGGCCTCGCAGGGGATCACCGCTTCATAGAGATAGGAGTTTTTCTTGAGCTGCTGTTGCAGCTGCATCACGGCCTTGTTGCCATAGGTGATATAGTCATCCGAATCGATGGGGCCATAAAAGACTTCCACGCGAATTTCATCGGTTTTGAGCCCATCACTATCCACCTGTGCCTGGATGCGAATCTGCCCGCCGACTTTGATTTCATCCCCATCTTTGCTGTGAACTTGGGTGATATGCACTTTGGGCCAGTTATGGTAGATGCGTTCTTTCCATTTGGCGAGCGTACGGGCCATTTGCATCTGCTCCTTGCTCATCGTCTGCCAGTTGTGCAGGGCGGGCTGGTAGTACATCTCATGGTATTCACGCACCATTCGGTTGGTATTAAAGACCGGGCTGAGGTATTGAATGCTGTTTTTCATCATGCGAATCCATTCGCGCGGCAGGTTGTTGCTGCTGCGATTATAAAAGGCCGGAACGACTTCCTGTTCCAGCAATGAATAGAGCGCTTCCACTTCGAAGACATCCTGTTCTTCGGGGTTTTCAAACTCCTCCCCACGGCCGATGGCCCATCCCACGGTATTCCTGTAAGCTTCATCCCACCAACCGTCGAGAATGCTGACGTTGAGGACGCCGTTGAGGCTCGCCTTCATGCCGCTGGTGCCGCTGGCTTCGCGCGGCCGGATGGGGGTGTTGAGCCAGACATCGACGCCACGCACCAGGTTGGAGGCGATTTCCATGTCGTAATCCTCGATGAAGACGATGCGGCGACGGAACTCTTCGCGGCGAATGATATTGACAATGTCGCGGATGATGCTCTTGCCGATATTGTCTTTGGGATGTGCTTTTCCCGCAAAGATGATTTGCACCGGAAAATCCTTGTTGTTCAAAAGGGCGTTGAGGCGTTCGAAATCCTGCAGGATGAGTTTCGCCCGCTTGTAGGAGGCGAAACGGCGTGCGAAGCCAATGGTGAGGGCCTGCGGGTCCAGCACTTCATCGGCGATTTCGATATCCTCGGGTCTGGCGCCGGAGTTTTCCAGCTGGGTGCGCAAGCGTTGCCGGGTGAACGATACCAGCCGCTCGCGGCGGCGTTCGTGGGTGCGCCACAGCTCTTCATCGGGAATTTGCTGAACGCGGTTCCAGACCGATTCCTCGGCGGGGGTGTCATGCCATTTGGGGCCCACATAGCGATTGATCAGTTCCGCCATATCCTCCGATATCCAGGTCGGCAGGTGCACGCCGTTGGTGATATGACCGATGGGAACTTCGATTTCCGGCACTTCCGGCCAGAGATAGTTCCACATCTTTCTGGCGACTTCGCCATGGAGTTTGCTGACGCCATTGCAGGCGCCCGACATGTTGATGGCAAAAATGGCCATGTTGAATTTGCCGTTGCTTTGCGGGAGGTGGACGCCGCCGAGACGGTGAAATTCGTGTTGTGATAACTGCAGGGAACCATAATAATTGCCGAGATAGCGGTCGATCAGGGAGGGATCGAACTCATCGATGCCCGCCGGAACGGGAGTATGGCTGGTGAAGAGGTTGCTGTTGCGCGTGGCTTCCAGCGCCTCCTTGAAGGAGAGNNGGGCGCAAGTTGAGCCGTTCCAGTGCCCGCAGACCGCCGATCCCGAGAACGATCTCCTGTTTGATGCGCATCTCTTCATCGCCACCATAGAGAGAATCGGTGATGTCCTGGTCTTCCGGTGTATTTTCCGGCACGTTGGTATCGAGGAGATAGAGCGGCACGCGGCCGATCTGGGCGCGCCAGATCTGGATGTGTATCGTGCGGTTGAGGAACTCGACGGTTACGAATAACGGTTTGCCGTCCTGGTCATATTCCTGTTTGAGGGGCATATTATAGAAATCATTTTCAGGATAGAGTTCCTGCTGCCAGCCGTCTTTGGAGAGATATTGATGAAAGTAGCCTTTTTGATAGAGCAGTCCGACGCCAATCAGGGGAATGCCGAGGTCGCTGGCTGACTTGAGATGGTCGGCCGATAAAACGCCCAGACCTCCGGAATACATGGGAAGTCCTTCTGTGATGCCGTATTCCATGGAAAAGTAGGCGATGCGGAAAGAGGCCTGTTTGCTGTGGTTCTTTTCGAACCAGCTTTTCCGGGAGAGGTAGTTCTCCAAAGTGGTACGCGCGCGCTGGAGGTGGGAGAGGTAACCATCGTCTTTGGCGCGCATTTCGAGTTTGCGTTGGTCGATACTGCCCAGGAGCAGGACGGGATTATGGCCGCAGCTCTCCCATAAATCCCGATCCAGCCGCCTGAAGAGATTGCGGATATCGTGATCCCAGGTCCAGTAGAGATTATAAGCCAAATCCCGCAAGGCGATCAGTTCCTCGGGAAGCGAGGGGACCACTCTGTATTTTTGCATGGTGAAGGGCATAAGGTTCCTCTTACAATGGTGTCGATCTGACAAGAATGTCCAGAAAGATACGAATAAAAGCGCTTCCAAACAAGAAAAAATCAGTTTGGCAGGGCATTTCGCCGTTTCTTCAAAGGGGCGGACGAAAAATGGCATAACAGTTGCATAAAGGATTGTGAAAGAGCACGAGCGACTTGGGACCGTGACGCACATTGTTTACTGATTGTTCTTCTAAATTATCAAGACAATAAAAACAATTAGATAAAGCCTGCAAATCCGGCACGAACAACGAGAGGGAAGGCAGTCGTTCCAGCTGAAAAGTGAAGGATTTGTATTGTGCTGAGTTTATCGTATCATAGAGAGACAATCCGGCTTCTATTGCACTGAACGGCATCAAGATTGGCACCTGCTTCTCGCTCTCGAATGCAAGATTGTGAAAAATTTCAAGTTTAATGAATGGAGGAAGTGATGAAGTCTTCATCTCAAAACCCCACCCTGCTGGTGGTCGTGGCGCTGTTCGTCATGGTCAGCGTTTCCTGGGCTGCGGTTGGCGACACATTATCGGTAGGCAGCAGCAGTGGTTTGCCGGGAACAAGCGGGCACATCATACCGATTAATCTGCGCAATGTCACGCCCATCAAGGCATTGCTTTTCAAGGTAAAAGATGTTCCCGATTCCCTGACCGTTACGGGTGTTGTGGGCACGTCGCGCGCCTCGGGGTATCGTGCGGAGATGACTGCGGTAGGTGGGACGGTGAAAATTCTCATGTTCCCCACGGATGGCACGACACCGATGATCGCGGCCGGGACGGGCACCATTGCCAATCTGACGGTGAGCGTAGACGCTGCGGCGCCGGGTGGATCGAAAGCGACCCTCTCTCTGGATAGTGTTCGCGTCGCGGGCCTCACCAATCAGGCGGTTACCGTGTACACCAAGAATGGTTTTTTCTGGTATGGCACCAAAGGCGATGTCAAGTTTGATGGCAGCATCAATCTCTTCGATGTTTTACGCCTCATCGATATCGCCCTGAACCGTGCGCCGACTCCGAGTGAATATGAACGCTGGGCGGGTGATCTGAACAGCGACAAGGTCATCGATGTGGTGGATATCTCGCTGGCCATTGACCTGGCGGTCGCCGCGACGCCGAGAATGGCGGATGATCATGAAACCGAAGCGTCCGGGAGCGCTGAATTGCTGATTCCTTCCCTGCCGTCAAATTTTAAAGGGGAAGTAGCCGTTCCCATGACCGTGAAAAGCGATGTGCCGGTGAGTGGTCTGCAGTTCTCCTTCAAGCTGGATTCCCGCCGTTTCATGATCGCGCAGCCCCGGATGACGGATTTAAGCAAAAACATGTCTGTGGCGATCCATGCAAAGGGTGACCAGGTCACTGTTTTGCTGTACAGTTTGACGGGGGAGCCGCTGCCGGCGGGCGAAGGCACCGTGCTGCAACTGCCGGTGACCATTGCCGAGCCTTTGGGCGCACCGGAAAAACTGGACATCACCTCGGCACTGGCGGGCACCATGGGCGGCAGCAAGATTCAGGCGCTCTATGGCCAATCCACCACCACCATCACCACCGCGCCGGGCTCTTTTGCGCTGATGCAAAATACGCCCAATCCTTTCAATATGTCGACCAGGATTACCTATGAAGTACCGTCGCTGCAAAAGGGCGGCGCCGATGTGCGTCTCATCATCTATAATGCTCAGGGTCAGGTCGTGAGAACCCTTGAAGATCTTCGCAGGGCTCCGGGAAGATACACAGTGAATTGGGATGGAAGGGATGATGCAGGGAGCTATGTTTCTTCCGGCGTCTACTTTTACAAAATGACTGCCGACAACGTCGTGCTTACCAAAAAATTGGCCGTCACAAAGTGATTACCGGTGTTTGAGAGGATTCACTTTAAACGAGAGGAATTAGCGATGAGATCTTGTAGGGCATTTATCATTTTAATCATTTGGAGCCTGGCACTGTCCGCGCTTCCCGGGGTTGCGCAAACGGTCGATAATTTCGATCGTGCGACGCTGGGACCCAACTGGACGGCTGATCCTGAATATGTAATCGTGAGCAACACCCTGGATAACACGGCCACCACCGCGACCTGGAATTTTCTCGCCTTATTCAATGTGGTGCAAAATCCGTTTGAGGTCTCTTTCAAATGGGCCGCCAGCGGCGATGCCGAAGGCGTCAACTCGGGCGGATTCGCCATGCTTCTGGATGCCAACAGCGTCACGGCAAACGGCTATTTTATCATGCGCCGCTATGGCAGCATCGATTTGCACCCCATTGTCGGGGGTAATGTGGACCGCACGGTGCTGATTTCGACGGCTAATCCAACCCAGCCGACTCCGGCGCCGGGCAATGTGGTCAAAATCGTTTTCCGCACCGATGCGACCGCCTACTATTTTGATTTTTATCTGAACGGTGTCCTCGATAATACCGTCAAGGATAACCGCTCGACCCGGCCCGCCATACCGGCGACTTATTATGCCGGCATCTCCCTCTATGGCAACCGCAATAACAATATCGATGATTTTACGGTGAAAGCACAGTCGATCACCGTGACCTCGCCCAATGGCGGCGAAGTCTGGCTCACCAATTCTTCACACGCCATCACCTGGAGCAACGCGGATTTCACCGGCAATGTGGCGCTCGAGTACTCTTTGAATGGCGGAACGAACTGGACGACCATAACCTCTTCCACCAGCAATACCGGTTCCTATACCTGGACCCTGCCGGTGACGCCGTCCACCACCTGCCGCGTCCGTGTCAAGGATGCCAGCGATGGCGTCCCCTTTGACATCTCCAACGCCAACTTTTCCATCGAGCCGGAGACCGAAGACATCCGCGTCGTCTCGCCCAATGGCGGTGAAAATTGGGTCATTAACAGCCAGCAGGAAATTCGCTGGACGGCGTCCAGCATCATTCCCAATGTCAAGCTCGAATATTCGAACAATAACGGCATCACCTGGAATACCATCATCACCAGCACGCCCAACGACGGCTCCTTCATGTGGACCCTGCCGGCGCCCATCACCACGCAGGGATTGATCCGCATCAGTGATGCGATGGACAGCATGCCCTCAGACGTCAGCGATGGAGCATTTTCCATCTCTTCGCTGGTGACGCTGCATGTCAAGGATTCGAGTGGTCAACCCGGTTCGGCCGGCAATGTCGTCAATATCTGGCTCGACAACCTCACCAACATCCGCGGCGTATCCTTCAAGCTGACCGACAGTCCCAACAATTTGACGGCGATGAATGTGGTGGCCACCGGCCGCGCTTCCGGTTTCACCGTCGTCAAATCGGACAATGGCACTTCGGTGACCGTCTTTGTGGTCCACATGTCGGGCGGCATCATTCCGGTGGGCAGCGGCACCATTCTGCAGATTTCCTATGATGTCGCTTCTGCCGCCACCCTGGGTTCCTTCTCAACCATGGACCTCTCCACGGTTACGATCAGCGATGGCAACAGCGATCTGGTCGTTCCGGAACTGGTGCAGGGAAAATTTCATTACATCAAAACGGGCGATCTGGATGCCAGTGGCACCGTTGATCAGCTGGATATCGATCGCGCGGCCGATCTCGTTCTCAAACGCGGTGCAGCCGCATCAGAGTACGAGTTGCTGTGTGGGGATATCGATCATGACGGCGATGTAGATTTGTTTGATCTCATGGCGATTTTCGATATCGTTTATTAAAAGGCTCTGGGGAAGGTGCGCCTTCCCCTCTGATTCCGCATCTTGGGACGCATCTGTTATTTTTGGGTAAAACTATGAAAAGACGATATCTTTCCTGGAGCATGGTCATCGTGCTGGGGGCCGTTCTCAGCGCCTCGTCACAAACAACCCAGGTCGATAACTTTAACCGTACCACCCTCGGCGCCGATTGGAGTGCTGATGCCCCTTATCAGATTGTCAGCAATACGCTGGACAACATTTCCACCGAGGCGGGGTGGAATTTTTACGCCATCTACCTCCCGCTGATCAACGCCACCGAGGTGTCGTTCAAGTGGGCGACCACCGGTGATGTCGAAGGGGCCAATTCGGGTGGTGTGATCGCCATGTACGACCGCACCCTGTTGACCGGCTATTTTGTCCTGCGCCGCTACGGCAATATCGATCTTCACCCGATCATCGGCGGCATCATCAAGCGCGATATCGTCGTCGCTTCGGTGGGCCCGACCTTGTCGAATCCCAAACCAGGGGATATCATCAAGGTCGCCATCGCCAAACTGACGGCCGGCCACCAATTTACGCTCTATATCAATGGCGTTCAGGATGGCAAGTTGACGGATGCCGCCAAGAGCTACGGCAATGGCACGGAGCTTTACTGCGGCGTCGCCCTCTACGGGCAGCGCAACAATAATATCGACGATTTCACCGTCAAGGGCTATGTCCCAGCCGTCCCCATTCCGAGCATCACGGTAACTTCTCCCAACGGCGGCGAGTCCTGGTTCGCCAATTCCGCACGCACGATCACCTGGACCTATGCCAACTTTACCGACAATGTCAAGATCGATCTCTCCGTCAACGGCGGATCGACCTGGAGCACCGTCGCCGCCTCGCTCCCCAATACGGGCAGTTATGCATGGACGGTTCCCAATTCGCCGTCGACGACGTGCCGGATTCGCATCTCCGATGCCGGCGACGGCAATCCCACCGATATGAGCAATGCCAATTTCACCATCGCACCCGAGCCGGTGGAACTGCGCGTCACCAGTCCCAACGGCGGTGAGTCCTGGTATGCGGGCTCGACGCAGACCATCACCTGGACGGCCACGGTGTACAGTGGCAATGTGAAAATTGAATTATCCCTGGATGGCGGGTCGAACTACAGTCAGGTGGTGGCATCAACAGCCAACAACGGCAGTTACACCTGGATTCTGCCCTCGACCACTTCTTCGTTGTGCCGGATTCGCATCTCCGATGCCGCCGACGGCGATCCCGTGGATGTCAGCAATGCGGATTTCCAGATCGCTCCCCCGCCGCCCGATCTGCGCATCACCACGCCCAACGGCGGTGAGAACTGGTTGATCGGCACGCAGCAGGAAATTCGCTGGAGCGGCCCCGGCGCCGCCGAAATTCCCTTTGTCCGCATCTATTACTCCATCGATGCGGGCGTGTCATGGACTTTGATTTCGTCCAGCGCCACCAATAACGGCCTTTTCCTCTGGACCGTTCCCGGGCAGATGACCACGGCGGCGCGTATTCGCGTCGAGGACGCATCGGATGGACTGCCGACGGATATGAGCGATAACAATTTCTCCATCTCCGCGCTGGTGGGTCTGACCGCCCAAAACAGCAGCGGCCAGCCCGGATCGGCCAACAATCGTCTCACCATCTGGATGGACAATCTCACCAATGTGCGCGGTTTTTCGTTCCGGGTCAACGATTCACCCAACAACCTCACCGCCATGGATGTGCTGCCCGTCGGCAGAGCCTCGGGTTTCAGCGTCACCAAGGTCGACAATGGCACGCATCTCACCGTGTTCGTGGTGCACATGTCGGGTGGCTTGATCCCGGTCGGCAGCGGTGCCGTCATCCAGATCAACTATGACGTCTCGGCGGGCGCGACGGTCGGCACCAATTCCGATATCATCCTCACCGATGTCACGGTCGCCGACGCCAACAATAATCCGGTGGTGCCGACCCTGGTCCCCGGCAAATTCTATTATGTCTTGAAGGGCGATATCAACAGCAGCGGCGCCGTCACCACGCTGGACATCGACCGCGGCGTGGATATTCTGCTCAAACGCGGCACCCCCATGACCCCCGCCGAACTCTTGAGCGGTGACATGGATGTGGACGGCGATTTTGATCTCTATGATCTCATGATCATTTTCGATATCGTCTATTAGCAGGCAGGTTTGTTGGTCAAGAGGTGATACCATGAGGTTAGAGAAAATATCTTTGTTTTTTATGCTTTTGGCAACCGCTGCAAGCACCCTCGCCGCCGAGGCGACGCTGATCGTGGGCAATGCAAACGGCGCGTTGGGTTCGCAAAACAATATTCTCCGCATCTATCTGAAAAATGATGTGCCCATCCATGCGCTGCAGCTCGCCATTGCCGATATCCCGGATTATTTGCGGCCCGATTCGGTGTGGACAACGGAAAGAACCCAATCGTTCACGGTGAGCGGCAATGATGACACCACCGGCGCTTTTAACATCATCCTGGTCTCATTCGATCCGCAAAAGGTCATCACCCCGGACAGCGGCGCCATCCTGAACATCAGTTATTCCGTGGACCCCGGTGCCGCCCCGTTCAAGTCGCTGGACGTCATCTTTTATCTGCCGCCGACCGTGTATAATCGGGAACTGGGCCGGATACCCGCGCATACCGTCTCCGGGGTTTTCACCATCGGAGAAACGGGTGTGGAAGACAGGCCCGCGACGCCGGCGCAGTGCCGGCTGTATCAGAATTTCCCCAATCCTTTCAATCCAGGCACGCTGATTTCATTCGAGCTGCCCCGGCCTGAAAATGCCCGTCTGAGCATCTACAACATGCTCGGACAGCATATCCGCACGCTGGTGAATGCAGAACTCAAGGCCGGACAACACGACGTGGTGTGGAACGGTTTGGATCAAAACGGATGGCCGGTGGCGGCGGGGGTCTATGTCTACAGACTGGAAGCGGGCACTTTTATCGAGAACAAGCGTATGGCGTACATGCGCTGAGGATCATTTTCCGGCAGCTTGCAGAAACAGGCTGGTTATTTTTTATTCGGGGAAGGAGCAAGTAACCCGGAGTCAAAAAACGGACCTGGTGGAGAATTTTATCCGGGCAACTTGAAGGTGTGAATAGTTTCGAGGGTCAGTTTCAAGGTGACGCGTTCTCCAGGGTGTAAACACCGGGTGTGTCGGGTTGAAAGAGAACGCGTCTGTTTTGCCGCAGCGTCACTTGATGCTGCGGCTTTTTTTATTTCTTTTTCATGATGGCGCGCCAGCCGGTGCCGGGCTGGAGGGTGGGACGAAAGATTTTACTGACGCTGCCGGCTTGTTCGGTGATGTAAAAAGCCTCCGGGGAGGTGCGTTTGACAACGGCCAGTACGTCGTTGAGTTCCTTGCGGGGGAAAACGACATAAATCATGCGCACGGCGCCACTCAAACCCTCTCCGGCAAAGGTGGTCACGGCATAGCCGGCTGCGCGCAACTGCTCAGTAATGATTTCGCCATGTTCTTGCGAAATCACGCGCAAGATGGTGTAACCGAAGGCGAGACGTTTCTCGAGCAGAATGCCCACGACATTTCCCGTGGAAAATCCCAACGCGTAAAAGAGCGCGAGGATCGGCGTTGTAGTGACTTCCTGCAATACTTTGGCAACAACGAACAGCCACAGACTGATTTCGACAAATCCGAGCACAAACGCGATTTTCGTGCGGCCGTGCACGATACTGATGGTACGCACCGTCCCCAGTGTGACGTCGGTGATGCGTGCCAGGAAGACCAACAGGCCGGTGAGCAGTGTAGGCCAATCCACAACAATTTCCTTTCTTTATGAACAGGCAGCAGCCCGGCAGCAATTGTCCAGCAGCCGGGCCGAATGGTTCCGGGATCAATGATTTTTCTGTTCTTGCGGCCAGGGAATCTCTTTCAGTTGCTCGCCTGTCTGGCCGGCGATGATGCGGTACCAGGCCGGCGGATAACCCGGATGCTTGACCTTGCCGTGTTCGTCTCTGAGATTACCGTCCAGATACTTGTAGATCAAAAATTCGCCCAACTTTTTCCAGCGTGCCACGGTTTCGGCGCCACTCCTGAACGAGAATTCGCTCAGATAATCGCGTGCCAGCTGCGGGGAGGTTTTATGGAGGGCTGCGGCGGCCCGGTCGATCTCAGGCACCTGCGCCAAAAAGTTGCCTTCCAGCTCGCGCTGTACTTTCTGGATATCCACGATCATCTCGCTGTAGCGGGAGTAGGCAAAATTGGCGACAAAATTGAACACCCAGAAGGCGGAGTCCCAGGAAAATTCGTTGAAGGAACCCGTGCCGACCGCAAAATTCCACGGCACTCTGGTGATGCCGCAGTACATGGGCACATAGACGGTGCTGTAGGCGTCATCGACACTGAACCAGAGGATGCCGCCGATGGGATTGGGCAGATGCGCGCGCGCTTGCGCGACGAAGGAAAAGCCCGTCTGCTGGGTGGATATGGCGCGTTCGTTGACGTAGGTCACGCTGTCGACCTGCCAGGTCAGCGGCCGCCAGCGGTAGGGCAGGCAGTAGGGGCCGGCGCCAATGTCCTGCGTCATGTCCAGGTCGGTGCCCTCGAAATGATCGCGCATGAGTTCCATGACATCGCGAAGCGATAGCTTTTTGTCGGGTTTGATCCACAGCGGCAATGGCTCGCTGCCCGGAACCCCTTTGGCAAAGTCTATGGAAAAATTCTGCGAGGGCGCGGCGCGGCGGAATCCACTCCAGACGCGCGACTCGCAGAAACGTTGCGCGCCAAAATCGAGGGGTGCGTAGGCATCGGCAAAGCTGAAATCCACATCCGCGCCCTCAAAGTACTTTTTCTCGCGCGCAAAGGAGATGACATCCTTGGCATAGAGGCAGTTTTTGGGATCCTTGAGCGGAAACTGGCGGATGCGCGCCTGATTGGCGTGACCGCTGATATAGCCATCGGGAACGCGCCGGGCGACCCACACGGCGCCCCGGTTGCCCTTGCCTTTGCCGATCATCTCCATGATCCAGACCTCTTGGGGGTCCGCAATGGAAAAAGACTCGCCGCTGCTGCAGTAGCCATACTCCGCGACCAGATCGGTCATGATGGTGATGGCTTCGCGGGCGCTGCGCGCGCGCTGCAGGGCCAGATACATCAGACTGCCATAATCGACGATGCCTTCGGGATCGTGGAGTTCACGGCGGCCGCCATAGGTGGTTTCACCGATGGAAACCTGGTGCTCGTTCATATTGCCGACCACAGAAAAAGTCTGCGCGACCTGTTTTATTTTGCCCAGATAATTGCCCGTGTCCCACTCATGAACATCGATGAGAGAACCCTCGACATGTTTCCCGGCAGGGAAGTAATAGAGTTCACCATATAATGTGTGCGAATCCGCGGCATAGGTGATCATGGTGGAGCTGTCCGCGGAAGCGCCGCGTGTGATCAAAAAATTGGTGCAGGCAGAGGCGGCAACTGCAGAGAATACAAACAGGGTGACTGAAATCCAGAGTGACTGTTTAAACTTCAAGGGAACCTCCTGATGATGGTGGATGGTTGAACGGGTAACATTCTCACAAACCTTCCTTGAGCACATCCGCGATGATATGTATCGCCTTTTCGATCTCTTCTTCATTGCTCATGGTATAATTCAGACGCATGGTCGCCAGGCCCTCTTCACACCTGGGATAAAAGAATTTCCCCGGCACATAGGCGGCATGGCGCTCGACGCATTTCCAATAGAGTTTTTCCGTATCGTCGCCCTTGGGTCCTTCCGCCCAGATGAACATGCCGCCTTCCGGTTTCGAGTAGGTATAGGAAGAGGGGAAATACTGGTCCATCGCCTGGAGCATGGCTTCCTGTCTGGGCTTGTAGAGCGCGACGATTTTGGGGATTTGCTGCTGCAAATGGCCGCCGAGGATGTACTCCGCGGCAAGGGCCTGGTTGAAGGTGCTGGAATGCAGGTCGATGCCCTGCTTGGCCAGAACCAGCCAGCGCTTCACGGGCTCAGGCGCGATGTAGACGCCGATACGAAGTCCGGGCGCAAAGACCTTGGAGAGCGTGGTGGTGTAGAGAACGTGATCGGGGATCATCGACTGCAGCGTGGGCAGGGGTTCGCCGCGATAGCGCAGATCGCTGTAGGGATCGTCTTCCACCAGCAGCAGATCGTTTTTGGCGATGATCTCGGCGATGACATGGCGCCGCGCGAGGCTCAGGGATCGTCCGGTCGGATTTTGAAAAGTGGGCACCAGATAGACGAATTTGACCGGATGCGTGGCAATGACTTTTTCCAGCGCTTCCGGAATGATGCCTTCTTCATCCATGGCAATGCACGCGTACCGGGGGCCATAGGGATTGAATGCGGAAATGGCGCCCAGATAGGTCGGCGCCTCCACGGCGATGTGGTCTCCGGGATTTATCAAAACCTTGCCCAACGCATCCAAAACGCCTTGTGAACCGCTTGAAATGCAGACATCCTCGACTCTGGTCATGATGCCTTTATTTTGCAAATGGGACACCAGCACTTCGCGCAGCGGGATGAAACCTTCCGTGAGATCGTATTGCAGCGCCCTGGCGCCATATTTGGTCAGGGCGGAATCGACCAGATCACGGATCAGGTTCAGCGGCATGCTCTGCGGCGCCGGAATGCCACCTGCCAGAGAAATCATGCCCGGCTGTGATACCACCTTGAGGATTTCACGAATGATGTTGGCGCCCATGTTTTTGGTTCGCTCGGCGAACAGTTTTTCATAGTTCATGACAATGGCTCCTGTACTGGTTGCATATAGGAAGCGGCCAGAATCCAGTCGTACAAACCCGGCTGAGAGGTGATTGAAAAAAGATGGCGGGGAAATGGAGGTGTAACAAGACCATCGCGTGAAGAGTGGACAACATGCTGGACGCCCTATAGGTTCGAATCAACCCTACAAGCTACTAAAAGCAAGCCAATTTATCAAGCAAAAACGAAGAGCGCCCTGCCGGCCATGATCCACTGACTTTGTGCTTGTTTAAAAGCGCAATTTTTCTATATTACAGAAAACCCTGGAATGGTCATGAAACTGAAACGCAAACATATCGCTGCCGCTGCGATCCTCGTGCTGGTCAGCCTTTTTCTCTTTTATCCGCTGGATTCAGCCCGTCGCGATAACAGCAGGATGCTCTCCTGGCGGTTTCTCGATGTCAGGGGCGTGCTGCTGCGGGAAATACTCTCCAGTGAGCAGGGACGCGGCATCTGGACGCCGTTGACGGAGATGGCTGTGGAAGTGCCGGGCGCCATCGTCGCGGTGGAAGACAAACGTTTTTACCGTCACCCCGGGGTCGATCCGCTCGCCGTATTGCGCGCGCTGTGGCTCAATGTGCGCAACCGGCAGGTGGTATCCGGCGGTTCGACGCTGACGCAGCAGCTGGCCCGGCAGATGTACCGGCTGCCGCGGCGCTGGTACGTCAAACCGTTCGAAGCCCTTGTGGCCGTGCGGCTCGAGTGTCAGATGAGCAAGGCGGAGATTCTCGAACAGTACCTCAATCGCGCGCCTTTTGGCAATCAGCTCTTCGGTATCGAGGCCGCCAGCCGTACCTATTTTGCCAGGCCGTCCCGCGACCTCAGCATCGCCGAAGCGGCTTTTCTCTGTGGCCTGCCCCAGTCCCCGAGCCGCTATAATCCCTATTACCATTTCGAGCGGGCCTTGAAGCGTCAGCGGCAGGTGCTGGCGGCGATGAGAAAATGCGGCTATCTGGATGAACCGGCCTTTGAGAAGGCCGCGGCACAGCCCCTGCAGCTGGCGCCGCGCCAGCGCGTTTTCCTGGCGCCGCATTTTTGTCAAATGCTGTACGAACAGCTCCGCGGCCAGGATACGGCGCACCGTGAGATCGTCACCACGATCGATGCCGACCTGCAAATACGCATCGAAGAATTGGTGAACGGTCATATCGAAAACCTGCGCAAAAACCGGGTGACCAATGCTGCCGTTCTCGTCATCGAGAACCGCAGCGGGGCTGCGAAGGCCTGGGTGGGTTCCCGGGACTTTTTCTCGGAGGCGTGGCAAGGCCAGGTGGATGGCGTGCGCGCGCTGCGGCAGCCCGGATCGGCCATAAAACCCTTTACCTATGGCCTCGCCCTGGAGCAGGGGTTCACCACGGCGAGCCTGCTGGCGGACATCGAGACCCACGCCGCACAAGCGGGTGCTGATTTCACCGTGCATAATTACGATGAAAAATATCATGGCCCGGTGCGGTTGCGCACCGCCCTGGCCTGTTCCTATAACGTTGCGACCGTGCGCCTGCTGGAGGCCATGGGCGGTGATCTCCTGCTGGAAAAGCTGCGGCTGGCCGGGCTCACGACCCTGAACAAGCCCGCCAGCTTTTACGGCAGCGGTCTGACGCTCGGTAATGGTGAAGTGACGCTGCGGGATTTGACCAACGCCTATGCCGCCCTGGCGCGCGGCGGCGTGCTGCAGCCTCTGCACGGTCTCGCCGGCACGCCCCCTTCTGTTGAAGAGGAGCCGTTGCACCGGGCGCGCATTTTCCCCGAAATCATCACTTTTTTGCTGAGTGATATTCTCAGCGATCACCGCGCCCGGGCGCCGGCGTTCGGTCTCGGCGGACCGCTGCATCTGCCGTTTGTCTGTGCCGCCAAAACCGGCACCACCAAGGATTTCCGCGATAATTGGACCATCGGCTATACCACAGAGCATACGGTTGGCGTCTGGGTGGGCAACTTTGACGGCCAGCCGATGCAGCGCATCAGCGGCATCACAGGGGCGGCACCCCTGTTTCGCGACATCATGCTCGAAATATACAAAGCGCGTGAGCCGGCGCCTTTTCGCGCCCCGGAACAGCTGCTGCAAATACCCATCTGTCCGGCGTCCGGCAGCCTCCCCGGAGAAGCCTGTCCCGGTCAGGTGGAAGAGTGGTTCATCCGCGGCACCCAGCCGGCCCAATCCTGCCGCGTCCATCGCCGTTTTGTCATCGACCGGCGCACCGGGCGCGAGGCCGGACCCGGTACGCCGGCCTCACGCCGGGAAGAAAAAGTGTTCGAAGTGTGGCCGCCGGAATACTGGTCGTGGATGGCCGCCAACCAAATGCCCGTCCCGCCGCAGGTATTCTCCACGGCAGAGCACCCGACGCCGCCACGATTGGCCATCTCTTTCCCGGATGACGGGGATGTACTCAAGATCGACCCGGTTCTGCGGCGCGAATATCAAACCATTCTGTTGCAAGCGGTGGTGCCCCCCGGCATGGATGAGATCGAATGGTTCATCAATGATACTTCCTATGCGCGCGTCCGGAGGCCTTTCCAGGCGCGCTGGCAACTGCAGCCGGGAAAGCACCGCTTTCACATCAGGAGCGCTGTGAATCCCGGCGAACCCGGCAGCGCGCCCGTCACGATTCAGGTTTTGTGAACGGCACGGGATGGCGGGAACAAAGGCCCGATAGCGCCTGTTTAATTAAACACGATGCTTTGATGTGGCGGGAGAAATGGTTATATTCTCCTGCTTGATCCCCCCTCGAGGCTCCGGTAGCGTCTCCAGGCAGTGAAAATTTTCGCCCCTGCCGGATTACCGGATGCTTCCGAAAGGCGCAAAGGGGTGGCTGCAGCACCCGGGAGCGGGAGAACCAGGGCATTTAAAACGGAGAAATTGTCACCATCAGGGACTTTGTTTCTGACCGGCGAACATCGAAACGGGTTTTTCGATGGACTCCTGGAGCGGATTTTGGGAGAGACATGCAACAAACAGGCGTCATTTTAGAGACTTGTGATTTCATCGCAAAAGTCGCTATTGTAAAAAATCCGGTTTGTATCGGTTGTCACGGTTGTATCTCCCTGAGCGGGCAGGAGCACATGCCCGTGATGCGGGCGGACAACCACCTTCAGGCGCCGGTCGGCGCCAGGGTCGAGGTTGAGATCCCCCCCCGGCAGGTGCTGGGCGGGGCGGTGATGGTTTTCATGTTTCCCCTGCTCATGTTGGGTCTGGGGTACTGGATCACCACGACACTCTTTGCCGGCACCGCTGAGCAGGGGCAGAGTCTGGGGATTCTCGGAGCGTTCATCGGCCTGGCGGTCGGATTTCTGATTTTGCGTCTCATCGACCGTTTATGGGCGCAGAAACACCGTGTCGACGGCGTCATCGTCCAATTTGTGATGCCGCAGGCTGACGAACAGCAGCCTGCCAATTGTCCGGTCACGCGTAATTCATAAGTTCACTCATTATTCAGAATCTATGGAATCGATATGCGTCATTCATCAAGATATTTTTTCGTTTTGTTGTTTTGTGCCGTCGCCGCACTCGCCGCGGATCGCAATGGCCTGCGATTGATCTCTTCTTCCCCCGAACAGCTGGTGGTGGAGTACACCCCCGGCGGCTGGCGTGTGGATACGGTGGCCGTTGCGGATGAAATTTATCAGCGCTACCATTTCGCCGGCAGTGAAAGTTTCGGCGAAGCGGGTGCCCCGCAGCAGCTGGCAAAGACTTTTGTCGTCGGCTTGCCCTTGCAGGGTGTGGCTGCGCTGCAGATTCTCGAGGCGCCGCATACACAACACGCCGGCCAGCGCCTCCTTCCCGTGGGTACGATCGTGGAGCCGGAAGGATCACGGCAGATATCCCATGCCGCCGATGAGGAGCTCTACAAGAAGTGCGAATTTTCCCCGCCCGCCTTCCTCTCCGAACCCGAGATGTTCCGGGGACAAAAGGTGTCGCGGCTGGTCTTTTTGCCGCTGCAATTTGACGCCGTCCGGTCGCAGATCCATCAATATCAGCGCATCGTGGTGAGCATCCGCTTTGGCGGCGCGACGAATGACGCGGCCGCCCCATCGCTGCTGCGCACGGAGGAGGAGGTTTTTCGCCAGCTCCTGCTCAACTATGATCAGGCGCGATCCTGGCGGCAGAAACCGCAGAGCCGGCTCACCAGGTCTGCTGCCCCGGTTTTTGCGGGCGAGAACTGGTACAAGATCGTCATCAAAGGCAACGGCAGCGGCGGCATGGATGGCATTTACAGATTGACGCCGGCGACGCTGAGCCGGGCCGGCGTCCCCACCAGCACCCTGGATCCGCGGACGATCCGCATCTATCACAATGGTGGTCGCGAGCTGCCGGAGAATCTCTCCGCCGCCCGTCCCGCAGCGCTGATCGAAAATGCCATCCATATTGCAGGGGAAGAAGACGGCCGTTTCGATGATGCCGATTACATACTCTTTTACGGGAGATCGCTGGAAGGCTTCGCCCACAATGGGGCGGATGGCAAACTGCGCCACCATATCAATCGTTATGGATATGAGAATATCTACTGGCTGACCTTTGGCGAGTCGCCGGGCAAGCGCATGACGCAGCGCAACGTCACGCCGGGCGGGGGTATCCCCGAGAGCAGCTTCAGGGATTTGGCCTGGAGCGAGGAGGAAAAGAGCAATGTTTTCAAGTCCGGTTCGGACTGGCTCGGTTTTGAACTGGCGCGCGAGAAAAATGTCTATACCGCGGTTTTTGCACTGCCCGGGGCCCGGGTGGATGGCACGGCACAATTTCGGTTTCAGATGGCGGCCACGACAACCGGCACGCATCAATTCAGGATGAAAGCGAACGGCAACGCCATCGGCACCATGACGATGAGCGGTTCCAGCGGCAATGGCTATGTTGTGCGAACGGGTGAATTCAATGCGACGGGCACCCTTCTGGATGGGAACAATCAACTCAGCGTGGAATATACGATCACATCGGATGTTCAGCAGGCCTATGTCGACTGGATCGAGGTGGAGTATCAGCGGCATTTTGAGGCGGTCAATGACAATTTGCTCTTCTATGGTCCGCTGCGCTCCGGGAGCATTGATTACGAAATCAGCCGGTTCAGCCGTGACGATATTTTACTGTTCGATGTCACCGAGTATCAGGATGTCGCGCAGCTGCAGGGCGGCACGGTCGGCAGCCGCAGCATCCGTTTTACGGATGCTGGCAGTGAGGCCGGCCCGAGACGCTATCTGGCGGTGACGCCGGGGAGCTACCGCAGCATCACCGAGATTCGCAAGGATGCGCCGGCGGATTTGCGCCAAACGCGGGATGTGGATTACATCATCATCACCCACGATTCTTTTTACCAGCAGGCGTTGCAGCTGGAGAGTCTGCGCGAGGATTGGGACCCCTCTGATCGTCTCGCCACCGAAGTGGTAAAAATATCGGATATCTATGACGAATTTTCCTGGGGTCTGCTCGATCCCACGGCCGTACGCGACTTTCTCGCCTATGCCTATCGCGAATGGGGACAGCCCGGGTATGCCCTGCTCCTCGGGGATGGGCATTATGACTATCGCAACATCTACAAATCGTCGGCGCCCAATCTGATCCTGCCCTATGAGACCAATGATACCTCCAAGATTTTGACGCGCACTACGGATGACTGGTTTACCTACACGCTGGGCGGTTCGAACAAGATGCAGATGGCTATCGGGCGTTTGCCGGTGCGAACGGTGGAAGAAGCGCAGGCGGTCGTCGATAAGCTGATCACCTACGAGACCAGATCCGAAGCGGGCGAGTGGCGCAAGACGGTCACCATTGTGGGGGATGACGAGTTGACCGCCGGCGGCAAGGGCGAAGAGACCGAACACACCTGGCAGTCCGAACAGCTGGCGGAATACCATGTACCGTCGCTGCTCACTGTGCACAAAATTTATTTGATGGAATATCCGGCGGTGCGCACGGCGAGCATCTCCGGTATCACCAAACCCCTGGCCAATGAAGCTATTTTGAACCGCATCAACGAAGGGACTTTGCTGTTCAACTTCATCGGGCATGGCGCCGACGAGCTGCTGACACACGAGAATGTGCTCAACCTCTCCAGCGATCTGGGGAAGATTCAAAATCAGAACCGTTATATGGTATGGGTCGCTGCGACCTGTGAATTCGCCTATTGGGACCAGCCGCAAAAACAGAGTTTTGCCGAAGAACTGCTCAATCTGTCACAGCGCGGCGCGATTGCGATGGTTTCCTCCGCCCGGCTGGTTTACTCGGTGGAAAACGCGGATTTCAATTATCAACTGTACAACCATTTATTTGCCGGTTATGAAAGCAGCGGCAAGACGGCGCGGCTGGGCGATGCGGTCATGCTCGCCAAGCGCGCTTCCAATGCCAGCCAGATCAACAATGAGAAATTTGTACTGCTCGGTGATCCGGCCATGCGGCTGCGCGCGCCCCGATTCAGGGCCGCCGTGGAATCCATATCGCCCGGCGACACGCTGCAGGCGTTGACGCGCATTCGCATCAATGGCACCATCGCCAGGGATGGCAGCGTCTGGAACGGATTTAACGGCCAGCTCCTGATGCGCGTCTTCGATTCCCGCAAGCCACGCCAGTACGAAACCGCCGGCGGCCGGCGCATCGATTACATCCTCTCCGGCAATACCATCTTCCGCGGCGCCACACAGAGCAGCGACGGCCGCTTTCAGGTCGACTTTATCGTGCCCAAGGATATCTCCTACGGGGGCACGGACGGCCGTATCAGTCTCTACTTCTGGAATGCGGATGGAGACGGCACCGGCTACATGAGCAGACTCAAGGTCGGCGGCTCGGCGCAGAATCTGATCGACCACGAGGGACCGCAGATCGCCATCCATTTTGGCAATCCCTCTTTCAAGTCCGGCGATTACACCACGCAGAATCCCGTGCTGCATGTGCTCATCAGCGATTCGGTCAGCGGCGTCAATATCGCCGGTGACATCGGCCACCAGATCGTCCTGACCCTCGACGGCGATGAAGGCAAGAATATCACCGGTTTTTTCCAGTACTATAGTGGCAGTTACACCCGGGGGGAGCTGCAGTACCCGCTCTCCGGCCTGACGCCGGGCCTCCATACCCTGGGCATCAAGGCATGGGACAATTCCAACAATTCCAGTTATCATGAGGTGAGTTTTCAGGTGGTCGAGGAGAGCGGACTGACCCTGCGCAATGTTCTCAATTATCCCAACCCCCTGCGCAACCGGACCCAGTTCACCTTCGAAGTGAGCCGGGATGCGATGGTGGAGATCCAGCTCTTTTCGGTCGCCGGGCGTCTGCTGCGAAAATTTCCCGCCATGCAGGCAGTCACCGGTTTCAACGTCTATCCCGAGCCCTGGGATGGCAGCGACGGCGACGGCGATCCCGTCGCCAACGGCGTCTATCTCTTCCGGGTCCATGCGAAAAGCAACACGGCGGACGGCGCGCAGGAGACCGATCTCATCGGCAAGGCGATCATCGCGCGCTGACGGGTACCCTTTTATCATAACCTGGTCCCAGGGCCAGGTTTTTTTTTGCCCTGCACCACCGCTGGGTTGAATTTCGATTCCGCTGCTTAAACCCTTCCGTGCATAAATGATTTGAATTTTTGCTTCCGCTGTATTATATTTATCAACTAAATTGAAAATTGAACCGATTTTACCGACTCGCCCCGGGAGATTGAAATGTCTGTCGAACAACTTTGCGTCAACGCCATCAGAATTCTGTCGATTGAAGCGATACAGAAGGCCAATTCCGGTCATCCCGGATTGCCGATGGGCATGGCGCCCGCGGCTTATACCCTGTGGTCCAAAATCATGAAACACAATCCCCGGCAGCCGGAGTGGCTGGACCGTGACCGCTTTGTGCTCTCCGCGGGGCACGGTTCCATGCTGCTCTACAGTCTGCTGCATCTCTTCGGCTACGACCTGAGCATGGATGATCTCAAACAGTTCCGCCAGCTCGATTCGCGCACGCCCGGCCATCCCGAATATGGCCATACGCCGGGGGTGGAGACCACCACCGGTCCGCTGGGACAGGGCTTCGCCACCGCGGTCGGCATGGCCCTGGCCGAGGATTATCTCGCTTCCGTGTTCAATAAAGCGGAATTCCCCCTTTTTGATCATTTCACCTGGGTGATCTCCGGCGATGGCTGCATGATGGAGGGCATCACCTCGGAGGCGGCTTCCCTGGCGGGCGCGCTGGGCCTGGGCAAGCTGATCGTGTTGTACGACTCCAACCAGATCACCATCGAAGGCAGTACCAGCATCACCTTCACGGAAGATGTACGCAAACGCTTCGAGGCCTGCGGCTGGCAGACGCTGGAGGTGGCGGACGGCAACGACCTGGCGGCCATCGAGGCGGCCGTGCTCGAGGCGAAGAAGAATCTGCGCCAGCCGTCGCTGATCAAGATCAACACCATCATCGGCTACGGCTGTCCGGGCAAGCAGGGCTCCGCCGAAGTGCACGGCGCGCCGCTGGGCGCTGCGGGCGTGGAGGAGACCCGGGCGTTTCTGCAGTGGCCCGAGCCGGAGCCTTTCACGGTTCCGCAAGCGGTCTATGCGCATACCCGGCAGTTGAACGATGCCCGGCGGGTGCCGTTTGATACGTGGAATGAGATGCATCAGGCTTATACGCGTGATTATCCCGAAGAGGCGCAGAAATTGCAGTCCTGGTTGTCGGGTGCGTTGGACGAAAAAACGGTTTTTGATGAAACGTTCTGGAACCAGACCGACCGGAAAGCCTCGCGCGAGACCTCGAGCACCGTGTTGAACCTGCTGGCGTCCAGGGTGCCGCAGCTCATCGGCGGCTCGGCGGATCTGGCGCCTTCCACCAAGGCGGTCATGAAGGGCCGCGGCTGTTATCTGCCTTCGGGGGAGAAGGGGCCCAATCTGCACTTTGGCGTGCGCGAGCATGCCATGGCGGCCATGGCCAATGGACTGGCGCTGCACGGCGGACTGATCCCCTACGTGTCGGGTTTTTTTGTCTTCTCGGATTACATGAAGCCGTCGATGCGTTTGGCGGCGCTGATGGGATTGCCGGTGATTTACGTCTTCACCCACGACAGCATCGGCGTCGGTGAGGACGGACCGACGCATCAGCCCATCGAGCAGCTGGCGATGCTGCGCAGCATTCCCAACATGACCGTGATCCGTCCCGCGGATGCCAGGGAAGTGGCTGCGGCGTGGCGGGCGGCGCTGACGCACCGGAGCGGCCCCACCGCCCTGGTACTGACGCGGCAGAATCTGCCCTTGTATGAGGATTCCGGCAAGGCGGCGTTGAAAGGCGCCTACGTCCTGCGTCCGGAGAAGGGCGCTTCACCGGATTTGATATTGATCGCGACCGGGTCCGAAGTGGAACTCGCCGTTCAGGCGGCGGCGCTCCTGGAAGCGCAGGGCCGTGCGGTGCGGGTGGTGAGCATGCCGTCGTGGGAGTTGTTTGAGGCGCAGTCGGCCGCGTATAAAGAATCGGTGCTGCCGAAAGGGGTGCGCAAACGGATTTCCATCGAAGCGGGAACGACGCTGGGCTGGCACAAGTATGTCGGCTGTGAGGGCGAGGTGATGGGCATCGACCGTTTTGGCAAGTCGGCGCCGTATGAGCAGGTCTATGCGGATTTCGGCCTCACCGCGGCGGCGATTGTGGCCCGGGCGGAAAAATTGATGGCGGAGAAAATTGATGACGGCGAAAATTGATGGCGGGAAAACTTGATGGCGGGGAAA